>JAFWWU010000133.1 GCA_017523285.1 Ruminococcus sp.
AGTAATTTTCAACTTTTAAATCCTGTTTAAACATTATTTTCAACATACTGTTGAAATAAGAACACTTGTCTTATTTTCACACCAACAAAACAACGTATTATAGCCGATTTTCGCACGCTAAAATTCAACAGAAAGTTATAGAAAATAATTTTATTCAGCTGTGTTTTTATGTATACAGAAACACGATTGTTGAAAACTCATTAAAATTGTGGAGAAATAAAAATGGCGAAAAAAATCGATAAAGGAGTATTCCTGACAGATACTCAACCAGCAATTATAAGCTCTGCGGCAATAGTCGGAGGTAAGGAAGGAAAAGGGCCTCTCGGTAAGCATTTTGATAAAATAGTTGATGACAGTCACTTTGGAGAAAAGACATGGGAAAAGGCTGAAAGCAAATTTCAGCTTGAAGCTGTATCTTCCGCTATACGAAAAGCAGGAATTACCAAAGAAGAGCTTGATGTTATTTTTTCTGGCGATCTTATAAATCAATGTATAGGCTCGGCTTATGGTCTGCGTGACCTTGAAATACCTTTTCTGGGACTATATGGTGCTTGCTCAACTATGGCTGAGGGACTTCTTATGTCAGCTATATATACCGATTCGGGAACAGCTGAACGTGCTGTTGCAGTAACATCATCGCATTTTTCTACTGCTGAAAGACAATTCAGATATCCTCTTTCATACGGCGGACAGCGAACACCTACGTCTCAATGGACTTGTACAGGCTCAGGTGCGGCTGTAATTGACAGAAACGGTAAAGGTCCTGTAATAATAGGCGGCTGTATCGGAAAAATAACGGATATGGGAATAAATGATATAAACAATATGGGTGCGGCAATGGCTCCTGCCGCCGCTGAAACCATCCGAAGATATCTCTCTGCAACAGGCAATAAACCATCTGATTATGATTATATTATAACAGGCGACCTTGGAATTACAGGAAGCAAACTTCTTATTGAGCTTCTGAATAACGAAGGGATCGATATCAACACTCAGCACAGAGATTGCGGAGCAATGATATTTGACCCTAAAACACAGGATACACATTGCGGTGGCTCAGGATGCGGATGCAGTGCATCTGTTTTATGCGGATATTTTCTTCCGATGCTCAAAAAAGGTGATATAAAAAGAATACTTTTTGCGGCTACGGGAGCGCTTATGTCACCAATGGCTTGTCAGCAGGGCGAAACTATACCATCAATTTCACATCTTGTTGATATAAAAGGAGGGATATAAATGATTATTGAAATAATCAAGGCATTCATTATAGGCGGAGCTATATGTGCTGTCGGACAACTTTTTATAGATTATACAAGGCTTACTCCTGCACGAATTCTTACAGGGTTTGTTGTTGCAGGAGTTATACTTTCTGCACTCGGTTTATACAAGCCTATTGTAGAATTTGCGGGCGCAGGTGCAACTGTTCCACTTACAGGCTTCGGGCATCTTCTTGCGGAGGGAATTAAAAAGAGCATAGCGGAAAAAGGTCTGCTTGGAATTTTAACAGGGGGACTCACCGCCGCTTCGGGTGGAGTAACTGCCGCAATAGTTTTCGGTCTTATTGCCGCTATATGCTTTAAACAAAGAGATAAATCATAATTGTTCCACATGGAACACTGTTTAATATGTTGAAAACTTCTCAATTTTTATTATAAACCAAGAGAAATTAATGGTATTTCAACACCACTTTCAACACAGTGTTAACAACCCTGTTGAAATAATAAAGAATAAAAGCAAAAATAAGCACATATTATGTTGTAGAAGAACTATATCACGTCAGAAAAATAATCTGACTTAGTTTAAAACAGTTTTAAAAACTTTCAACATTTCAAATATAGATGTTGAAAAAAGGAGTGTGCTTATGGGACTAACTGAAAAGGAAGCTGTTGAGCGTTTAAAAAAGCAGGGTGAAAATAAACTTGCAGACGGAAAAAGAATTAGTGCAGTCGGCATTTTTTTCAGTCAATTCCGTGATGTAATGGTCATGATTCTGCTTGCGGCAACAGCAATTTCAGCATTGCTCGGTGAAATTACCGACGCTGTAACGATAATTCTTATCGTTCTTTTAAACGCTATACTCGGCTTTATACAAGAATTTCGAACAGAAAAAACACTTGAAGCTCTTAAATCAATGACAGCTCCGACAGCGAAATGCTATCGTGACGGAAAGCCTGTTGTTATTCCTGCAAAGAAGCTTGTAACTGAGGATGTTATCGAGCTTGAGGCAGGCGACAGAGTTCCTGCGGACTGTGTGCTTCTTAAAAGCGTCGGACTATTTACCGATGAGGCTATGCTTACAGGTGAATCAGAATCTGTTGAAAAAAAAACGGGACTAAAAACTGATTTTGATAATTCCCTTAATAAGCAAAATATAATTTATTGCGGTACGTCCATTACAAAAGGAAACTGTACCGCAATGGTTATAGCTACGGGAACATCAACGCAAATGGGACAGATTTCAACGATGCTTGACGATATAGATTACAAAATGACACCGCTTCAGAAACGTCTTGCAGAGCTTGGAAAAATTGTGGCAATAATCTGCATTGCCGTTTGTATTCTTGTATTTGGTGCAGGAATACTTCGCGGCGAGGATGCTTTTACAATGCTTATGACGGGAATTACAATTGCGATTGCGGCTATTCCTGAGGGACTTCCTGCAACTGTGACAATCGCTCTTGCACTTGCTGTAAGCAGAATGATGAAGCAGAAAGCACTTGCAAATAAACTACATAGCATTGAAACTCTCGGATGTACATCTGTTATATGCTCCGATAAAACGGGAACAATTACAGAAAATAAAATGACGGTAACAGAAATACACACCTGCGAAAATGTCTACAATGTAAGCGGAATGGGTTACAGAACTGAGGGTAAAATTTGTAAGGGAGAGAGCAACACTCCTGAAAAAACCGATAAAAATATCGCTTTAAATGAATTACTGCAATGCGGTGTTCTATGTAATAACGCTTCAATTACACTAAAAAATACTAAACTTTTTTCAAATAAACCTGAAAAGGAATGGACAGTTACAGGAGATGCAACAGAAATTGCTCTGCTTGTATGTGCAGCAAAAACAGGAATTACTACGGAAAAACTCAAAAATAAATGGATAAAAAAAGCCGAGCTTCCATTTGACAGCGAAACACGATATATGGCTGTTCTTGCCTCCTGCGGCGATGAAAAAAAGTGTTTCTATAAGGGTGCTGGAGAGGTTATAATTCCTCTATGTTCTCATTATCTTAATGAAAACGGTAAAATACTTCCGATTACAAGTAATATCAAAAAGCAAATTGAATCTGAAATTATTGCGATGTCTGATAAAGCTCTTAGAGTTCTTGCATTTTCTTACTGTACATCGGACACATTGGATAATCACGAAAAACAGGTATTTCTCGGACTTATGGGAATGATTGACCCACCAAGAGAGGAAGCAAAAATTGCGATAAAGAAATGTTCATCAGCTTCAATCAAAACAGTTATGATTACAGGTGACCATAAAAATACAGCTGTTGCAGTAGCAAAAAAAGCAGGACTTTTAAAAGGAAAAATGGCTATGACAGGAGCTGAACTCGATAAAATACCAGACTCAAAGCTTGACGGAATTATAAATAATTACAGCGTTTTTGCACGAGTTGAGCCTGCACATAAATTGCGAATTGTAAAAAGCTTCAGACGTAAGGGTGAAATTGTAACTATGACAGGTGACGGAGTAAACGACGCACCTGCGATAAAGGAAGCAGACGTTGGCGTTGCAATGGGCATTACCGGAACTGACGTTACAAAGCAGACCGCCGATGTAATACTTCTTGATGATAATTTCGGAACGCTTGTAAACGCTGTTGAACAGGGCAGATGCGTTTACTCAAACATACGAAAATTCGTCAGATATCTGCTTTCATGCAATATCGGAGAGGTTCTCACGATGTTTCTTGGAATTTTAATGGGAATGCCGATAGTTCTGCTCCCCGTTCAGCTACTGCTCGTAAACCTCGTAACAGACGGATTACCTGCAATTGCACTCGGAATGGAGCCGGCAGAGGCGGATATAATGACAAAACCGCCCAGAAAATCCACTGAGGGATTTTTTGCGGGCGGTCTTATGACAAAAATTATATTCAGAGGTATTTTTATAGGACTTTCAACACTTGCATCGTTCTCTCTTGCCGTTCATTTTGGCGGAACTATCGAACAAGGCAGAACATGTGCATTAATCACGCTTGTTGTATCGCAATTAATACACGTTTTTGAATGTAAATCAGAAGAAAAATCAATATTCAGAATAAATCCGTTTTCAAATATAAAGCTTATCGGTGCAGTAATAATTTCACTTGCAATTCTGATTATAGCAGTGACTTTTCCGCAATTTCAGGTTATTTTTGAAACTGTGTCACTCACTTCTAACCAGCTTCTGACAGCACTCGGATTAAGTATTGCAGTTCCTTTACTTTGTGGATTATTCAGATGAATGTTGAAAAATATGTAGTTCATTGGTGGACAGTTTTATGTCTGTGAATTTGTTATCGGAATTCTCACACGATACTCGATATATTCTTCATTCTGAATTTTTTTGGAATCTGCCGCAATTCCTGCCGACTGCATAGTTTCAACCGCTTTATTTATAGTATTGACGAAAATACGCACATTACTGAATACCTTTGAACGCTTTTTATAGCTTTTTTTGATTTTCTCGTTGCCGATATATTCATCAACAAGTCGCTCTGTACGCTCAACATTAAGATTATTTTTAACGACTTTTTCGAGTATATTTATACGCTCTTGTGGGCTTCCAAGACGCAAAAGTGTCCTCGCGTGGCGTTCAGTCAGATTAAATTGAACAATAAGCTCTCGCTCCTCTTTTGTCAATCGCAATAAACGAAGCTTATTTGCAATGGTACTCTGAGCCTTTCCAAGCTTTGCGGCGGCATCTTCCTGCGTCATACCGTAATATGAGATTAATTTTTCAATTGCAACAGCCTCATCAAAGAATGATAAATCCTGCCTTTGTATATTCTCTACAAGCGCAAGAATTGCCGAATTTCTGTCGCTGATATCATGAACGATACATGGAACAAATCTCAGACCGCACATTTTTGCGGCTCTAAGCCGCCTTTCTCCAGCAATAATCTCATACTTTTCGCCTTTTTTTCTTACAGAAATCGGCTGTAATATACCATTTTGTGCAATTGATTCCGCAAGAGTGCGAATATCGGAAGTATCGAATTCTGTTCTCGGTTGATGTGGATTCGGTGATATATCGCAGATTTCAACCTCAATAACCTTATTAAGCTGCTTTGTAAAATTCAAAAAACCTGACATTAAAACTTCTCCTTTCTTGCGGCAAAATTCCCGCTGTATTTATTCTAACACCTATCGGAAATATTTTCTATACAAAAAAAACGCTGATTTTCGTTAAATCAGCGTTTTTTTATACATTATTCAACATAATCAAAGCGGTTTCTTTTTTATCTGAGCGCTATTGCGTGGATATTTTGTCGGAGTCTGCGATATTTTTTTTACAACAACAATACGTCGCTGATCTCCCTCAAGTTCATAATTTATATCGTCTGTTATTTCTCCGCCGAGAATTTTTACAGCGTTTTCACCGAGAGAAATGTCCTCATTCGGTCCTTTCATTGATATAAACCTTCCACCTGTTTTCACAAACGGAACGCAGTATTCACTGAGAAGCCCAAGATTTGCAACAGCTCTTGCAGTAGCTATATCGAATTTTTCTCTGAGATCAGAGTTTTTTCCACAATCTTCTGCACGACTGTGGAAAAATTCAGCTTCAATATCAAGCTTATCACAAAGCTCCTGAAGAAAAATTATCCTCTTATTAAGACTATCAAGCAAGGTGATTTTTATATCAGGGCGGAAAATTTTAAGAGGAACAGACGGAAATCCCGCACCTGTACCTACATCAATCAATGTTGCTCCTTGATCTATATCGCAATATCTGCACATTAGAATACTATCAAGAAAATGCTTTATAAGTATCTCTTTTCCGTCAGTAATTGCTGTAAGATTCACATTTTCATTGTATTCAACGAGAAACTGAGCATAAATATCAAGCTTTTCATATATCTGCGGAGTTAATTCAAGTTCATACTTTTTGAAAAGCTCACATGAATAGTTAAAATCAGGTAGCATTTATTGCTCCTTTCTGCTGTTCAAGCCATACAATCAGCAATGATACATCAGCAGGCGAAACTCCTGAAATTCTTGAAGCCTGCCCGATAGACAGCGGTTTTACGTTATTCAGCTTCTCTGCGGCTTCCAGTCTTAATCCTCTGATTTTTGTATAATCAGTATCAGCAGGCAGTTTTTTCTGTTCAAGCTTACGCATCTGCTCAATCTGTGCAAGCTGTTTTGAAATATATCCCTCGTATTTTATTGTAAGCTCAACCTGTTCTCTGACCTCTGCCGAAAGCTGTGGTCTGTTTAAATCAAATGGCGATAATACGTCATATCCAAGCTGTGGACGACGAATAAGATCAGCAAGCTTACAACCAGTTGAAAGCGGTGCTGTTCCGTTTTCTTCAAGAAAATCATTAAGCTGCTTTGAAGGTGACATATTCAGAGTTGAAACTCTCTTGATTTCAGCGTTGACCTCCTCAATTTTTGCGTTGAGCTTATCATATCTCTCTTTAGAAATCAATCCAAGCTGATAACCAATCGGAGTAAGACGCTGGTCGGCGTTATCCTGTCTTAAAATAAGGCGATATTCGCTTCGTGAAGTCATCATTCTGTACGGATCAGAGCATCCTTTTGTAACAAGATCATCGATGAGAGTACCAATGTATGATGATGCCCTGTCGAGAATCAACTGTTCCTTATCCTGAATTTTCAATGCAGCATTTATGCCTGCAATAAGTCCCTGTGCGGCGGCTTCTTCATAGCCTGAGCTTCCGTTGAACTGACCTGCACCATAAAGTCCGCTTACTGACTTGAATTCAAGAGTCGGCATAAGCTCTGTCGGATCACAGCAATCATACTCTATTGCATAAGCAGGACGCATAATCTCGACATTTTCAAGTCCTTCAATTGAACGGAGAAATGCAAGCTGAACATCCTCAGGAAGTGATGATGACATTCCCTGCAAATAGAATTCATCCGTTTCAAGCCCCATAGGTTCAACAAAAAGCTGATGACGTGGCTTATCAGAAAATCTTACAATTTTGTCCTCAATTGACGGACAGTAACGAGGACCTACACCCTCAATTCTGCCTGCATAAAGAGGTGATCTGTGAAGATTGTTTTTAATGATTTCGTGTGTATTACTGTTAGTATATGTGACATAACAGCTTACCTTATTTTCCATTTCTTCACTATCTGATTCAAATGAAAACGGAACAATCTGTTCATCGCCATCCTGACGTTCCATTACATCAAAATTGATACTTCTGCGGTGGACACGACATGGGGTTCCCGTTTTAAATCTGCGGACTGTGATTCCGTAATCAGTAAGGCTTTTTGAAAGATATTTACTTGGCAATGCAGAATCAGGACCGCTTTCATATGAAACTTCGCCGATATGTATTTTACCTTTAAGATATGTTCCCGTTGCAATGATAGCGGCTTTAACTTCATATTCTGCACCAAGACTTGTATGAAGTCCGATAATTTTACCGTTCTCAATCATCAAATCAGCAACCTCAGCCTGTTTAACACAGAGATTTTCCTGATTTTCACAGGCTTTTTTCATATAGTTATGATAAAGAACTCTGTCAGCCTGAACTCTCAGGCTGTGAACTGCAGGACCTTTTCCACGATTAAGCATACGGCTCTGGATAAAGCATTTATCAGCCGCCTTGCCCATTTCTCCACCTAACGCGTCAATTTCACGCACAAGATGACCTTTTGCAGTTCCGCCGATTGACGGATTGCAAGGAAGATTTGCTATCTGGTCAAGCGAAATCGTAAAAAGGACAGTTTTACATCCAAGCCTTGCGCTTGCGAGAGCCGCTTCAACGCCAGCATGACCTGCACCGATAACAGCAACATCAAAGCTTCCCATTTTATATGACATATTTTTCACTCCAAAATTCAAGGATTGTTCCACATGGAACATTATTTTCCCACACAAAAACGTGAGAATACTTCATCAACAACAGCTTCGGTTGCTTTTTCACCTGTAAGCTCAAGAATATATTGTACTGCTACATCAAGTAAAACTGTAACTGCATCAAGCATAATTCCCGAATCTATAGCATTTATAGCCTCATCAATCTGTTGAAGCGACATATCAATACAGCGTTTCTGACGTTCATTTGCAGCAGTTCCGCTTTCAAAATTAATTTCATCAACCTCAAAAAGATTTTCAATTGCAGTGTGAATTACATCAATTCCCGAATTTTCCTTAGCTGAAATGAATACAGGCTGTATATTATATGAATTGATTTTCTGTACATCAATAGCTAATTCAACATCAGATTTATTGATAACAGCAATTACACGTCTGCCATTAAGACGCTCAAGAAGATTAATGTCGTCCTCGGTAAGCGGACAGCTTCCATCAAAAACAGCAATAATCAGCTGAGCTTCATCAAGTCTTTTGTAAGCAATATCAACGCCTATTCCTTCGATTATATCATCTGTTTCACGAATACCCGCAGTATCTGAAAGACGTAAAGTAAGGTCGCCGATTTTAACCGATTCTTCAATAATATCTCTTGTCGTGCCTGCAATATCAGTTACAATACTTCTTTCACATCCGCTAAGACAATTGAATAAGGTTGATTTGCCGACATTCGGACGGCCTATGATAACTGTATCTATTCCGTCACGAAGAATTCTTCCGTAATCATAACCCTTGATGAGAGCAGAAAGCTCATTTCGGATTTCAGTAAGACTTTCTTTTAATACATCAGGCTCAACCTCAGGAATATCATCCTCTGGATAATCCGCCCATGCCGCAAGATCGCCGAGAACCTTTATAAGCTTTTCTTTTACTGACTGTGATTTTTTGAATGCCGCACCCTCACGGAGAATTTCAGCCATTTTAAGCTCTGTTTCTCCCTTTGCGGAAATAATATCCATAACTGCTTCAGCCTGAGTGAGATCTATTTTTCCGTTTATGAATGCACGCTTTGTAAATTCACCTGCTGCGGCTGATTCAGCACCATTTGCAAGTATTGTGCGTAGAATACGTTTTGTGACGTATAATCCTCCGTGACATGAAATCTCTGCTACATTTTCTCCTGTGTAGCTGTTAGGAGCTCTGAAAACAGTAAGAATACAGTCATCAATACGCTCGTCATTATCGTATGCCGCACCATAGCTGCATGTATATCCTGCCATATCACAAGCTTTTTTACCGCTTATTGATTTAAAGACACAATCCGCAATTTCAAGTGCAGTATCACCCGAAATTCTTATAACCGCAATACCTCCGGGGGCATTCGGTGTTGAAATAGCTGCAATTGCTGACATTTTTATCTCCTTTAAAAAATCGCCCTGCCCGTTATTATGCACAGGTCAAGGCGATTAAAGTCTTGTTGAAATCAGAATTCGATTTTTCCGTAAAGACCGCCCTCAATGTTATCCTCAGGCTTTGGTCTCTTATAATCCTTTTCAAAGCTTGTTGAAAGGTCAATTTTCTTTGATTCGCGTGGCTCATAGTTCTTTCTGCCGCCGCTTCTGTTACCGTTTCTTCCGTTGCCGCTTCTGCGTCTGTCATTTTTCTTGTTGCCAAGCTCAGAAGAAATAATAATCTTTCTGTATGGCTCGTCACCAACTGAACGTGATGAAACGCCCTCAATCTTTGAAATAGCAGAGTGAATAACTCTTCTTTCATAAGGATTCATTGGTTCGAGTGGCTGTGAACGGCCTGTTCTGAGAACTGATTTTGCTACCTTTTCAGCAAGAAGCTTTAAGGTATTCTTTCTCTTTTCTCTGTAACCGAAGCAATCGATTGTAATTCTGAAATATTCCTTGTCACCCTTGTTTGCGATCATGGATGAAAGATACTGAATAGCATCGAGAGTATCGCCTCTTCTGCCGATAATTGTTCCGTTTGATTCGCTGTCGATATCAATTACAGCACCCTTATCATTCTGATAAACCTTGAAAGTAGCCTTGATATCCATTGCTGAAAGAACACTGTCGATGTAATCAACAGCAATTTTAGCCTTTGGATTAAGGTCAGCATCATTTTCAATGAGAGTGAAATTGTCGAGTGAATATTCTTCTTCATCATCAATAATTTCTGCCTCAACTACTGCCTTTGCAGGTTCTTCGGAGATTTCTTCCTTAACTTCTTCAACTGCTTCTTCAATAACTTCAACTACAGCTTCTTCCTTAGCAGCAGTTTCTTCTTCGGCAGGACCGTCAACTATTTTTTCAATTATTGAAGCAACATTCTTCTTTTCTGAAACATTAGCTTTTTCCTTCTTTGCAGGAGCTTCTGCAGGAGTATAAGTAGCCTTTACCTTAGCATCGGTTTTACCAATACCGAGAAAGCCTTTTTTACCCTCGTCAATTATTTCAAATTTAATCTTATCAACAGCAACGCCGAACTTAGCGCATGCATTCTTCTTAGCTTCGTCAATATTTTTTCCGATAAATATTTCAGTCATACAAATTCAATCTCCAATCTGTCGCAATATCATAAATTCACACTGCTTCGGCGACTTCGAAGCACAATAAAAATATAAGATTAATTAATCTTCGTTATAATCATCGCCATACTTTTCAGCCATACGCTTTCTTGCTTCATTCAAAAGCTGACGATTATGAGCATTTGCTTCGGAACGTGACATTTTTTCACCATTCTCTTTATAAAGCGCCTGCTGTTTATTCTGTTGTTCAAGTGCAGCCTGCTGCTGATCGAGCATCTTCTGCATAAATGTTTTCTTGCCGCCATTAACTTCGGCATATTTTTTAGCTTTTTCTCTTTCTTTTTCAACAATCTTGGCAATACGTTCCTGAGTAAAATACTTGTTGAGTCCGATTGTAATAAAGAATGAGAAAATTGATGAGAAAATCCAGTAGAAGCCTACACCTGCTGCAACCTGGAATGCAAAGAATACCGAGAGAAGCGGCATAAGATAAAGCATTACATTCATACAGCCCATATTAGGCATATCAGGATTCTGTTTTTTCTGATGAATCTGTGAATAAACAGTATATACAAGCTGTGAAAGACCTGCAAAAATAGGAATGAGGAATAATCCAACCTGTCCCATATCAGACCAATCCTTAGGAACAGCAGGAATATCACCGAGATTTACTCCGAAAATCGAGAAGTTTTCATAGAAGTCTGATACCTTTGATGAAAAGCTTTCACCAATTGAAGAGAATTTATCCTTATTATTATTGAAAATATTAAGGATACTAAGCTCATTTCTGAGGTCACTTTCCCTGATTGTAATTTTACCTATTTCAGCAGCAAGATCTCTTGCACTTCCGATAGTATTCTTACTGAATCTGATAATATGAGTAAGAGGCTTATATACAACATCAAGCACACCAAAAAGGAGAACCATCTGAATAACAGCAGGCAGACATGAACCCATCGGGTTTACGCCCTCACGCTGATAAAGCTTCATCTGCTCTTCCTGTAGTTTCTGCGGATTATCCTTATAACTCTTTCTTAGCTTCTGAAGCTCAGGATTGAGAAGTTGCATTCTTGCGGCATTTTTCTGCGTTTTATAGTTAATAGGCAGAAGAATGAGCTTTGTTACGAGAGTAAAAAGGATAATGGCAACACCATAGTTCTGAACAAGGTCGTAAATAAGCATCATCAGATAGCCGAATGGTACGCCGAATATTTTATATAACCACGTCAAAATAAAAAACCTCTTTCATAAAACAGCAGAATACTGCTGTAGATTGTATAAAAATCAACGATTTTTAAATATTTTAAAGCTGAATTTATCAGGCACAGGGTCAAATCCGCCAAGCGACCATGGATTACATCTTAAAATCCGCCATACTGTAAGTATAAGTCCTCTCACCGCACCGAATTTTCTGAATGCTTCAAGAGAATATGTGCTGCAGGTAGGAATATACTTGCATTTTGCAGGAAAAAGCGGAGAAATTATTTTTCTGTAAAAAATAATCGGAAGAATAAAGATATATTTCATAGAAACACTCAATTTTTATCCGAGAGGGATTTATTTATTTCGGATATGACAGCTTTTTTAATCCAGTTACTCAGTACATCTGATTTTATACCGCATATAGCTGTTCTTGCCACGATAACCATATCTATACCGACAGGCAAAGCAATTTCATTTTCTCTGTAAGCCTGACGGATAATACGTTTAGCTCTGTTACGACAAACAGCATTTCCAACCTTTTTTCCGGCAGTAATACCAAGACGATTAAAAGCAAATCTGTTCTTTCTGAAATACACAACAGCATGCTTGCCAGCGACGAATCTGCCTTTCTTGTAAAGGAAAAGAAAATCTCTGTTATCGTTTAAAATTTCAGTATAAAGCATAACAATTACTTTTGGACTTGCTGAATCAGGTCGTATTGACAAAAAGCCTGACAACACATCTTTTCGTCAAAATTTCACGTTTCCTGCGTTAAAAAGGTTTGACAGGCGGCAGCCTGCATCTTTTCGCTTTTGCTACTTGAAATTTTTGCTCGAAAATCTGTGTATTATTTTAGTATCAACACTCCCTAAGAAAAAAGCGACAGCAGTCATAAAAAGCAGAAAAAACAAAACATACAAATAACAAAAAAGACCACAAAAAATATTTGTGGTCCGGCTCATCAGTAGGTTAATTTTGCTCTGCCCTTTGCTCTCCTACGAGCTAAAACCTTTCTTCCGTTCTTAGTAGCCATTCTTTTCATAAAGCCATGCTCCTTCTTTCTGTGAAGCTTCTTAGGCTGATAAGTTCTCTTCATAAAGCTATGTCCTCCTCTCTTCGCAAATACGTATATGCCAAAAGGCTATTTGCATAAATATAACAAAACTATAAAAGCGTTTTCATAAATACACGCTTTTGCACTATATGATTATAACTTAAATTCTTCAGGATGTCAAGTACTTATTGAAAAAATTTTTCAAATTTTTGTTTATTGGCTTTTTTGACGATAAAAAACAAAAAATGTTTTTATAATTTTCAACAAATTTTTCATTTACGCACTTTTAACTGTTGAAAACCTATTGCTTTTTATAATGTATTATGTTATAATAAGTGTAATTGTCAGAATGTATATACTGCCTTAACTGTGAATTGTCATAATGCACATCGGTTTTATACATGAAGAAGAATATTTCAGGAGGTTATAATTTTATGAATTCCTTTTCGGAAGTTTTTGAGGAAGTAAAAAAATATTGTATTGAATCCGGAAAAGTCGGCGAAGTCCCTCTTAAAACATGGATTGGTTCTTTAGAGCCTGTTGAACTCAACGGTCAGAACGCAGTTTTCAAGGTTCAGTCTGAATTCCAGAAAAATATTATTTCAAATAATTACGAAGAAGCGCTTAAAGAAGCATTCCATTCAATTCTCGGTTTTAATGTTGATATCATAATCAATGTAGTGAGTAATCTGAACGATGTTAAAATTCCTACATACGATGAGCTTGAAGAAAAGCATGCAGAGCTTGAAAAAAGCTATGAATTTGCTGAATATGATTATACTTTCGATACATTTATCGAAGGACGTTCAAACGAATTTGCTCTTGCCGCATGTAAGGCAGTTGCTAAAAAAAGCGGAAGCGAATATAATCCGCTGTTTATTTACGGTCCGTCAGGTCTTGGTAAAACTCACCTTATTACTGCTATTGCAAATGAAATCAGAAAAAATAATCCCGATGAAAATATAGTTTACGTTACAAGTGAAGTTTTCGGAAGTGAGCTTATCAATGCTATCAATAACAAGGGAAGCATAAATGAATTCCACGAAAAATACAGAAATGCCGACATCCTCCTTATCGACGATATCCAGTTCTTTGCTCATAAAGAAAGAATGCAGGAAGAATTTTTCCACACATTCTATAAGCTTCATTCAGAGGGTAAGCAGATAGTTATTACATCAGATAAGCCGCCAAAGGAGCTTATTACTCTTGAAGAGCGTCTGAGAACACGTTTTGAGGGCGGTCTTATTGCAGATATTTCTGCTCCTGACTTTGAAACAAGAATTGCTATTATAAAGCGTAAGGCTGAACTTTTACAGCTTAACATTCCGAGCGAGGTTGCTGAATTCATAGCAAACAGACTCAAATCAAATATCCGTCAGCTTGAGGGTGCTGTTAAAAAGCTTAAAGCACTCAAGCATCTTGCAGGAAGTCCTCCGTCAATTTCAATGGCGCAGAGCGTAATCAGAGATATTCTTACAGATGATCAGCCTATTCCGATCACTGTTGAAAAGATTATTGCTGAGGTTTCTACTGTTTACGGAGTTTCACCTGAGGATTTACGTTCAAATAAGCGTTCATCACAGATTTCAAATGCCCGTAAAGTTGCAATTTACGTTGTAAGAGAAATCACACAGATGCCTCTTGCTTCAATCGGAACAGAATTCGGCGGACGTGACCATTCAACAATCGTTTACGCTGTAAATAATATTGCAAGCAGTATCAAAAAGGATTCTAACCTCAATAATCTTGTATCAGACATCATAAAGAATATCAAGGATAAGAGCAAGGTATAATTTTTCAGTTTTTTATAAAAAAATAATCTTTCCATATACTTCAAACTTGTTTTCAACTGCTATTTCAACACTATGTTGAAAACTAAGTGGAAATACTTTTCCTCATTTTTCCTTATAAAACATCTGACAGAATTTATCTGCGGATATAATTTTCAACTTTTTATCCATTCTGTAAATTTAACAGAATGTGAAAACTTTAACAGCCACTTTTAATCTTTCAACAAATTTTTCAAGAATTTTTAGTTTTCAACTTAACATACTTAAACATTCTTCACACACAGATTTATCTTTAAACTTTTCCAATTTTATTGAACAATTCAGAGTTGAAGAAATTTTTACGATATTCTGAGGAAAAATATGGTTTTAAACAAATCCACAGCCTCTACTACTACAACTATATATTTTATATCTTATCTTTATCTTATGTTTGTTTTTTA
>JAFWWU010000134.1 GCA_017523285.1 Ruminococcus sp.
GTATGGGGCTTTATGCTTCCTGGTATTTCAACACCATTCTTAATTATGATGTTCCGTCAGAACTCCAGAAACTTCCCAATTGATACAATGGAAGCAGCACGTATTGACGGATTAAAAGAATGGCAGATTTTCTTCCAGATGTATATGCCAATGATGAAATCTACTTATGCAGCAGCAGGTGTTATTACATTTATGAACGCATGGAATGCATATTTATGGCCGAAGGTTATTATGACAAATAGTAATGCACAGACAATGCCAATGTTGATTGCAAATATGTCAGCAGGATATACCATTGATTATGGTATGTTGATGATGGGCGTACTTTTCTGTTCTGTTCCTACTATGATTGTATTCTTTGTATTACAGAAACAGTTTGCAGAAGGTATTACAGGTGCAGTAAAATAATAACGAAAAATATAACTATTTAAAATCAGGACGATTTACATAGAAAGAATGTTTTGGATTTGGCTTTTATGAATTTTTGTTAAGAAATTAACAATCAATAAATGATGGACAGAGTTTATGATTTAAAAACGTTTTTGAGATGTAAGTTTCAATGATGTGTGAAATAGTTATTAAAATATGGATAATAGTTTCATTAAAAAGGATACGATGAATAGGTTTTGTTCTGCTGTATCCTTTTTTTTCAAAATTTATTTTCAAGGAGAAGATACTTATGAACACATTTGACTACGGAAAAGTAAAAGATTCTCTTTATTTTAGAGAGAACAGACTGGATGCACATTCTGACCATCGATTCTATGCGGATATGGATGAAATGGAAATTGGAGAAAGCAGTTTTAAGGTATCGTTAAATGGCTTGTGGAAATTCCATTATGCAAAGAACTATGGACAGACAGTAGCAGGATTTATGGAAGAAGGATTTAATTGTCAAGGATGGGACGATATTTATGTGCCTTCGAATATTCAGATGGAAGGATATGATATTCCGCAATATGCCAATACTCAGTATCCATGGGAAGGTCACGAGCAGCTCCTTCCTCCTCAGATACCTCAGAAGCGTAACCCTGTTGGAAGTTATGTGAAATTCTTTGACGTTGAAAAGGAGCTTCTCGGCAAGGAAACCTTTATCAGCTTTCAGGGGGTTGAAACAGCGTTCTATGTGTGGCTCAACGGCGAGTTTGTAGGCTACTCCGAGGACAGCTTCACTCCTTCCGAGTTCAATATTACTCCTTACATAAAGGAAAAGAACAACAAGCTTGCGGTTGAGGTTTACCGCTACAGCACTGCAAGCTGGCTGGAAGACCAGGATTTCTGGAGATTTTCAGGAATATTCCGTGATGTGTATCTTTACGCTGTTCCAGAAATTCACGTTCGTGATATGAAGGTTATCGCAGACTACGATTACGAAAACGGAAATGGTATTCTTACAACTGAGCTTGATATTACAGGCGACAGCGATTATGAAATAAAGCTTACTCTTATCGATAAAAACGGAAATAAGGTTTACGAAAGCGACACAGCAGATGTTACAGTTTCAATTCCGAATGTTATGCCTTGGAGCGCCGAACAGCCCAACCTCTATACATTAACTGCTGAGATTTCATCAGATAGTGAAATTATTGAAACAACTGAAACAAAGGTTGGTTTCCGTACCTTTGAGATGAAAAACGGCATTATGTGTCTGAACGGCAAGAGAATAATTTTCAAAGGTATCAATCGCCACGAGTGGAACGCAGAGGGCGGCAGAGTTGTTACCGAAGAAGATATGCTCTGGGATATTAGCTTTATGAAGCGTAACAACATCAACGCTGTCCGTACCTGCCACTATCCCAACAACTCCCTTTGGTATAAACTTTGCGATGAATACGGCATTTATCTTATCGACGAAACAAATCTCGAAAGCCACGGCACTTGGCAGAAAATGGGCGCTTGCGAGCCTTCTATAAATGTTCCTGCTTCACTTCCCGAATGGAAGGAAGCCTGCCTCGACAGAGCAAGGTCAATGTATGAGCGTGACAAAAACCACGCAAGCGTGCTGATATGGAGCTGCGGAAACGAAAGCTACTGCGGTGATGATATTGCGGCAATGGCTGACTACTTCCACGAGGTTGACAAGACAAGACTTGTTCACTACGAGGGTGTTGTGTGGAACAGAAAATACGACCACATCACCGATATGGAAAGCAGAATGTACGCAAAGCCTGACGAGGTTGAGGAATATCTTAAGCAGAACACAGGCAAGCCTTACATCAGCTGTGAATATATGCACGCAATGGGCAACTCCTTAGGCGGTATGAAGCTTTACACCGACCTTGAAGATAAATATGAAGCATATCAGGGCGGCTTTATCTGGGACTACATCGACCAGTCACTTTACAAGGACGGAGTGCTTGTTTACGGCGGCGATTTTGATGACAGAGCAAGCGATTACGGCTTCTGCACAAACGGTATTGTTTACGCAGACCGCACATATTCTCCAAAGGTAAGCGAAGCAAAACAGCTTTACTCCAACATCAGAATGAGCATCGAAAACGGCGTGCTTACAATAGAAAACAGAAACCTTTTTGTTGGTACAGAGGGATATATTTTCAAGGTCACACTTGAAAAGGAAGGAAAAATCCTTGCCGTAGAAGAACATTATCTGAACATTCTTGCTGGCAAAACAGGCAACGTGAAAATCGGCCTTGAAGTTCCCGAAAATGGTGGAGAATATGTTATAACAGCTTGTGCAGTTCTTCTGGATGACACACTCTGGGCAGAAAAAGGATACGAGATTTCCTTTGCACAGGAGGTTATGAAAACTCCCGAAGTTGAAGCTGAAAAAATTACTGCAAAGGCTGAAATTGTGTATGGCGACTTCTGTATAGGCATACACGGCGAAAACTTCTCAATGCAGTTTGACAAGCGTGAGGGCGGAGTAAGCTCGCTGATTTACGACGGTAAAGAATATATTACAAGAGCACCGAAAATCAGCTTTTTCAGAGCGTACACCGACAACGACACAGGTGCAGGCTACCCTTATGAAAATGCACAGTGGCAGATTGCAGGAAGATGTGCAAAGCTTATGGGATATGACACAAAGGAAAACGCTGACAGTCTTGAAGTAACATTCAAGTTCCTTGCACCCACTGTTCCGTCCTTTGAATACAAGGTTACATATATCGCTTACTTTGACGGCAGACTCGGTGTTAAGGCTGAATATCCCGGAGTTAAGGGGCTTTCCGATATGCCTGTGTTTGCAATGGATTTCAAAATGAAGAAGCAGTATGACAAGTTTACATTCTACGGAATGGGTCCTGATGAAAACTACATCGACAGAAACAACGGTGCAAGACTTGGTGTATACACATTAACTGCACTGGAAAACTTCACAAAGTATCTTAACCCCCAGGAATGCGGCAACAGAACAGGCGTGAGATATGTAAATGTATATGAAGAAAACGGAGCAGGTCTTAACTTCAAAGCAAACAAACAGCCTTTCGAAATGAGTGTTCTTCCATATAACGCATACGAGCTTGTGGGCGCTATGCACCGTGACGAGCTACCTGACCCAACTTACACTTGGGTACGCATTGCCGCAAAACAGATGGGCGTTGGTGGTGATGACAGCTGGGGAGCACCCGTACACAAGGAATTCAAGATAAACAGTGAAGAAGCAATGACTCTGGAATTTACAATTACTTCTCTTTAATTCCGAAAGGAGCATATGTTATGAATATTATCAATACATTACATTTCATTGAAAACAATAAGTTTTCAGATGTATTCAAAGATATTTACGGAACATCTGAAGAAGAAATGAAGTATCAGAAACAACGTTATACAGATGCAGTCAAGAAATTTTCAGAAATTTATCCCGAAAGAAAAGACGTTCGTATATTTTCAGCCTCAGGAAGAACTGAAATCGGAGGCAACCACACCGACCACCAGCACGGTTGTGTTCTGGCAACGGCTGTAAATCTTGATGCTATCGCCGTTGTAGCCTTTCACAATGACGGAGTTATCCGCATTAAATCCGAGGGATATGAGCCATTCACAGTAAATATCAATGAGGTTTCTGTGAAAGAAGGAAAAACAGGAACAACTGCTATCGTAAGTGGCATCGTGGCAAGATTTATCGATATGGGTGCAAAGATAGACGGATTTGATTTGTATTGCACTTCAGATGTAATCTGTGGAAGCGGGATTTCTTCATCGGCAGCGTTTGAAACGCTGATTGGTACAACAATAGATACCTATTATAATGGTAATAAAGCAGGAGCAGTTGAAATTGCAAAAATCGGACAGTTTGCCGAAAATGTTTATTTCGGCAAAAACAGCGGTCTTATGGATCAAATGGTTTCTTCTGTCGGAGGTCTGGTTTTCATAGATTTTCTTGATACCGAAGAACCGAAAGTTGAAACTTTCAACTTTGATTTCGAAGAATACGGCTACTGCCTGTGCATAACAGATACAAAGAGCAGCCACGCCAATCTGACCGATGACTATTCTGCAATCAGAAATGAGATGGAGAATATCGCAAAGCAGTTCGGTAAATCACATCTGAGATTTGTGAATGAACTTTTATTTTACAATGAAATTCCAAAACTCCGTGAAAATTGTTCCGATAGAGCAATAATCCGTGCAACACATTTCTTCGAGGAAAACAATCGTGCGAAATTTGAAGCTTCTGCTTTAAAAGACGGAAATATGGAATACTTTCTTGAACTTATAAGACAATCAGGGCGTTCTTCCGAAGCATATCTTCAGAATCATTATTCCTGCTCTGACCCTGAAAATCAGGCAATAACCCTTGCGATTATGCTCAGCAGAAGATTCCTTGGTAACAGTGGAGCGGTAAGAGTTCATGGTGGTGGTTTTGCAGGAACAATTCAGGCGTTCGTTCCTATTAATCTTGTTGATGACTATATCAGTGAAATGAACAGAATTTTCGGAGAAAAATCTTGTACAAAAATGAAAATCCGTCCTGTAGGCGGTATAGAAATTACTAAGGAGGAAATGTAATTATGCGTATATTGGTACTTGGTGGAGCA
>JAFWWU010000135.1 GCA_017523285.1 Ruminococcus sp.
CACTCTCCTACTCCTTTTTATATACTGCACTTGCATTAATTATGGCGTCAGTTGTTGTTTACATGCATAAAACAAATATCATCAGACTTAAAAACGGAAATGAAAATAAATTTTCATTCAAATCAAAACATTCAAAGGGGTGATTTTCTATGGCAAACATTACTATACTTGGCTCAGGCGGATTTGGTCTAAGCCTTGCTGTTATGGCAGAGAGAGCTGGTCACAATGTAACTGTATGGTCCGCATTTCAGTCTGAAATTGACGAAATCAGAGCAAAGGGCGAACATATAAACAAGCTTCCCGGAGTTCTCATTTCAGAAAAAATTGGTCTTACAAGCGACATTTCATGCATTAAAGGCTGTGAGCTTCTCATCTTCGGTATTCCGTCATCATTTATTCGAAGCGTTGCAAAACAGGCTGCTCCATACGTTACAGACGATATGATTATCGCTAACACAGGAAAGGGTCTTGAAGATGAATCGTTCAAGTTTCTCAGTCAGATTCTTGAAGAAGAGCTTGGAAGTAAAAACATCGTAACACTTTCAGGTCCATCACACGCTGAAGAAGTTGCAAGAGGTATCCCGACTGCTGTTGTAGCCGCTTCTGAAAACGAAGCCGCAGCCGCTGCTGTTCAGAATATACTTGCAAATAAGTTCTTCAGAATATACCTCAGCAATGATGTTATCGGCTGTGAAATCGGCGGTGCATTAAAGAATATCATAGCTCTCTGTGCAGGTATTTGCGATGGTCTGCGTTACGGCGACAACACAAAGGCGGCACTTATGACTCGTGGTATTCACGAAATCACTCGTCTTGGTATTGCTATCGGAGGCAAGATTACTACTTTCAGCGGTCTTACAGGTATCGGTGACCTTATTGTTACATGTACGAGTATGCACAGTCGTAATCGTCGTGCTGGAATACTTATTGGCGAGGGTTTCACACCTGATGAAGCTGTAAACAAGGTTGGTACAGTTGAGGGTTATTTCTCATGCAAGGCGGCTTATCACCTTGCACAGAAGCTCGGTATAGAAATTCCTATCACTGAACAGCTTTATAACGTACTCTTTAAAGGTGCAGACGTTAAAAATGCTCTTGACATTCTTATGACACGTCCGAGCAGTTATGAAGTTGATATTGAACAATATAAATAAACAGCAAAATCCTGAGAAGATTATTTCTTTTCAGGATTTTTTAATATCTAAGGACAAAAAAACAACGGTATGCATTATGCATACCGTTTCTGGCGGAGAGGGTGGGATTCGAACCCACGGTACGTTGCCGTATCACTGGTTTTCAAGACCAGCTCCTTAAACCACTCGGACACCTCTCCATAATATTCAGTTTTTATTTAGTAAAATTGGCGCGGAAGGAGGGATTTGAACCCTCGCGCCAGTTTCCCGACCTACTCCCTTAGCAGGGGAGCCCCTTCACCACTTGGGTACTTCCGCACAATTCTATTGTGGCGGAGAGGGTGGGATTCGAACCCACGGTACGTTGCCGTATCACTGGTTTTCAAGACCAGCTCCTTAAACCACTCGGACACCTCTCCATATATATACGCTGTATTCATTCAGCTTTATTATTATACCACATAAGAATATAATTGTCAAGTATTTTCTTTTATTTTTATTACAAATAGTTTTCAACAATTATGTCAAATTTACCTACATAAATATTGCAAAAAAATGAGGTGCTGAATACCAGCACCTCATTAATATATTACTTGTTGATTGTTCTCTTAACGTATGAAGTATGGAGAATTTCGTGAGCCTTGTGGCTGCCCGGTTCGCCGAAGAATTCATCGTAAACTGCCTTAACAGCTGGGTTTTCGTGTGACTTTCTTACCGGCATTGCTGCATCCTGATCATAGAGAGCCTTAGCTCTTTCTGCTCTGAGGTCAGTAAAGTTTCTTACTGTTGCAGGCTGCTGTGGCTGTCCGCCGCCGTTTACACAACCGCCAGGACATCCCATGATTTCGATGAAGTGGTAATCAGCTTCACCATTCTGAACCTTAGTAAGAAGCTCGTTAGCATTGCTGAGGCCGCTTGCAACAGCAACCTTAACATCAAGATCGCCAACCTTGTATGTAGCTTCCTTGATGCCTTCTGTTCCACGAACTTCTGGGAAGTCAACAACATCTGCACCTGTAAGTGTGTGTACAGCTGTTCTGAGAGCAGCTTCCATAACACCGCCTGTTGCACCGAAGATTACAGCAGCACCTGTTGAAATACCAAGTGGTTCATCGAACTTACCGTCATTAAGAGCAGTAAAGTTGATACCTGCACGCTTGATCATTCTGCCGAGTTCTCTTGTTGTAAGAGCAAAGTCAACATCAGGAACACCTGCAGCGTTCTGGTCATCTCTGCCGATTTCGAACTTCTTAGCTGTACATGGCATAATTGAAACCATAACGATGTTCTTAGGATCAATACCCATCTTTTCAGCGTAGAATGTCTTAGCTGTTGCACCGAACATCTGCTGTGGTGACTTACATGATGAAAGGTTGTCAATCATATCTGGGAAATAGTGTTCACAGTACTTGATCCAACCTGGTGAGCAAGAAGTGATAAGTGGAAGCTTACCGCCGTTCTTAACTCTGTTGATGAATTCTGTTGACTCTTCCATGATTGTAAGGTCAGCAGCAAAGTCTGTATCAAATACCTTGTCAAAGCCAAGGAGTCTGAGAGCAGTAACCATCTTGCCTTCTACGTTTGTGCCGATTGGCATATCGAAGCATTCACCGAGAGCAGCACGAACAGCTGGAGCTGTCTGAACGATAACGTGCTTTTCAGGATCTGCGATAGCAGCAAGAACTTCTGTTGTGTAGTCCTTTTCAGCGATTGCGCCTGTTGGACATACAGCGATACACTGACCGCATGATACACAGCTTGTATCACCGAGTCCCATATCAAATGCAGAACCGATAAATGTCTTGAATCCACGCTCGTTAGCGCCGATTACACCGATACCCTGTGTCTTTTCACATACAGCTACGCAGCGACGGCAAAGGATACACTTGTTGTTATCACGGTACATATGAGCTGCTGAATCATCAATCTCATACTTATTTGTTTCGCCATCGTAATTATCTTCCATTTCAACGCCAAGCTCGTTAGCGAGTGTCTGGAGCTCACAGTTACCGCTTCTTACACATGATAAGCACTTTCTTTCATGTGTTGAAAGAATAAGCTCAAGAGTCTTTCTTCTTGAATCGATAACATTAGGTGTGTTTGTACGAATTTCCATACCATCTGTACATGGGTAAACACAACCTGCAACAAGACGGAAGCCTCTGCCTTCGTTTACTTCTGTGATACAGATACGGCAAGCACCGATTTCGTTGATTTCCTTCATATAGCAAAGTGTAGGAATTTCAATACCTGCGATGTGAGCAGCCTCAAGGACTGTTGTGCCCTTAGGTACTGATACTTCAACACCATTTACTTTAACTGTTAAATTTTCCATTAAAAATTCCTCCGCTTATTTCTTGATAATTGCCTTGAACTTACATGAATCGATACAAGCACCACACTTAACGCACTTGTCAGTATCGATAGCCATTGCTGCAAGCTTCTTGCCCGGAGCGATATAATCTGTTCTTTCGATTGCAGATGCAGGACACTGCTTAGCACATAAGCCACAGCCGATACACTGATCCTTTATGATCTCGAAGTGGAGGAGATCCTTACATACGCCAGCAGGACACTTCTTATCAACAACGTGAGCGATATACTCATCTCTGAAGAACTTGAGTGTTGAAAGAACAGGGTTTGGAGCTGTCTGTCCAAGACCACAAAGTGAGTTTGTCTTGATGTGGTAGCAAAGCTCTTCAAGCTTGTCGATATCTTCGAGAGTACCCTTACCCTTAGTAATCTTGTCAAGGATTTCGTACATTCTCTTTGTACCAACACGACATGGAGTACACTTACCACATGATTCATCAACTGTAAATTCAAGGAAGAACTTAGCGATGTCAACCATACAGTTGTCTTCGTCCATAACGATAAGACCGCCTGAACCCATCATTGAGCCGATAGCAATAAGGTTATCGTAGTCAATCGGAACATCGAAATGTTCAGCTGGGATACAACCGCCTGAAGGACCACCTGTCTGAGCAGCCTTGAACTTCTTGCCGTTTGGAATACCGCCGCCGATTTCTTCGATAACAGTACGGAGTGTTGTACCCATAGGAACTTCAACAAGACCTGTATTGTTGATCTTACCACCGAGAGCGAATACCTTTGTACCCTTTGACTTTTCTGTACCCATTGATGTGAACCATTCTACACCATTGAGGATAATCTGTGGGATATTAGCGTATGTTTCAACGTTGTTGAGAATTGTTGGCTTGTTATAAAGACCTTTTTCTGCTGGGAATGGAGGACGTGGACGTGGTTCGCCTCTGTTACCTTCGATAGAAGTCATAAGAGCTGTTTCTTCACCACATACGAACGCACCTGCACCGAGTCTGAGGTCGATGTCAAATGAGAAGTCTGTTCCGAAAATGTTCTGACCGAGCATACCAGCTTCACGAGCCTGCTTGATAGCAATTTCAAGACGCTCAACAGCGATTGGGTATTCAGCACGAACATAGATGTAACCCTGCTTAGCACCGATAGCGTAACCTGCAATTGTCATAGCTTCGAGAACAACGTGTGGGTCGCCTTCGAGAACTGAACGATCCATAAATGCACCCGGGTCACCTTCGTCAGCGTTACAGCAAACATACTTCATATCTGCATCAGGAACGAGGTTCTTAGCGAGTTTCCACTTCATACCTGTTGGGAATCCGCCGCCGCCTCTTCCACGGAGACCACTGTCGAGGATTGTCTGGATAACATCATCCTGTGACATTGTTGTAAGAACCTTACCAAGAGCTTCGTAACCATGTCTGCCGATGTATTCATCGATACATTCAGGATTGATAACACCACAGTTTCTGAGAGCAACTCTCTGCTGATTCTTATAGAATGCAGTATCATCGAGAGCCTTGATGTTGTCGCCGTCAACTGTTTCATCATAGAGATATTCCTTAACAGGATTTCCGCCGATGAAGTGCTCGTCAACGATTCTTGTGATATGTTCAACTTCTACTCTTGAGTAGAATGTTCCTTCCGGATATACGATCATGATCGGACCGAGTGCACAAAGACCGAAACAGCCTGTCTTAACGATCTGAACCTTATCTTTAAGCCCCTTGCTTTCGATTTCTGAAGCAAGAGCATCTATAATCTGAGTAGAGCCTGATGATGTACAACCTGTACCGCCGCAAACGAGTACATGTCTTTCATATTTTGAAGATGCACTGTCACTTGTTCTGAGAGCAACTTCGCCCATCATCTTATCTCTGACAGCTTTAAGTTCTTCAAGAGTCTTCATATATTTTCCTCCAATTTGATAGTAATGATAAAAAACTTAGTCTGCATATTTAGCGAGGATATCATCCACGTCATCAGCTGTAAGACGACCGAAAACATCTTCGTTAACTGTCAGTACAGGAGCAAGACCGCAAGCACCGATACAACGGCAAGCTTCAAGTGAGAACTTTCCGTCAGCAGTACATTCACCGCCTGCAATACCAAGCTTTTCCTGAAGCTTGTCATAGATATCGCCTGCGCCCTTAACGTAGCAAGCTGTACCAAGACATACTGAAATCTTATACTTACCCTTTGGATTGAGTGAGAACTGTGCATAGAATGTTACTACACCGTAAATCTTTTCAAGTGGAATACCTGTTTCGTTGGAAATAATAGTCTGAACTTCGATTGGAAGATAACCGTAAATTTCCTGTGCTTTCTGGAGAATCGGCATTAAAGCACCTTTTTCACCTTTTTTTTCCGCAATGACCTCAAGCAGCTGTTTTTCCTGTTCAGGAGTACCGCTGAAAGGCACCTTAGCTTTTGCTAAACCCATTTAATGAACCTCCTTATGTGTTATAAACATGGATATTAAAGCAGTAAAAATGTTATAATCTGCGTTGTGATATATAAAATTGGAAATACCATATAAAACCACGCTGTTTCCGCAATTTGTTGCACACACTTAACTGCATCCATTTAGCCTTTTAATTATACCACATTTAAATATAAAATGCTACTCCTAAAACTGCACCAAACGCCTGTGGCTTTTTTAGTCACTTTACACAACATAATTTCAACTTTATCAATTAAACGACATTTATAATATCATTTTTTGTTTATATCGACGTAATTTTACGTCTTTTTTCATTATTATGCAATTTATCATATATCAAAAAGTACATATCATTATACACACTTTGCATATCTTTTGATTATCTGATGTAATTATTTTACAAAAAATTTATTTTTAATATTTTTATCCGATTATTGACAAAAACACTCTGATAATGTATATTAAAATTGTCGGTTATAATGTGCCTCAGACGGCGTTTTCCGCAATTTTTGATAAGTCTAAGGAGTTTATTTATGGAATTTGCTTCAATACCCAATGATCCTGTTATACTTCTGAGCTATATCAACACTCAGCTCAGAGATAATTATCCAAGCTTCGAGGAGTTTTGCAAGGCACGCAATATCCCCGAAAAAGAAATATCAGACAAGCTCAGTGCTATCGGCTATCATTACAATCCGACACAAAATCAATTCAAATAGCACAGGCTACCAAGGGTGTAAAAGCCTATGCGCAATTAATGGGAGGAACTATGAAAAAGAATCTATTAAAATCCTGTCTTTCGGCAGGTATGGCTGTTATGCTTCTTATCGGCACAGGAAGCTCATTCAGCTATGACAAGGTTTCAGCAACAGAAACCGAAGCAGAAAAAGAATATACGCTTTCTTTCGACTTGCAAGGATATGAAAGCGAAGAGCCTTTTGAATCTGTTAAACTTAAAGCAAACAAGAAATACACATTAAGCTCAGCAGAACCTGACACAGGAAAAGACAGATTCAGCGGCTGGACTTATGATGATTTTTACATTTATGAACCCGGTGATGTTTTCACTATGCCTGCTCAGGATGTAACTCTTAAGCCTGTTGTTGTCAATGCTGATCAGGAAGGAATTTACAGCATAATTTACGACTGCGGAGAATATGAATTAAACGGTGTTATCAGCGGTAATAAATTTGTACCGAATTCTGCCGCAAAAATTACAACAAATTACTGTTCAAGAGAAGGCTATAATCAATTCGGTTGGACAGACGGCACAAATGTATATACTTCAACACAAAAGATTATTATGCCTGAACATGACATTGTTCTTACTCCGAACTGGTTAAAGATTTACAACGTATACTATCAGACGGGGGATGTAGACAACATAAACGGCAAAAACGAAGTTATACTCGAAAAAAGAGAGGGTATAAGCTTTGAGCTTGCTGATTCCGCAAGACTTTCAAGACTCGGCTACAATCTCACAGGCTGGCTCAGTGATTACGACGGAAAGGTATATCAGACTGAAGAAACTGTAACAATGCCTTCATCAGACGTTCATTATACAGCTGTATGGACCCCTGCACTTTTCTCTGTTTCGCTCTATTCAAACAATTCAATGAAGCAGAAAATCGTTTCAAAGGAAGAATACAACAGCAAAATGGTGCTTCCTGAATGTAGTTACAGATATTATGGATATAAATTCACAGGCTGGAAATATAAAACCGAAATATATCAGCCGGGCGATGAATTTACAATCCCTGCGTTATTCCCGGGACAGTCAGTAACGCTTTCAGCACAGTGGGAAGCTGATGCTGATTTTGATACAACAGCAGAAATTGATGTTTTCTCAATGGTTGAAACAAGAAAAAAATTCAACGAAGAAAAAACAGATGTAAACGACCTTAATCTCGTTTCATCCTATGTAAAGGGAAATTATTAATATAAATTATGAAACGCTATATCGCCAAAACGGTGATATAGCGTTTATTACGGAGGAATCACTTATGAACGCAGTTATATTCGACCTTGACGGAACTTTATGGGATTCGTCGGATGAAGTTGTTATTGCATGGAACGAAGTTCTAAGCCGTGCCACAGACGGAAAACTTCAGATTGATAAGGAATTTATGCAAAGTATTATGGGAAAGAATATGGAGGAGATAAAAAACAGTATTTTCGCCGATTATCCTATTGAAAACATTGATAAAATCTTTGATGACTGTCTTGCAAATGAGCAGATATATCTTCACAAAAGCGGTGCAAAAATCTATCCTCAGCTTGAAGAAACGCTTATCACTCTTTCCGGAAAATACGAACTTTCAATTGTCAGCAACTGTCAATGCGGATATATCGAGTCGTTTCTCGGCTATTACAGCAATCTTGAAAAGTATTTTTCCGACAGAGAATGTTATGGCAACACGCTGAAAGAAAAGGACGAAAACATAAAATCTGTCATTATGCGTAATAACTACGAAAAAGTATTCTATGTGGGAGATACTCTCGGTGATTATAACAGCGCTACCAAAGCAGGTGCTGTATTTATTCATGCAGATTATGGTTTCGGAGAAGTTCCTCAGGCTGAATACAGAATTTCATCGCTAAGTGAGCTTCCTACATTACTTGAAAAAATCACTTCTTGATCATTTCAACATAATTAATCAGGGGCGGATTTTTTCCGCCCCTTAATCATACTTTATTTAATCAGATATTACAAATTCAGAATAATACTTCTGTTTGCAGGTTCGTATTTTTCAACGACAACACCGCACTTTTCAAACATCATTACAGACGCTTTAACTCCGTCAGTATCAGCATACTTATTTTCCATATAGACTACACGCTTTATTCCGCTCTGGATAATAGCCTTTGCACATTCATTGCATGGATAAAGCGTAACGTATAACGTCGCACCTTTAAGACTTCCGACATTGCTGTTTAAAATGGCGTTAAGCTCTGCATGACAAACAAAAGGATATTTTGTATCAAGCGGGTTATTTCCTGTTCTTTCCCATGGCATATCGTCATCACAACAGCCTATCGGCATTCCGTTATATCCTACGGAAATAATCTTTTTTTCGTCGTTTACTATGCAGGCTCCGACCTGTGTGGAATTATCCTTGCTTCTCTGAGCCGAGAAAAGTGCTATTCCCATAAAATACTCATCCCATGAAATATAATCACTGCGTTTCATAAAAGCTCCTTTCTATGCTGTTATTTCGTATTCAATGTAAACAGTATATCATAGAATCGGGACAAATGCAATAAAAATCGAAAAATCGCGCTCCGTTTTTAGTTAAATATGTAAAATATATCTCTTCTTGTTGCTAAAACAAAAAATATGTGATATAATATTATAGTTATAAGACTGGACTATAGCCAAGTGGTAAGGCAACGGACTTTGACTCCGTCACTCGATGGTTCGAATCCATCTAGTCCAACCAAAGCCCCGATATAAAATCGGGGCTTTTTTCATGCAAAAAAGCAGTTATGATTTTTCTTTCATAACTGCTTTTATTATTAATCATTCATTTTTTTCATTATCTCTGCCGATATTTCATTTTCTCCGTCACCGAAAACTAATTCTTTATCAGCAAACATATCTTCATATAGCTCTCTGTCATAATTAACGTAGTCAACTTCCATAATTACTGCGTTACCACCAAGATACATATCATGCATAGGACTGACATTCGAAAAATAAACTATATCGCCCTCTGAATTGAATTTAACTTTAGTTTCAAGAGTTACATCATAAACGCTGTATTTATCAGCATATATATTTGCATACTGATTAATGATTAATTCATTGCCGTCATAATAAACGTCAAGATACTTTATATCCAGGTCTTTATGATAATATTCAAGCACATTTTTTTCTTCGTTATATTTAAGATAGCTGTCTACTTCTTTACATACATTAACCATTTTTTCTATATACGAATTACATGCAGGAAAGTTATTGTCTATAATAAACTGATGTTCTGGAAGAATTTCACCGTCCTGTGGTATTTCATCATCGATTCCAATCCCCATTACTAATGTGTCATCTTCATCTGATATTTTAGGATTTCTTGTAAAAGTTATGTACGCGTATTCTCTTCCTTCATCTGCCATAACCTCTACTACTTGCTTTACATCATCAAAATATTGGTGAGTTACTATTCCTGTATATTTATCATATTCAGCATCTTCCTCAAATCCGCCAGCAGAATTTTCTGTAGGATATGTAAAATCTCCCATACCTTTGTAGTAAGTATATTCGACTCCAATCGGAAATACATATGCCTTTTTATCAAGCTTTTTAAGATGCTCATTAATCTGCTGTATAACAGGATGATCGTCAAAAACGTTAATAATTATATTTTCTACTGAAGGATCATTTTCATCCGGCATTATTGTTATCATTGAGTCATCAGATACATTTACCTGTATATTTGTTTCTTCTTCCTTTATATTTGTTTCGTCTTCTGTTGTATCTGCTACACCTGCAAGCTGTGATTCTGGACCTTTCTGGAAGAATGATGTATTCTTGCCAAGAAGAACCGCATTTCCGCCAATCAAAGCAACTGCCGCACAAGCCGCCGCTGTAATACGAAGCTTTATTCTTGAATTCGGAGCCTTTTCAACGCCGCTTACATAATCGGCACATTCTTTTCCGATTGCCTTAGTTACTTCTATCTTAGTTACTTCTTTATTATCGAGAAGCTTTTCCATTTTATTCTTGAAGTTATCGGAACATTTTATTTTACTCATTGAAGCTGTGTAATCTCTTGGATTCATAAACTTTTTCCTCCTCTATTTCCATTTTAAGTTTTTCACGTCCACGCTGAAGCTGTGAATTAACTGTATTTTTACTCTTTCCAATCATATCTGCGATTTCTTTTACTGAATACCCTTCATAATAATACAGATATATCACAAGACTGTATTTTGCAGGGAGATTTCTGACCTTTTCAAGAAGTTCATTTTCTTCTGGGGTGAAATCCTGTGCAAAACAGTTTTCATTTGTTTCATCAATAGGCGAAACCATTTTAACTCTGAAGCTTTTATGATAATTTTTCGCTCTGTTTATTGCAGAACGAAGAAGCCACGCTTTAAGATGTGTTTCACTTTCAAAATTCTGCGGATTTTCATGGAGTTTCAGAAATACTTCCTGTGTAATATCTTCTGCCTCGCTGTAAGAATGAACTATGTTATATACAGTTCGAAGTACAGTATCACAGTAATTTCTGAATGCTGTAAGTGCTATGTTGTTATTTGGACTGTCCATTATCAGTTCCCCCTTTCACTATACATACAACTGAGGAATGGAAAAAAATGCATTTTCTGAAAAAATTTGCAAAAAAATTTTTTTATGGTATAATAACTATTAAATCGACATAAAAAAGGATTACAGAAAATGTATTTATATATTTTAAAGTGTGCAGATAATTCACTGTATACGGGAATTGCCGCCAACATCGAAAAAAGGATACGTCAGCACCTCGGAATAATCAAGGGCGGTGCTAAATATACAAAAAGCCACAAGCCGATTTCACTTGAAGCATTATGGCTGACAGAAAACGAAAATGTCGCAAGAAAGCTTGAAGCCGCAATAAAAAAGCTTCCGAAAAGCGATAAAATCCGTATTATTTCAGCTCATGAGCTTCTATTTACAGATTATTTTCCCGAACTTGCGGAATATGAATTCACCTATCAGGATACAGAGGAAATCAACAATTCAATATTCAAAAAAATATCACCGTAGATTTTTCTGCGGTGATTTTTAATTAATATGTAGGGGCGGATATTATCCGCCCGCAAAATCAATATTTATTATTCGTAATCGAGAACGTCTACCCATTTCATAAGGAATTCACGTTCCTCAGGCTTGCCCTTTACAGACTGTGAAGCAGCTACAATCGGGAGCCATCTTTCAACATACTGTCTTGCTGTATCGCTTGCACGACAGAATTTCATAAGATAGATATTTGCGATATCCTGACGTCCGTCAAGACAGAAACGCAGATATGTTCTTGCAACGTCAGCAGAAGCATTACCCTGTGTTGCGTGTGACCAATCTATGATGTAATCCTTTCCGTCAGGACAGCATATTACATTACTCGGACAGAAATCTCCGTGACAGATTTTTGTATGCTTCGGCATTGATTCAAGACGTGTATGAAGCTCATAACGTGTTGTAGCGTCGATATCTGCCGCAGAAATCTTTGCATTCATTTTATCCTTGAGTTTATTAAGCATAGGTGCTCTGTTTTTATGAATTTCAAGCTGAATATTAACAAATCTATCAAGATACTCATCAAGATTATCAGGATCTTCAATCATAAGCTGTTCAAGAGTCTTGCCCTCGATAAATTCGCTTACAATTGCCCAGCTGTCACCGATTTTCTTAACCTCAACAAGCTTAGGAATATTAAGTCCCGCTTCCTCAACCCTTGCCTGATTAAGAGCTTCATTGAGAACATCCGAAACACGATATTCCGAGTTAAATACCTTAATAGCCTTACCGTCTTCCTTGTAAACCTTTTTATTGCTTCTTACAGCAATAACATTATTTTCATTCATCATAGCAAAACCTCCGTATCCTTGAATAAATATGAACTGAAAAATATTATGTCGTCTATGTGATGTAATTCCGAAACGGTATCATCCGTTTATTATGGTAATATTATACCGCATAGAGTGTAAAATGTCAAGCGCTTTTAGTTAAAATTCATAAACAGTTTTTTGTATATTTTATTCAAAAATTTCCCGTTTCTTTCTCAAAGAATTACTTTATTCTCTTGATAATCGTCGAAAAATCTGTTATACTTATAAATATGATATACAATATAATTACAGGAGAATTCATTATGCTATATATAGGTTGTCATTTATCCGCTTCAAAGGGCTATGAAGATATGGGAAAGCAGGCTCTTTCAATCAATGCAAATACATTTGCATTTTTCACAAGAAATCCGAGAGGCGGCTCGGCTAAAGCAATTTCTGTCGAAGATACCGAAAAATTCCTGAAGCTTGCAAAGGAAAATAATTTCGGAAAGCTTGTCGCACACGCTCCATATACTATGAATTGCTGTGCCGCTGATGAGAATATACGCCGATTTGCTCTTGAAACCATGATTGACGATATGAAGCGTATGGAGTATACTCCGGATAATTATTATAACTTCCACCCCGGCTCACACGTAAAGCAAGGGGCTGATGTCGGAATAAAGCTTATCTGTGAAACTCTGAATAAGGTTATAACTCCTGAGCAGTCTACAACTATTCTGCTTGAAACTATGGCAGGAAAAGGCTCAGAAGTCGGCAGAAACTTTGAAGAAATAAGAGAAATCATTGATAATGTTACTCTCAGCGATAAGCTCGGAGTATGCCTTGATACCTGTCATATATGGGACGGCGGATACAATATCGTTGATAATCTTGAAGGTGTACTTGAAGAATTTGACCGTATTATCGGTCTTGACAGACTTAAAGCAATTCATCTCAACGACAGTCTTAACCCTCTCGGTGCACACAAGGACAGACACGCAAAAATCGGTGAAGGACATATCGGTCTTGACGCTCTGATTAAAGTAATAAACAATCCTCATCTGAAAAATCTTCCGTTCATACTTGAAACTCCGAATGACCTCGACGGATACGCAAAGGAAATAGAAATTCTAAGGGCAAATTATAATTCTGACTGATAAAAACATATTGCATTAACACTGTTTTTATTGTATAATAAATCTGATAACATTTTTACGGAGGATACTATGGCAAGCGTTGTTACATATAAATACATAAAGCAAAATCCTGACATAATGGAATATATCACCCGTGCCGATAAAGCTCTTGAAGCACAGGGATTCACTGAACATTCCTTCGCTCACGTTGAAAAGGTAGCTCAGAATGCAAGTATGCTTCTTACAGAGCTCGGCTATGACGAAAGAACTGTTGAGCTTGCGAAAATCGCAGGAATTATGCACGATATCGGTAACGTTATAAGCCGTATCGACCATGCACAGAGTGGTGCTGTTATGGCATTCAGACTTCTTGATAATCTGAGTATGCCTGCAAATGAAATCTGCTCTATTATTTCCGCTATCGGAAATCACGATGAAAGCGTCGGACAGCCTCTTGACCCGATTTCTGCTGCACTTATAATTGCTGACAAAACCGATGTACGCAGAAGCAGAGTGAGAAACACCGAGCTGCTCAGCTTTGATATTCACGACAGAGTAAACTATGCAGTTGAAAAATCAGATATAAGACTTGATGAGAATAAAACATCGCTCATACTTGAGCTTCAGATTGATACAGAAATTTCTTCCGTTCTCGAATATTTTGAAATATTCCTACAACGAATGCTGCTTTGCAAAAAAGCTTCACAATTTCTGGGGCTTCGTTTCAGAATGATTGTAAACGGCACAGATGTGCTTTAAAATATAATAACTCGGAGGTATAAAATGATTTCTAATTATCAGCATCTGATTGATTTGAACGATTATCCTGTAAGCTGGTGGAACAATCTTATTTCACTTGGTGAGGATATAAAGAATAATCCTGAAAAATATGCTCATGAATGTGATAATAAGATTATGGCGACTCTTTTCTACGAGCCCTCAACAAGAACACAGATGTCTTTCCAGACAGCTATGCTTCGTCTTGGTGGAAGAATTATCGGCTTTGATAATCCTGCAACCTCATCTGTTTCAAAGGGAGAAAATCTCAAGGATACAACAAAGGTTGTAAGCAACTATGCTGATATACTTGTTATGCGTCACCCTATCGCAGGCTCTGCAAAGGCTGCCGCACTTTCTGCTGATTGTCCCGTTATCAATGCAGGTGACGGCGGACATCTTCACCCGACACAGACTCTTACCGACCTCCTCACCCTTAAAATCGAAAAGGGCACTCTAAGCAATATGACTATCGGTCTTTGCGGCGACCTTGTAAACGGAAGAACTGTTCATTCACTCTGCAAGGCTATGAGCTGTTATCCGAATAATAAATTCATTCTTATTTCAACCCCTGAGCTTAAGCTTCCTTTCTATATAAAGGATATTATTACAGCTCACGGAAGCTCATTTGAAGAGGCTTCTTCTATTGAAGAAGTAATTGAAAAGCTTGATGTTCTTTATATGACAAGAATACAGCGTGAACGCTTTGCAAGCGAAGAAGAATACCTTGCACAGAAAAATATATATGTTCTTGACCGCAAAAAAATGATTAAGGCTAAAAAGGACCTCATCGTTCTTCATCCGCTTCCGAGAGTTGATGAAATTTCAATTGAGGTGGACGATGACCCTCGTGCATTATACTTCAATCAGGCTAAATACGGTGTTTATATCCGTATGGCACTTATTCTTACAATGCTGAAATCACAGGCACAGTCAGAGCTTCTTAAAGGCAAATCACACAACGGAATAAGATGTAAAAATCCGAAGTGCATCACAAATTCTGAGCTTTATCTGCCTGCAAGCTTTACAGGCTCGGGCGATAATACCCTGATTGAATGCGAATACTGCGATGAACGTATGTTAATATAGTTCTCGAAAACATCGGCGATACTGATAACGGTATCGCCGTTTTTTAATATATAAATTGCATAAAATTTCAAAAAACTCTTTAAATCTGAGTTTATATGTGATATAATAGAAATAATATATAATTGGCAAGCTATGCCTTGATATTGCTCCGCAAGTCTGATTTCGAATCATTCTTTTGTTTTCGGAGCGATAAATCCACATTATTCCGGAGCTTATTATGAAAAAAAACAGTCCGCTTATTTACGACAGAAACGAAAAAGAAAAATATCTTGTTGCCTTTCTTCTTGGCTTTGGCATACTTCTTTTTTCACTTCTGCCGATTATAATTGCCGATAAAGGATATTTTATATATTACGGTGATTACAATTCCCAGCAAATTCACTTCTATAAACTTGCAAACAATGCCGTAAGAAGCGGAAGCTTCGGCTGGAACTGGTTTACAGATCTCGGCTCTGATTTTATCGGCTCATATTCATTCTATCTGCTCGGAAGTCCGTTTTTCTGGCTATCGGTAATTCTTCCAAAAGCACTTGTGACATATTCAATGCCTGTACTGCTTGCACTTAAGCATGGATTTGCCGCACTTACAGCTTATGCATACGCCCGAAGATTTGTAAGAAGCAAAAATGCCGCACTTATCGGCTCATTGCTTTATGCTTTTTCAGGTTTTCAGACCTTTAACATATTTTTCAATCACTTTCAGGATGTAACAGCATTCTTCCCTCTTATGCTGATCGCAATGGAAGAATGTATAAACAATAATAAACGTGGATTATTCGCACTCACAGTCGCACTGATGGCGATTATAAACTACTTTTTCTTCACAGGACAGGTTGTTTTCCTTATTATCTACTTTTTTGTGCGTCTTGGCTGTGAAGATTTCAAGGCAACATGGAAAAAATTCGGCAGACTTGCCGTTGAAGCCGTTTTAGGAACAATGCTTGCCGCATTCCTGCTTCTTCCATCGGCACTTGCAATTCTTGAAAACCAGCGTGTCAGCGAGCATCTTTACGGACTCGATATGGTGCTTTACGGCGATAAAACCCGTATTGCACGAATAATTCAGTCATTCTTTATGCCGCCCGATGTTCCCGCAAGACCTAATCTTTTCGTTTCAGATTACGGAAAGTGGGCGTCTATCGGCGGATATCTTCCTCTTTTCTCTATGGCAGGCGTTATCGCCTTCATGCAGAAAAACAAAAAGCACTGGGCTTCAAAGCTTATCATTATAAGTATTATCTGTGCATTTGTTCCTATTCTTAATTCAGGATTTTATATGTTCAACGGCTCATACTATGCAAGATGGTTTTATATGCCGATACTTATAATGTCTGTTATGACTGCTCAGGCTATCGATGATGATGAAATTGATTTCAAGGGCGGAATTAAAATCTGCGGAGCATTTCTTGCTTCATACGCAATTATATGCTGTCTGCCGAAGAAAAAAGATGATAAAACCGTATTTTTTGAAATTACGGGCGATTTAGGATACTTCCTGCTCACACTTGGAATTGCGGTTGCTTCACTCATTGCATTAGTTTATATCGCAAAAAGAAAAAAGCTTGCAAAGCCTTTTATGGAAACCGCTGTTGTACTTACTGTAACGGCTTCAATCGGCTGTACTCTTGCAACTGTTATTTACGGAGCTTGCACACCTTCAACTGCCGCTGAATATATTGACGCTTCTATCAACGGAAAAGACTCTGTTTATGAGGAAGTAAGCGAGGATAACTTCTTCAGAGTTGATATGTCTGAAAACTATGACAACTATCCTATGACATGGGAATTACCATCCATGAGAGCATTCCAGAGCGTTGTATCAGCTTCTATAATGGATTTCTATCACAGCATAGGAGTAACCCGTGACGTAGCATCAAGAGCAGATACATCTCATTATACTCTGAGAGGACTTTTCTCGGTAAAATATTATTATCAGAAAACAAGCGACAACGAAAAGGTCGAAATAGAAAAAGAACTTCCCGGATTTAAATATCTTGAAAGCAATGAATACTTCGATATTTATGAAAACACCTTATATATCCCGATGGGATTTGCATATAATACCTATATAACACAGGAATCAGCCGATAAAATGAGTGCTTCAATGCGTGAAAGAATTATGATTAAATCGCTCATTCTCAGCGACAAGCAAGCTGAAAAATATAACGATATTCTGACTGAAACAAAAGAAGAGGATTATATCGGTCTGAGTAAATCGGCATATATGCAGGAATGTATGAATAAGAAGCTTAATTCTTCATCAGAATTTGAATTTGATTCATACAGCTTTAAATCAAAAATCACTCTCGATAAGGATAGCCTTGTATTTTTCAGTGTTCCTTATAATTCGGGCTGGACTGCAAAGGTAAACGGGAAAAATGCCGATGTAGAAAGGGTAAGCAATGGCTTTATGGCTGTAAAGGCTTACGAGGGCGAAAACACAATTGAATTCAGCTACCGCACAAGCGGTCTTTATGAAGGCTTTATTATAAGCATTATCGGTCTTATCGGATTTATAGCTTATATGCTTATTACAAGAAAAAGCAAAAACGACACTTATCCCCATACTCACTATTATGGTTATAATTCATCTGAAAAGCTTTCTGCTTCACTTGATTATTATGAGGAAATAAATTCAAAATTCGGAAGGAAATAGTTTATGCATCTGAGAGAACAGACTCTTTCAAGCAAAAATATCTATGAGGGCTGTATTTTTACTGTAACTCAGGATATTGCAAAGCTTGAAAATGACGCACAGGCTCAGCGTGACGTAATTCGTCATCCTGGTGGTGTTTGCGTTATCCCCGTTACAGAGGATAACGAAATATATATGGTAAAGCAATTCCGCTATCCGTTTTCAGAAATCACAACGGAAGTCCCCGCAGGCAAGCTTGAATACGGCGAAGCTCATTATGACTGCGGAAAGCGTGAACTCCTTGAAGAAACAGGCTTTAACTGCTCTGAATATGTATTTCTCGGAGAGCTTTATCCTACTCCAGCATATAATACGGAAATTATTTATATGTACCTTGCAAAAGGACTTGTTCAGGACAAACAGAATCTTGATGAAGATGAATTTATCGACGTAGTAAAAATACCGCTTGAAAAAGCTGTTGATATGGTCATGAACAATGAAATAAAAGACGGCAAAACAAAGCTTATCATTCTTATGGCGGCAAGAATTCTCGGAATATAACAAAAAGACCTGCATAAAGCAGGTCTGTGCGATATGTTTATTCCCCGTTTTCTTCGGCTTCACTCATTGCAAGCTGTCTTGAATACGCTTCAAGTATGGTTTCTTCAAGAAGCTGACGTGACGATGGTGAAATAGGATGAACAATATCACGGAACACTCCGTTTTCATCCTTTCGGCTTGGCATTGCGACAAATATTCTTTCATCTCCCTGTACGATTTTAATGTCGTGCACAGCAAGCATATTATCGAATGTCACCGAAACAACGGCTCTTAACCTGCCCTCTGCAATGATTTTTCTGATTTTTACATCTGTAATTTCCATTAATATGACCTCCTTAATAAATGACACACAGTATAATTATACTGTTATAATATATTTGCCATTATTTGCTTAGGTTATGCACTTAATCGTATTTTTAATCTTATATATAGAAAGGTGATTGTTTTGAAAGATACTAAAACAAGCATTTTAACAGGAAAAAAGCATATTCATTTTATCGGTATAGGCGGTTCTGGAATGTATCCCCTTGCTCAGATTCTTCACAGTCAGGGATATTATCTCACCGGCTCGGACAACAACGAAACAGAAACTCTTGAAGCTGTAAGAAAAATGGGCATACCCGTATTTCTCGGTCAGCGTGCAGAAAATATCGAGGGTGCAGACCTTATAGTTCATACTGCTGCAATTATGGCTGATAACCCTGAGCTTATAGCCGCAAAAGCAAGCGGTGTTCCTGTTCTTGAAAGAAGCGAGCTTCTCGGAATTGTAACAAGCTGGTATGATAATGCTATCTGCGTTTCGGGTACTCACGGAAAAACAACAACAACCTCAATGCTTACACAGGTTTTATATACAGCTGATGTAGACCTTTCCGCATTTATAGGCGGCAAGCTTCCATGTATAGGCGGAAGCGGTCTTGCAGGCAAAAGCGATATAATGGTATGTGAATCATGCGAATTTGTTGATACATTTTTAAAGCTTTATCCTGATATTGCCGTTATACTCAATATAGACGCAGACCATCTCGATTACTTCAAAACCCTTGATAATATTATAAAATCATTCCGTAAATTCAGCGAAATGGCTACAAAAGCTCTTATCATAAACGGCGACGACGAAAATACACTCAAAGCTGTTGACGGACTTGATAAGGAAAAAATCACATTCGGTCTTAATCCTGATAACGATTACTATGCCTGCGATATAAAACGCATCTCAGGTATGGAAACAGAATACACTCTCTGTAAAAAGGGAGAGGCTCTCGGTACAATCACTCTTCACGTTGCAGGTATGCATAATATCCTCAACTCACTTGCAGCAGCTGCAGCGGCTGACTATGTAAATGTTCCATTTGAAAAAATACAGAAGGGACTTTCAGAATTCAGAGGTGCAGGCAGACGCTTTGAGCTTATCGGTAAGGCAAACGGAATTACAATCGTTGACGATTACGCTCATCATCCTAAAGAGCTTGAAGTTACTCTCAAAGCCGCTATGGATATGGGATACAAAAATGTATGGGCAGTTTTCCAGCCATTTACATTCTCAAGAACTCAGATTCTCCTTGATGACTTTGCAAAGGCACTCTGTATTCCGAACAAAGCCGTTCTTACTGATATTATGGGTTCAAGAGAAAAGAACACATACGGAATTTTCACAAGACATCTTGCAGAAAAAATTGACGGCTGTATTTACTTCCCACAGAATGAAAATGAAGAATATACAGACGAAAGAAAATATCAGAATTTCGATGATGTGTGTGATTATATCTGCGAAAATGCTTCTGACGGCGACCTTGTTATCACCCTCGGCTGCGGAGATGTCTATAAGGTTGCAAAAATGATATTAAAAAAGCTTAACGCTCAGAAAGGGTGATTAATATGTTAAAGGAAAAGGAAATCGCTGTTTTCGAATATATCAAGAACAGACTTACAGACGGCTATTCTCCGTCTGTAAGAGAAATCCAGGACGCTATGGGATTTAAATCAACATCAACGGCTCACAGATATATCGAAACACTTATCAATGCAGGTAAACTTGAAAAAACAGGTAATATCAACCGTTCACTCAGACTTCCAAACTCAAAAAGCATTTCAATTCCTGTAATCGGTACGGTTACAGCAGGTATTCCGATTACAGCTGTTGAAGATATCACGGGATATGTAAGCTTTGAAGCTGATAAAGCATATACAAACCCTCTTTTCGCCCTTAAAATAAGAGGCGAGAGTATGATTAACGCTGGAATTCTTGACGGAGATATTATTATTGTAGAGCAGGGCGTATATGCCGAAAACGGGGATATCGTTGTTGCTCTTGTTGACCGTGAGGAAGCTACTGTAAAGCGTTTCTACAAAGAAAACGGACATTACAGACTTCAGCCCGAAAACGACACTATGGAACCAATCATTGCCGAAAGCGTTGATATTCTCGGAAAAGTAATCGGACTGAAAAGATACTATTGATATAACATATCAGAAATAATCTGCAAAATTAACAGACAAATTATTTCCTGAATAGGTGTTTTCTGTTGATTTTTTAAGTTTTTTGTGATATTTTTAAAAAAACTCTTTTATATTGTAAAAAAATGTAGTATAATAAAATTTGGTCGTATTTTTAGATTTATACGACAGATTGGAGATTTAAAATGCTAAACGATGTTAAAGTTGTAATATGCGGTAAAGAATATAAGATGAAAACCGCTGAATCACCTAATTATGTTTTTGCACTTGCAAGAACTCTCGAAGCTAAAATTGAAGAAATAATGGAATCAAGCTCAGGTGCTTCACCATACACAGCCGCTATTATGGTTGCTCTCAGCGTACTTGACGATTACAACAAGTCAAACAAGCGTCTTGAAAACATCCGTGATCAGGCTAAGGAATACGTTGACGAAGCAGGCAAGGCACGAATTGAACGTGACGCTGCTTTAAAGGAAATCGAAGTTCTGAACTCAAAAATCGTTCAGCTTGAAAACCTTGTTAAACTCAAACAGCTTAAAGACAGCATCTGATGAATAAAAAAATGGAAATCCTTGCTCCCGCAGGAAGTATGGAGTCGCTTGTTGCCGCATTAAGAAGCGGTGCAAATGCTGTATATATAGGCGGAAAATCATTTTCTGCAAGAAGCAGTGCTTCAAACTTTGAAAATGAAGAAATTGCAGAAGCGGCAAAGCTTTGTCATTTATACGGTGCCAAGCTTTATCTCGCTGTTAATACGGTTATTACAGATAATGAAGCTGCTTCATTCTGTAAGTTCATTGCAGACACCGCAAAAATCGGCATTGACGCTTATATAGTTCAGGATACAGGCTGTGCCTTGCTTATAAAAAAGGTTGTTCCCGACGCTGCTTTGCATGCTTCAACTCAGATGACGGTACATACTTTAAATGGTGCTGAATTTCTGAAAAGGCTCGGCTTTACAAGAGTAGTTCCCGCAAGAGAGCTTAGTATGGCAGAACTTTCAAAAATAGCAGAATCAAGGCTTGAAATCGAAGCCTTTGTTCATGGTGCACTTTGTATGTCTGTTTCGGGACAATGCTATATGTCAGCTTTAATAGGCTCACGCTCTGCGAACCGAGGCGGTTGTGCACAAGCTTGCAGACTCCCCTTTTCCGCTTGCGGAAATAAGGATTACTGTGCTTTATCGCTTAAGGATTTATCGCTTCTAAGTCACACAGATGAGCTTGAAAAAGCAGGTGTGTGCTCTCTTAAAATAGAGGGCAGAATGAAACGCCCCGAATATGTTGCGTCTGCTGTACAGGCTGTAAATGACGCTTTAAACGGAAAAACTCCCGATATGAATATGCTCAGAAGCATATTTTCAAGAGATGGCTTTACAGACGGATATTTCACAGCAAAAATGCAGAATATGTTCGGCACAAGGCAGAAAAGCGATATAACCTCAGGCAAGGATATTCTTCCTGTTATTCGTCAGACTTATAATAAAGAACGCAAGATATACGGCTTATCATATAAAGCAATAATTAAAGAAAACTGCAGGGCATATCTTTCAGCAAGTGCAGACGGAGTTGTTGCAGAGGTTTACGGAGATATTCCACAGACCGCAATCAACCGACCTATTGATAACGCTTACCTTGAAAAACAGCTTTCAAAGCTTGGTGATACAGTATTTGAATTTGAAAAGCTTGAAGCTGATATTGATAACGGACTTATGCTCCCTGCATCATCACTCAATGAAATGAGAAGAAATGCAGTTGAAAAATTGCAGACACTCATCATTGAAAAAAACATGCCCGTTTATAGCGTAACAGACTTTATTCCAAAGCTCAATTCAAGCTATCGCAAGAATAACAATAAGCTTTCGCTTTATGTCAGCTGTACTACGTTAAAACAGGCTGAAATTGCCGATGAATACTCTGATATGCTTATTCTTCCGCTTGATATATGCTTTGAGTGCGATAATATAGCCGCAGAAAAATCATAGCAGAGCCGCCGAGATTTATTTCCGATGAAGCTATGATTATTTCTGAGCTTGAAAAACTGAAAGAAAGCGGCATATCTCATCTGCTCTGTGTAAACTACGCATACATTGAAACAGGAAAAAATCTCGGATTTACGCTTCATGGCGGTTTCGGGCTTAATATATGCAATTCATACAGCATTGAGGCTGCTGAAAAAATCGGTCTTTCAGATATTACTCTCTCATTTGAGCTTACACTATCACAGATTAACAGACTTGATTTCAAGCTTCCTTCGGGAAGTATAATATATGGCAGACTTCCTCTTATGCTTTTGAGAAACTGCCCTGTAAGAAATGAAATCGGCTGTAAAAAATGCACTTCACAGCTTACCGACAGAACAGGTCACAGCTTCCCTGTAAGATGTCATAATAAAGCATACGTTGAAATTCTTAATTCCGATATTCTATATATGTCGGATAAATATAATGAACTTTCAAAGCTTGATTTCGGAGTAATACTTCTTGATGACGAAAATGAAGCTGAAATCAGACAGCTCCTCGGCGACCTCAGCTCTCAGAGCTATCATATTCCCGACAAAAAAACCCGAGGACTTTTTTACAGAGGTATAGAATGATACTCAGAATAAAAAAACTGAATGAAAACGCTGAAATTCCAAAACGTGCTACAAACGGCAGTGCAGGCTATGATTTATGTGCCTGCATTGAAGAAGATGTAGTTATAAAAAAAGGACAGATTGTAAAAATCCCGACAGGAATTTCAGCTGAAATAAATACAAATGAAGCCGCTCTGATGATTTATGCCCGTTCAGGACTTGCATCAAAGAACGGCGTAACCCTCGTCAACTGCGTAGGCGTGGTTGACAGTGATTACAGAGGAGAAATTGTTGTTCCTCTGATTAATCTCGGAAACGATGATTATATCATTGAAAAAGGTGCAAGAATTGCTCAGCTTGTTGTCACACCCGTTATTCTGCCCGAAATCGAAGAAGTATCTGAGCTCGGCGATACAGATAGAGGCTCAGGCGGCTTCGGCTCGACAGGAATACACTAACAATCATTCACATTAATAATCGGTACGCATATTTATTTTATGCGAACATGCTATAAAACTTATTTTAAAATACAGGAGTTGAAAATTATGAAAAAAACATTTGTCTTTGCAATTTTACTTCTCGCAGCAGTAATACTCGGCGCACTTATGGGTGCATCCTGCCGTGACATTGAACCTCTTGCATGGCTTGCATATTCAAAGGGCTTCAGTCTTGACTCTCTCCGCATCGACCTTTCCATTCTTTCAATTGATTTCGGATGTGCTTTAAAGGTCAATGTAGCTCAGCTTATTCTTATTCTTGTAGCTCTCTGTGTTTATCCTAAAGCTGCCAAAGCTATCGGAGATTAATCATCTGCTCTACATACTGCATAATAAATATATTGCAGAATTATAACATAATAATAAAGAGATAAAATACTCCGGCAGTCTTTTTCTGCCAAAAAATAATTGCTTATAAAGATAAGGAGCTTCAGAAGAATGTTTACTAAAGATATTGGTATTGATCTCGGTACAGCTAACACTCTTGTCTATATGCGTGGAAAAGGCATAATAATAAGAGAACCTTCGGTTGTTGCCGTTAATACCCGAACAGATAAATGCAGATACGTCGGAAAAGACGCTAAGGATGTTATCGGAAGAACTCCCGGCTCTATCGTTGCTGTGCGTCCTCTTAAAGACGGTGTTATTGCTGACTTTGATATTGCTACTACAATGCTTCAGGAATTTATAAAAAAGGCTATGAGGGGTACTGTTTTAACTAAGGCAAATGTTATTGTATGTATTCCATCAGGTGTTACAGCAGTTGAAAGACGTGCTGTACGCGAAGCATGTAAAAAAGCAGGTGCTCAGAATGTACTTGTTGTTGAAGAGCCTATGGCAGCGGCTATCGGTGCAGGACTGCCTACAAATGCACCTACGGGCAGTATGATTGTAGATATCGGCGGCGGCACAAGCGAGGTTGCTGTTGTATCTCTCGGCGGAATTGTTGCTTCACGCTCTGTAAGATGTGCGGGTGACGCTTTTGATGCCGCTATAATTAACTTTATAAAGAAAAAGTATAATCTTCTTATCGGTGAACGAACAGCCGAAAATATAAAGCTTGAAATCGGTTCTGCTTTCCCGAGCGAAAATGAAGAAACTATGGAAATAAAAGGACGTAACCTTCTTAACGGTCTGCCTGAAAATATTACTATTTCATCGGCTGAAATAAGAGATGCTCTCGTTGAACCGCTTTCAAAGGTTATTGACGCTATAAAAACAACTCTTGAAGCTACTCCGCCTGAACTTGCCGCTGATATTATCGATCAGGGTATTACTCTTGCAGGCGGCGGTGCTCTGCTGAGAGGTCTTGACAAGCTTATTAACCGTGAAACAGGTATGCCTGTATATATCGCCGAATATCCTCTTGACTGTGTTGCTGAGGGTACGGGAAAAATTCTCGAAAATATCGATAAATATCAGGATACTCTGACTGAAAACGTCAAATATTATTAAGGAGGAATCGCCGCATGCACGATTTCTTCAAAAGCTTCAGATTTAAAGCTATTCTTGTTCTTATTGCCTTTCTGATAGGCGTTATGATTTTCGCTGTTACAAAAGGCGGATATTCATTATCGGGTGCTTCTGTCGTGAATACAGTTACAAAGCCTTTTAAGAGTATTTCAAACACAATAGCATTAAAAATCGAAGCAAATCTCGATAAAATCACAAATGCCACCGAATATTATAATGAAAATCAGCGTCTGCGTGATCAGATAGGAATGCTTAATGACAAGCTTGCAGATTATCATGAAAAAACTGCTGAGCTTGAAGAACTCCGCAAGTATCTCGGTATTAAAGATAAGCATGAAGATATGGTGCTTTCAGAGCCATGTAAGGTTATCGGCTTTACAGCAAATGACCCTTTCAAATCTTTCATTATCGATAAAGGCTCTGATAACGGAATAAAACCATATTGTCCTGTTATAACAACAGAGGGGCTTGTAGGAATTACAGTTGAGGTTTCGGCTGATACTTCTGTTGTAAGAACGCTTCTCTCCCCTGACCTTTCAATAGCTGCTGTTTCGGTTAATTCAGGCGATACAGGTATTGTAGAGGGTACTATTTCTCTTGCTATGGATAACCGCACAAAGCTTATCCACGTTCCTAAGGAAAATGGTCTGAGCGTAGGTCAGCTTATCACAACAACAGATAACAGCGGACTTTTCCCACGCGGATATTCCATCGGAACTGTAACGGAAACAGGCGTAGATACCTCAGGTCTTTCATCATACGCTGTAATAAAGCCTGCGGTAAGAATTGAAAAGCTTACATCCGTTATGGTTGTAACCGATTTCAACGGAAAGGATTCTTCTTATTATGAGAATTAAAACTACCAGAGAAAAGCGTATTCTCATAGTTAAAACTACATTCCGATGGTTTTTATATCTTCTTATTGTATTCCTGTGCTTCATCACAATGAACGCAGGAACATTTATGCGCCCCATGCTTTTAATTCCCGTTGCACTTTGTATTTCTTCAAATACAGGAGAATTCCGTTCTGCGATTATAGGTGCGGTGTGCGGATTTATGATAGATTTATCATGCGATAAGCTTCTCGGATACAATGCCGTTATACTTTGTATTTTCTGTGTTATAATATCACTTTCATATTCGCTTATTCTCAGACACAGACTTGCAAATACACTTATTATTACTGCTGTTGTATCTACAATTCAGGGAGTTCTCGATTATAATTTCTATTATGATATCTGGGGATATGAAAATTCATCACTTATACTGAAAAAATACACCTTTCCCGTTATTGCACTTACAACAGCCTCTGCCGTTGTTGTTTATGCTGTTTTCAGTTTAATCAATAAATTTCTGATGCCAAAGCCACACCTCACGATTGAAGAGGCTATTAAGAATTATGAGGAGTAATTATAATTGAAACAGATTGCTGACCGTATAAAAGTTGTTATTGCCATACTTATTGTTCTTGTTCTCGGAGCTTTAAGTGCGGTAAGACTTATGAAAATACAGGTTGTAGGCGATGATCAGCTCATCAACACAACTCATTCCGATGATGATACCTTTACATTTTCAAAAGTTATCACATCCACAAGAGGCGAAATCGTTGACCTCAACGGTAATCCTATAATCTACAATACAACAGGCAACAATGTTATCCTCGAAAAAGCATTCTTCCCTGAGGATAACCAGACGGGAAACAGAATACTGCTTGAAATATACAAAATACTGAAAAAAAGAGGGTATGAATATACTGATACTCTTCCCGTAAGCCTCAATACTCCTTACACTTTTCTTCCCGACAGCGATAAAGACGCTGACAAAATGAAGAAAATAATAAAGCTGAATGCCTATGCAACAGCCGAAAACTGTATTGACAAGCTTATTGATGATTACGAGATTTCGGATGAATATACCGATACTGATAAGCGCATCATTGCAGGTCTGCGATATGACCTTATTGTAAAGGATTTTGCTTATAATATAGATTTTCTCTTTGCAGAAAATATCGATAACGAAACACTCCTTGAAATAAAAGAAAAAAGCTCTGTTCTCAGAGGCGTGAATATCGTTGAAGCGGCTGTACGTCATATTGCTCAGGGTGATATTATACCGCACGAAATAGGAACTATAGGTCCTATTTACGCCGAAGAATATGAAGAACTCAAGAAAAAGGGCTATGCTCTTAACGATGTTGTCGGAAAAAGCGGTATTGAACTTGCTATGGAAGAAACTCTCAGAGGCTCTAACGGAAAAAAATCCGTTACTGTTTCAAACAATGCCGTTATTGATGAAAAGCTTACAGTTGCACCTACTGAGGGAAAAACCGTAAAAATCACGGTAGACGGTGAATATCAGAAAAAATTACAGGATATTCTTGTAGGATTCATCAACAGATTTCCTTCAATCAACAGAAATCCTCAGCTAAAAAATGTAAAATGCGGCTCTATTGTTGTACTTGATGCAAAAACAGGTGCTGTAAGAGGAATGGCAACTGCTCCGACTTATAATCTCGCCGATTACAAAACAAATTACGAAGAAATACTCAATTCTGAAAATTCCCCCCTTATGAACAGAGCAACAGACGGTCTTTACCGTCCAGGCTCGACATTCAAGACAATTACTGCTACCGCAGGTCTTAACGAGGGGCTTGTTCTTGGCGACTCTACATTTTACTGCAACCGAAACTATCACTATATCGATACAATTGTTCATTGTACGGGTAATCACCAGAATATTGCAGTAACTAAAGCTATTGAGGTTTCATGCAATATTTATTTCTATGAGCTTGCACAGCGTCTTACTATCAATGGTATTTCCGATTACGCTACACTTTACGGACTCGGACAGCATACAGGCATTGAAACAGGCGATGCGGCTGGTTATCTTGCAACTCCTGAAGAATTTGAACGTCTTAATCTTCAGTGGTATGTAGGTCATGTTTTACAGGCTGGTATCGGTAACGCTGAATGTGGTGTTACTCCGCTTCAGATGGCATGCGTTGCAAATACAATCGCAAATGAGGGTGTAAGATACAAGCCATATCTTGTTGAAGGTATATACGAATACGGAACAGATATCTGCTCTGCTCAGACTGAGCCTGTTATAGCTGAACAAATCGACCTTAATTATGATTATGTCTATGATTATATTGAAGCCGGTATGATTGATGCTTCGCATAATATGCCGCAGAATCATTCACTATCTAATCTTGGATTTGACGTTGCAATCAAAACAGGTACACCTCAGCCCGGTGGTCAGAGAGTTCAGGACTCGTTCTTTATAGGATATGCTCCTGCTGATAATCCTGAAATCGCATTTGCAGGCATTATCGAGGGCGGTGAATATTCAAAGTATATGATAAGGGATATTATTCTCGCATATCAGGAATGCTATGGATTCACCTCCGTTCCTGTATACAATCCGTCTGCTCAGACTACTCCTGCTGTAAGTGATACCACTTCGGCTGTTACAGAAACTACTCCGCAGCAATAATATATTGATATCAACAGCATTGCAATTTTACAACTGCAATGCTGTTTTTTATCTGAAAAATAAACTTTTCGCACATTGACTTAATCAAAAAAATATGATATGATATTATGTGGGATTTTGTCCCCATTTTTATTTTGATATTTATAACCAGAATGGAGATTTAAATGCATTTTAATGAACTTAACTTATCTCAGGAGCTTATTATGGCTGTCAACGACCTCGGATATGAGGAAATGACAGAAATACAGTCAAAAAGTATTCCGCTTCTCTTAGAAGGTGCTGATGTTATCGGACGTTCAAACACAGGAACAGGAAAAACTGCCGCTTTCGGCATTCCTGCTGTTGAAAGCATTGAATCCGATATGTCACGTTTCTTACAGGTACTTATCCTCTGCCCTACAAGAGAACTCGCCATGCAGGCCTGCGATGAGCTTAAAAAATTTGCTAAATATAAAAAATGGGTTAAGCCTGTTGCTGTTTACGGCGGTGCAAGCATGGAAAAGCAGATATACGCTCTTAAACGTGGCGGAAACATCGTTGTCGGCACTCCGGGAAGAGTTATGGACCATATCAGACGCCGTACTCTGAAACTCGATAATATTAAAACAGTTATTCTTGATGAAGCTGATGAAATGCTGAATATGGGATTCAGAGAGGACATCGAAAGTATCCTTAATGACATTCCTCACGAGCATCAGACAGTTCTGTTTTCAGCTACAATGCCGCCTGAAATCATGAATATCACAAAAAAGTATCAGAATGACCCTGTTGTGATTAAAATTGCCGCAAAATATAAAACGGTTGACCTTATTCAGCAATTCTGCTTTGAGGTTGCAATGGGCAGAAAAACTGACGCATTGAAGCTTCTTCTTGCCGCATATCAGCCGAAATCCTCAATGGTTTTCTGCAATACGAAGAAAATGGTTGACGAGCTTACCGAAGCCCTTTTAGGCGGTGGCTTCAAGGCTGTCGGACTTCACGGAGATATGAAGCAGAGCCAGCGTACTCAGGTTATGAACAGCTTTAAAAGCGGTGCTGTTTCAATTCTCGTTGCAACAGACGTTGCCGCAAGAGGCATTGACGTAAACGGTATTGACGCTGTTTTCAATTACGATATCCCACAGGATAACGAATACTACATACACAGAATCGGTCGTACAGGTCGTGCAGGACATACAGGTGTTGCTTATACTCTTGTAAGCGACCGCAGACAGCTCAATGAGCTCAAGGATATCTCACGTTATACAAAGGCTGAAATCACACAGATGGAGCTTCCTGAAAAAGACGATATAATTGATATCAGACTCCAATCCATAAAAACTGATATAACAGAGCTTCTCTCTGAAAATATATCCGAATCAGCTTATGAACTCGTTGAAAATCTTGAAAACAGCGGTATTTCTCCAAAACAGATTGCTGCTGCTCTCATAAACAAGCAGCTTAAAGAGCTTATGGATTCACTTCCTGAATTCGATATTCCGAAGCCTATCCGCAGAGGAAAAAATAAGCCTGCTGTAAACACAGTAAAGGTTGATATAAGCATCGGAAGAAATCAGCGTATTGCTCCTAATTTCATTCTCGGTGCACTTGTTGACGCAACAGGTATGTCAGGCAGAGAATTCGGTAAAATTGATATCTTTGATAAGCATACAACGGTTGAAGTTCCCGAAAGCGAATCGGATTATGTTATTGACGCTATGAACTTCATAAAAATTAACGGTCATCAGGTTGAAGTAAAGCTTTACGAGGGAAAAGGTAAATCCACAGAGCGCAGATTTGACAGAGATAAAAATGATAACCGTAGAAAACGCTTTGATAAATTCAAATCAGCGGGCAGAAAACGCCCAGAAACTCATCCCGAAAGAAAGCGTCACACTAAAAAAAGACATTAAACAAGGAGAATTATTATGAAAAATAAGAAAAAAAGCCCTGATAAATCAATGATTATGCGTATTGCTGTTCTTGCGGTATGTGCTGTAATGTGCCTTGGTGTACTTCTTATGCCGTTTTTTGCATAAGCAAATCAGATATTTACCACATTCTATGACAGTTTAAATAATTTATTGCTGTGCCGAAAAGGTACAGCAATAATTATATGAGGTTACTTATGGCTAAATCAAAAAGCGTATATACTTGTAATCAATGCGGATTTGAAAGCTCTAAATGGAACGGAAAATGCCCATCTTGCAATGCTTGGAACAGCTTTGAGGAATCTGTTGCCATACAGTCCAAGCGATCTGTTTCGTTAGTTTCCGATTTATCCGACCATATTCTTGAGCTTTCTGAAATACAATATGATACCGATGTAAGATATGATACGGGACTTAGCGAGCTTAATCGTGTACTCGGCGGTGGACTTGTAAAAGGCTCTATCGTTCTTCTCGGCGGCGAGCCTGGAATAGGAAAAAGTACAATTCTGCTCCAGATTTGTCAGTTTCTCGGTGAAGAACATTCCATACTCTATATTTCGGGAGAAGAATCGGCACGTCAGCTTAAACTAAGAGCAGAACGTCTTGGTGTTGATACGGAAAACCTGTATATTCTCCCTGCAAATGACGCAGAAGCTGTTGCCGAAACAATAAAAAACAGCAGACCTGATATCGCAATAATCGACTCGATACAGACTATGAGCATCAGCTCGATTTCATCAAGTCCCGGAAGTCTTACTCAGGTAAGAGAATGTACAAATCTTTTTATGCATACAGCAAAGGAATATGAAATTCCTACTGTTATTGTCGGACATGTAAACAAAGACGGTGCTATTGCAGGGCCTAAGGTTATGGAGCATATAGTTGACGCTGTTCTTTACTTTGAGGGCGAAAGACATCAGAGCTATCGTATTCTCAGAGCTGTAAAAAATCGTTTCGGCTCGACAAATGAAATCGGTGTATTTGAAATGATTGATAAAGGCTTGCGTCAGGTCGAAAACCCATCACAGATGCTTTTATCGGGACGTCCCGTAAATGTATCGGGAACCTGCGTTACCTGCGTTATGGAAGGAACACGCCCTATTCTCGCCGAGGTTCAGACTCTTGCTTCAAAGACAAGCTATTCTGTACCAAGACGTACCGCAACAGGCTTTGATTTCAACCGTCTTTCAATAATAATTGCCGTTCTTGAAAAAAGACTCGGTATTTTTATGGGAACGCTTGATATTTTCGTAAATATTGTAGGCGGGTTCCGTCTTGACGAGCCTGCGGGTGATTTGTCGGTTGCAATGTCGCTTTATTCGGGAATAATCGACAAGCCTGTAAACGATGCTCTTATTGCTTTCGGAGAAATTGGTCTTGGCGGAGAAATACGCTCTGTTTCTCATATAGTACAGCGTATTAACGAGGCTCAGCGTATGGGCTTTAAAACCTGCGTTGTACCAAAGCAATCGCTTTCACTTATTTCCGAAAAGGATTATGATATAAAAATCATCGGTGTAAACAGCCTTAAACAAGCTTTTTCACTTTTAGACTAATTGTAAAGGAATTGATTAATTATGACTGATGCTAAAAATAGTATGATTACAGGAAATCCTGTTACTGCTATGCTTAGCTTTGCACTGCCTATGATTATGGCAAACCTTTTTCAGCAGCTTTATAACCTTGCCGATTCACTTATCGTAGGCAACTATGTAGGCGAAAATGCCCTTGCAGCTGTCGGAGCTTCTTTTGCAATAACAATGCTCTTTATATGTGTTGCTATGGGATTCGGAATGGGATGCTCGGTTGTTATTTCCCAGCTTCTCGGTGCAGGAAAAATAAACCGTATGAAAACAGCAATCAATACAGCTCTCATTTCAATTTTAGCTATGAGTATTGTTCTTATGTTTGTAGGGCTTGTTATCTGCCGCCCAATCCTTAAGCTTATGGATACTCCCGATAATATTCTCAGCGATGCCGAAGTATATCTTAACATTTATTTCTGGGGACTACCTTTTCTCTTTATGTTCAATGTTATTTCTTCTATTTTCAATTCGCTTGGAAAATCTACAATTCCTCTTGCCTTTCTCATTTTCTCATCTGTTCTCAATGTAGTTCTTGATATTTATCTTATTTCTTCATGGAATATGGGAATCAAGGGTGCGGCTTATGCAACGCTTATTGCACAGGCTCTTTCAGCTCTTTTTTCGTATATATACCTTATGATGTATCTCAAAAAAATGACACATAAAGGCTCGGTATCATTCTTTCAGTTCAGAATACTCAAAAATATGTGCCGTGTAGCAATTCCGTCTACTGTTCAGCAGTCTATTGTATCTGTCGGAATGCTTCTTATACAGACAGCTGTAAATTCATTCGGTTCTTCTTACATTGCAGGATATACAGCCGCTTGTAAAATTGATGCTATGGCTATTATGCCAATTATTGCCGTCGGAAATGCTATGTCTACATTTACTGCACAGAATATAGGTGCAAAAAAGACAGAGCGTGTAAAAAGCGGCTACTTATCCTCAATAGGTATGATAACTGTTATAAGCGCAATTATTCTTATCGTTGTATTGATATTCAAAGAACCGATTATAAGCTCTTTCCTTGATTCAGAATCAGGCAAGCAGGCTATCGAATCGGGTATTGAATATATAAGCATAACGGCATATTGTTATGTTTTTATGGGACTTATGCATTGCACAAACGGCATTCTCAGAGGCGCAGGAGATGCTTCATTCTTCCTGCTTTCAAGCCTTATAAGTCTTGGACTCAGAGTTGCTATTGTATATTCTCTTATGGGGGTTGCAGGCTCTGTAATAATTGCATGGGCTGCACCTATAAGCTGGTTTGCAAGCTTTTTATTCGGTCTTGCACGAGTTTTAAGCGGCAAATGGAAAAATAAATCACTTGTCGGATAGGAGGTCTGTATGTCTGATATCAATTCATCTGTAAAATATATATATTCACTTGCTTCTGAATATGAAGTAAAAGGTATTTCTCCCTCTGAAACAGGACTTTCTTTCAAGGAATATATTAATCTTTCATTTATGAAATATCTGATATTTCTTGCGGAATATGATAAAACAATCACAAAGGAAGAAGTTTCGCTTATAAACGAATTTCTTGATATGTCACTTACTACCGAATCTGTACAGGCTCTTGTTATAGAAAACACCGTAACTCATAACGCCCTTTATGATTCACTTGCAAAAATCGTAAAGCTATTCGTTACCGCTGATTCTACATTCGGTGTAAAAGACGGAAGCGTTTCGCTTATGTTTATCGAATTTCTCAATAAAATGGCTGTTGAATTCATATCAGCAGACGGAAAATGCGACGATAAGCAGGCTTATGCTTCAGCTTCACTCATAACAAAACTCCGTTCAATGAGAAATATCATAATCGGTCAGAGAAAACACATTTTGAATGCTCCTGCCGCTAAAATAAACAGCACTATCGTTTCGGGAAATACAATAACAAAAAAGAATAACGAAACAAAAGCTGAAAATCCGCAAGTACCTGTAACAGAGAATAATGACTGTGAAACGCTTGAAGAGCTTATGCAGATGCTTGCTGAGCTTTCAGGACTTGAAGAGGTAAAAAAAGACCTTAACAGTCTTATTAATCTGCTTAAAGTCAAAAAACTCCGTGAAGAAAGAGGCTTTCCACAGAGTGATATATCGCTTCATATGGTATTTTCAGGCAATCCGGGAACAGGTAAGACTACTGTTGCACGTCTTATTTCAAAAATCTATTACAGACTCGGAGTTCTTTCAAAAGGACATCTTGTCGAGGTTGATCGTGCAGGACTTGTCGGCGGGTATGTCGGACAGACTGCAATAAAAACAAAAGAAGTATGTGATACTGCTCTCGGCGGACTTTTATTCATAGATGAGGCATATACGCTTTCTACAGGCGGTGCAAACGATTTTGGACTTGAAGCAATAAATACAATTCTCAAAGCTATGGAAGATAATCGTGACGACCTTGTTGTTATCGTTGCAGGCTATCCCGACCTTATGAATGAATTTCTTGAATCAAACCCCGGACTTCGCTCACGTTTCAATAAAATTATCAACTTTGATGATTATTCACCTGATGAGCTTATTGAAATATTCAAGAATATCTGTGCAAAATCAAAGCTTAAAATAAGCGCTGAGGCTGAAAACTATACTTACGGTTTTTTTGAGAAAAGATGCGGAAAGAATATTGCCAATTTCGCAAATGCAAGAGATGTCAGAAACTATTATGAAAAGGCTCTCACAAATCAGGCAGACAGAATTGCCGATATTCCTGATATTTCAGATGATGAGCTTATGACAATCGAGCTTGATGATGTATGCGGAATTACTCTTGATTAATACAGAATTTTATGTTATACTGTTATTATTAATTGCTTTGGAGGTTTTAACAATGGTTGTTATTGAAATGGAAAACGGAAAGAAAATTAAAATTGAATTATACCCTGATATCGCCCCAATCTCATGCGAAAACTTTGAAAAGCTTGTAAATCAGGGATTTTATGATGGTCTTTGCTTCCACAGAGTTATCAGAGGCTTTATGATTCAGGGTGGTTGTCCTAACGGTACAGGCACAGGCGGTCCGGGCTGGAATATCAAGGGCGAATTCTCATCAAACGGCGTAAAGAACGACCTCAAGCACACAAGAGGCGTACTTTCAATGGCTCGTTCAATGATGCCTAACTCAGCAGGCTCACAGTTCTTCATCATGCATGAAGATGCTCCACACCTTGACGGCAACTACGCTGCTTTCGGTAAGGTTATCGAAGGTATCGAGGTTGTTGACGAAATTGCTGAAACTGCTACAAACAGCGCAGACAAGCCAATTACTCCACAGATTATGAAAAAGGTTACAATTGAATAATCTGTATTGAATTTCACGCAAAAACGGTTGTCTTGATTTATAAGACAACCGTTTTATATTTTATCTGAATACAGTTTCTATAACCTTTGCGCTGCCCTCAGGAGTATATCTCCACTCGTCTATATGCTCATCATTCATATAATATTTCAGCTTTGAAGTATTCTGATATTTTTCGCAGACATCGACGATAATCAGCTTTATTTTCATTTTTTCGGGAATAAGTGATTTTATGTATACGCTTACGCTTTCACCTGTCCTGATGTCATGACGTAATTCTGCAAGTCCTGCAAGATTGGGAGCAAGCTCAACGAACACTCCGTAATCCTCAACTGAACGTACAATTCCCGAAACAGTTTCACCTACTTCAAATTGTGCGGCGTTTTCTTCCCATGTTCCGAGAAGCTCTTTATGCGTAAGACATATTCTTCCGTCAATATTGCTTTTTACAACTGCTTTTATCATATCTCCGACAGCAAATCTGTCAGCAGGATGAGAAATTCTCGATACTGAAATAGTGTCTATCGGAATAAGCGAGGATATTCCGCAGCCTATATCAACAAAACATCCGAATTGTTCAAGATGAGTTACTCTTGCTTCAATAATATCGCCCGCCATAAGACTATTTATATATTGACTGCGGCACTGCTCTTATGCAATTCTTCGTGATAATATTGCTACCTTTTGCCCGTACATATCAGTTTCTATCCTGAGAGCGATAAACCTTACAGGCTTATTCACTCTTGAAATCAATGCTATATCCCTTGTTGAGCCGTCTGCAATACCTATTGCGCCTTCTTCTCTCGGAATAATTCCCTTCATACACGGCAAATCTACAATCAGATTATGATTACTGTCACAGACTATTGCTCTTGCTTCAAGCAGATATCCGTTTTTTATTGCTTCACAGAGGTTTTCTTCTCTGCTGATATACTTCTGATTTTCGGGAGTGCTGTATAAACATCCCTCAGGTCTGAATTTCTCCATTTTTATACCTCCACATTTCAATTCCCTACGGAACTTTTTCTGAACATTACATCTTATGTCAAGGGGAGGATTTTTATTCCTGCAATACGAACTACTTTCTTTGAGTTGATGAATACGAAATATTAAGTCCGCCCATAGCACTTAATATTGATTTTACATTTTCACAGTCATCGTCCTCACATATTATATAAAGAATAGTCCGACGGTTTCTTTTTGGCTCTTCAACTGTATCCTCTGTCATTTCATATTCAATCGAGGCTGTGATATAGTTGAATGTTGTAGCCGCAAGAGGCAGGATTGTATAGTGTCTGTTCTTATCGTAAAAAGCCGTTTTTTCAGCCTTTTTATTATATATAAATCCTGTTTTTCTCGCACTTTTAACGCTTTCTTTAACTCTTTTTGCAGCTATTTCAGCCATATCTATATTTTCAAATTCAACCATTACTCTTGTAAGCATTACAATTCTCCTTTTAAAATTTAGTCGAGTTTAATATTATTCGTACTCTATTTTTATCATTTTTCCACAAAGATAAAAAAATATACTAAAAAATGTTGATTTGATTTGAGTTTTGAGGTATAATGTAATGTGCGTAATATTCTTATTTGAAGGAGGGGTAGCTTTGGACGTAAGACCAGGTGATGTTTTAACAATGAAAAAAAATCATCCATGTGGCTCTGATCAGATGTTTGTCATAAGGGCAGGTATGGATTTCAAGCTAAGATGTCTTGGCTGTTCCAGAGAGTTTATGATACCCCGAAACAAAATAGAAAAAAACATCAAAAAAATAATGCGTGATACCGAGGGTTAGCTTTTTTCATTTATTTTCTGATTACTTTATATATTTTTTAGATTGGTGATTGATTTATGTTTGAAAAATTATTGCTTATGGAGCAGAAATACGAAGAAATAAGCTCTAAGCTTTCCGACCCTGAGGTTATCGGCGATAATAAGCTTTATACTCAGCTTATGAAGGAGTTTAAAAATCTCACTCCTATTATAGAAAAATATCGTGAATACAAGAAATCTGAAGCGAATTACAATGAAGCAAAAGAGCTTCTTGACGCAGGCGGACTCGATAAGGAATTCAAGGAAATGGCTCAGGCTGAGCTTGAACAGGCTAAGACTGAAATAGATTCAGCCGCAGAAGAGCTTAAAATCCTCCTCCTCCCCAAAGACCCTAATGACGACAAAAACGTTATTATTGAAATCAGAGGCGGTGCAGGCGGCGAAGAAGCTTCACTCTTTGCAAATTCTCTTTACAGAATGTACACTATGTATGCCGAAGCAAGAGGCTGGAAACAGGAAATACTCAATGCAAATCCTACTGAGCTTGGCGGCTTCAAGGAAATCAGCTTCTCAATTATGGGTGACGGAGCATATTCACGTCTTAAATATGAAAGCGGTGTTCACAGAGTACAACGTGTGCCTGAAACAGAATCACAGGGCAGAATTCATACCTCTACCGTTACAGTTGCCGTTCTTGTTGAAGCAGACGAAGTAGAGCTTGAAATAAACACAGCAGACCTTAAAATAGATTACTTCCGTGCAAGCGGTGCAGGCGGTCAGCATATCAATAAAACAGAATCAGCTGTAAGAATTACTCACCTGCCGACAGGTGTTGTTGTAGAATGTCAGGATGAAAGAAGTCAGCATAAGAATAAAGACAGAGCTATGAAAATTCTCCGTTCACGTCTTTATGAGGCACTTCAGCAGGAACAGAACGACAAAATCGCTTCAGAGCGTAAAATGCAGGTAGGTACAGGCGACCGTTCCGAAAGAATAAGAACCTACAACTACCCTCAGGGCAGACTCACAGACCACAGAATAGGACTTACTATCTATCGTCTTGAAGATATGCTTAACGGAAACTTAGATGAGGTATTTGATGCGCTCGCTACTGCCGATCAGGCAGCAAAGCTTGCAAATCAGGAACAATAATAATGACTACACTTTTATTTAACGAAAATAATCCCAAGCAGCTTTTACAGGCAGCAGAGCTTATAAAAAACGGCGAGGTTGTAGGTATGCCTACCGAAACAGTTTACGGTCTTGCCGCTGATGCCTGCAATCCTGACGCTGTTGCAAGAATTTTCAAAGCCAAGGGCAGACCATCGGATAATCCGCTTATAGTTCATCTTGCTGATTTTTCCGACGCTGTGAATTATACTTCTTATATTCCTCAGCTTGCCTATAAAATTGCAGATAAGTTCTCTCCGGGACCTATTACAATGATTTTTCCGAAAAACGACAGAATCCCGTATATAACTTCCGGCGGACTTGATACTGTGGGAATAAGAATTCCCGCACATGCAACAGCAAGAAAGCTTATTGAGCTTTCGGGCTGTCCGATTGCCGCACCATCAGCAAATACATCGGGATACCCCAGTCCTACTGAGGCTTCTCACGTAATGCTTGATATGAACGGAAAAATCCCCGCTGTAATTGACGGCGGCAAATGTCAGTGCGGTGTTGAATCTACTGTTATTTCATTTGATGATGACAATACAGTGAGAATCCTCCGTCCGGGCTTTGTTACAAAGGAAGACCTTCTGACGCTCGGCTGTGAAGTTATTGTAGACAATGCCATTTTAAATGAAGTTGCCGAGGGCGAAAAGGTTTCATCTCCAGGAATGAAGTATACTCATTATTCCCCTGCCGCAAAGGTAACTCTTGTTGAGGGTGACAGTGAAAGCTTCTCTGCTTTTGCAAATAAAAATAAATCCGAGGATACATATTTCCTCATTTTTGATAATGATATTTTAGATAACGACTGCAACTTTCTCACATACGGCAGTAACAGCACTCAGCAGGCACATAATATTTTTTCATGTCTGCGCAGGCTTGATGAACTCGGTGCAAAAAAAGTCTATGTGAGAGTTCCCGATAAAAACGGCGTAGGACTTGCCGTATATAACAGGCTTATAAGAGCCGCAGGATTCGAGGTGATTAAAATATGAACAGCTTAAATGAAGTTATGGTTGTAGGACTTACAGGTCAGACAGGTGCAGGCAAAAGCACAGTTTCAAAGGTTTTTGCCGAAAACGGTTTTTCCGTTATAAATGCAGATAAAATTGCAAGACTTGTCGTTGAAAAGGGCAGTAAATGCCTTGCTGAGCTTGAAGAATCATTTGGTGACGGCATTATAAACGAAAATGATGAATTAAACCGAAAGGCACTTGCTTCAATTGTATTTTCAGATTCAAAAAAACTTGAACTTCTGAATACAATTACCTATCCTTACATAACCCGTGAAATTCTCAAGCAGATTGATAGTCTTTCAGCTCAGGGAGAGCTGCTCATATTACTTGATGCACCAACTCTGTTTGAAAGCCGTGCAGATGATTTCTGCGAGCTTATTATTTCCGTAATCGCTCATACCGATTTACGTCAGCAGCGTATTATGGAACGTGACAGCCTTACGTCAGAACAAGCTCTTAAGCGTATGAATTCACAGCTTCCTGAAAGCTTCTTTATTGAAAATTCCGATTTTATAATCAAGAACAATAAATCAATGAAAAATGTTTTTGATATATCAAAGGAAGTTTCGGATAAAATCAAAGAATATTACTATAATAAAAACAGCACTCAGCCTGAACAGAAGAACTCCTGTGCGTGCTCTGAGTAATTTCTCGCCTATCGGCGACAGATTGGAGATATAATATGTCAGAAAAAAACGAACTCAAAGAAAAACTCTTTTCAAAAAGAAAAAACGCTGTAACCGATATGTCAGCCGAAGAACTTAAAAAATGCGATAATTTCTGCGAAGAATACAAATCATTCCTTGATGCTGCTAAAACTGAGCGTGAAGCTGTGGATTACACAGTTGAAAAGCTTACTGCAAACGGCTTTAAGGAATACAAAATCGGTATGAAGCTTTCAGCTGGAGATAAAATTTACAGAATAAACAGAGGCAAGGCTGTTATTGCCGCAATTATCGGCAGTGAGCCTATCGAAAGCGGTGTAAGACTTTGTGCCGCACATATTGACTCTCCTCGTCTTGACCTTAAACAGTTCCCTCTTTATGAAAGCAATGAAATGGCTCTTTTCAAGACTCACTACTATGGTGGCATAAAAAAATATCAGTGGACAGCTATTCCGCTTTCACTTCATGGTGTAATCATCAAGGCTGACGGTTCAAGTGTTACTGTAAATATCGGCGAAGATGAAGCAGACCCTGTTTTCTGCGTTACAGACCTTCTCCCACACCTTGCTACAGACCAGATGAAGCGCAATCTTGCTCAGGGTATAAAGGGCGAAGAGCTTAATATTCTAGTTGGCTCAAGACCATTCAAGGATAATGAAGAAAGTGAAGCTGTAAAGCTTAATATCCTCAGTATTCTTAACGAAAAATACGGAATTATCGAAGATGATTTCATTTCAGCAGAGCTTGAAGCTGTACCTGCATTCAAGGCAAAGGATATCGGCTTTGACAGAAGTATGATAGGCTCTTACGGTCACGATGACAGAGTATGTGCATATACTGCTCTTGCCGCAACACTTGACTGCAATTCTCCGAAGCATACGGTTGTTACTGTTCTTACCGATAAGGAAGAAACAGGAAGTGACGGAAACACAGGTCTTTGCTCGGCATATCTTAAATATTTCATTACTGACCTTGCCGCTGAATTCGGCATTGCAGGTCATACTGTTCTTTCAGCTTCAGAATGTCTTTCAGCAGACGTAAATGCTGCTTTTGACCCGACATTCCCTGAAGTTACAGAGAAAAATAACTGCTCATACATCAACCATGGTGTATGCGTTACAAAGTATACAGGTGCAAGAGGAAAATCAGGCACTTCTGACGCTTCTGCTGAATTTGTCGGCAAAATCAGACATCTGCTTGATAAGGAAAATGTAATCTGGCAGACTGGCGAACTCGGTAAGGTTGATATGGGCGGCGGCGGAACTGTTGCGGCTTATATCGCAAATCTTGACGTTGACACAATCGACGTAGGTGTTCCTGTTCTCTCAATGCACGCTCCTTACGAGGTTGTATCAAAAATCGACGTATATATGGCTTATAGGGCTTTCTATGCGTTTATGGGCGATTAATAGATGTATTCATGAGATATTGCGATTTGCAGTATCCCTGAATTTATAAATAATAATATTAATTTGCAAAGTGTTGTTTATTATAATATAATAATATATTAAAGTAATATTGTGATAATGCAATGCTAACTTAAAATACAAGTATTAATTTTAAAGGTGCGATTGAAATGAAAAGTAAAATTTTTAGTTTTCTTCTATATTTGGTAATACTATCAACTATCAGCTTTACCGGATGTGACAATAAACCTGATAACAAATCCGATAAAACAGACTCAAATACAAATGAGGATACTGAGCAAAGTAGCACCAATGATTCAACACAGCTGAATTCTACATTGCATTTTAACGGAAAAGACATTACAATTCCATGTAAATTCTCAGAACTTGGTAATGTTGAACTGGATACATCAAGACTGATTCCTGGTGATAATAATGATGTATATGGTGCTATTTATAAAGATGATAAAAGAATAGGTCGTGTTATGTTGAAGGAGTTTGACGAAAATGATGAAGATGTCGGAGATAATATCGTCACGTATTTAATGCTGAACCTTGATATGGGATTTAAAGGTGTAGATTTTACTTATCAGGGATTTGCCTATGAAACATCCAAGGAGCAGATTAAAGATGTCTTCGGAACACCAGACGAAGAATACAATAATAACGTATGCTATTACCTTAAAAATGATGGATATGTCGAATTTGAATTCATCAAAGAATTCAGTGAAATCGAGAGTATAGCAATCAAATTGGAATCATAATACGATAATTATTTTCAATTCCACACGATACTTTTTAGTTTTAAAAAATTTATTATGGCAAAAAGTAAAATTGATGAGATATATTTTTCTCAAAGTATACTGTGATTTGCAATATGAAATTTCCCTGAAAACAAGCAAAAAATCTTAAAAATGCAAAAAAACTCTTTACAAATCGCAAATGCTGTGATATAATATATTTACCGTGTACTTGGATAGGGGCTTGTACCGAACTTTTCACCCCTTTCTATGTTATCGGAATAAATTTTTATGAGGTGTTTTTCAATGTTATTGAAAGAAGAAAAAACAGCTGTTATCGAAGCTAACAGAAACCATGCAACTGATACAGGTTCACCTGAAGTTCAGATTGCTATTCTTACTAAGAGAATTAACGACCTTACTGAACACTTAAAGGTTCACAAGAAGGATCACCACTCAAGACGTGGTCTTCTTAAAATGGTTGGTCACAGACGTAACCTCCTTAACTACCTTAAGAAGAAGGACGTTAACAGATACCGTGCAACAATCGAAAAGCTCGGCATCCGTAAGTAAGATTTTTTTAAAGGCAGATGGTTTTTACCCTCTGCCTTTAAGTGTTTAATTATCAATGCAGCGCAAGCTTTTAGCATTAAACTGTGATGCATATTTCAGCTTATTATGTGCGTCAGAGTTTATTGCTAAGGCAGCTGCATAAACACTTTAAAGCGGCACTTCCGATGCCGAAAAATGCGGAATAATTTATGCAGATTGGAGAATAAATATGTTTGAAAATTTCAGAACATTTGAAACTACTTACGCAGGCAGAAAACTCGTAGTAGAAACAGGCAAGACATGTGGTCTTGCTAATGGCTCATGCTGGGTACGCTACGGCGATACTGTTGTTATGGGTAACGTAACAGCAAGCCCTAAGCCAAGAGAGGGTGTTGACTTCTTCCCTCTTTCAGTTGATTTCGAAGAAAAGCTTTACGCTGTAGGTAAAATCCCTGGCTCATTCCTCAAGAGAGAGGGTAAAGCTTCTGAAAAGGCTATCCTCACATCACGTTGTGTTGACAGACCTATCAGACCTCTTTTCCCTAAGGATATGAGAAACGACGTTTCAGTTGTTATGACTGTTCTTGCTGTTGACCCTGATAACTCACCTGAAATCGCAGGTATGATTGCAACTTCTGTCGCTCTCTCTATTTCAGATATTCCATGGAACGGCCCTGTTGCTTCAATCAACGTAGGCTACGTTGACGGAGAGCTCGTTCTCAACCCTACTCTCGAACAGAGAGCTAAAAACAAGCTCAACCTTACTGTTGCAGGCTCTGCTGAAAAAATCGTTATGATTGAGGCAGGCGCTGACGAAATCCCTGACGACCTTATGCTCGAAGCTATCGCTAAGGGTCATGAAGAAATCAAGAAAATGATTTCATTCATCAAGGAAATTCAGGCTGAAATCGGTAAGCCTAAGTTTGAATTCCAGTCTATGGAACTTGACCACGACCTTATGGACGAGGTTGAAGCTCTCGTAGGCGAAAAGGTTAAGGTTGCTCTTGATACTGATGATAAGAATATCCGTGACGCAAGAATGCAGCCTATCACAGATGAAGTTCTTGAAACACTTTCAGAAAAATACGAAAACCTTCCTGAAATTATCGGCGAGGTTATGTACAAGCTTCAGAAGAAGATTGTAAGAAACTGGCTCTACGACGGCAAACGTGTTGACGGCAGAGGCATTGACGAAATCCGTCCGCTTGCTGCTGAAGTTGGTATGCTCCCAAGAGTTCACGGCTCAGGTCTTTTCACAAGAGGACAGACTCAGGTTCTCACTATCGCTACACTCGGTCCTGTAAGTGACGCTCAGAGAATCGATGGTCTTGATGAAGAAGATTCAAAGAGATATATGCACCACTACAACTTCCCATCATACTCAGTTGGTGAAACAAAGCCAAGCAGAGGTCCCGGAAGAAGAGAAATCGGTCACGGTGCCCTTGCTGAAAGAGCACTTGAACCTGTTATTCCATCAGTTGAAGATTTCCCATACGCTATCAGACTCGTTTCAGAAGTTCTTTCTTCAAACGGTTCTACATCACAGGGCTCAATCTGTGGCTCTACACTTGCTCTTATGGACGCAGGCGTTCCGATTAAGGCTCCTGTTGCCGGTATTTCCTGCGGTCTTATCACTAAGGAAGACGGAAGCTGGATGACTATGGTTGACATTCAGGGACTTGAAGACTTCTACGGCGATATGGACTTCAAGGTTGGCGGTACAAAGAACGGTATCACAGCTATTCAGGTTGATATCAAGGTTGATGGTCTTACTATGGATATCATCAAGGAAGCTTTCGAAAAGACACGCAAGGCAAGATTCTACATTCTTGACGAAATTATGCTTAAGGCTATCCCTGAATCAAGACCTACTGTTAATCAGTATGCTCCTAAGATGCTCCAGACTAAGATTCCTGTTGATAAGATTCGTGAAGTTATCGGTCAGGGCGGAAAGGTTATTCAGAAGATTTCTGCTGAATGTGAAGTTAAAATCGACATTAACGATGAAGGTAATGTATTCATCAGCGGTGTTGACGGAGATAAGGCTAACAAGGCTCTCCAGATTATCGAAACAATCGCAAATGACCCTGAAGTAGGCGCTATCTACAAGGGTAAGGTTGTAAGAATCATGAGCTTCGGCGCTTTCGTTGAAATCGCTCCTGGTAAGGACGGACTTGTTCACGTTTCAAAGCTCGATAAGAACAGAGTTGAAAACGTTGAAGACGTTGTTTCTATCGGTGACGAAATCGTTGTTAAGGTTATCGAAATAGACAAGCAGGGCAGAATTAATCTTTCAAGAAAAGACGCTCTTGCTGATATTGAAGCCAAGAGAAGCAATAACGAATAATATAATTTCAGGCGTGTCAAAATTACTGACACGCCTTGATTTTATATAATTTCTGTGCTATAATTAATTCGGTAATTTTTTCTAAAGGAGATTTTTATATGAAATATCTGGTAATGTTATGCGACGGTATGGCAGACTATCCTATTGAGTCACTCGGAGGAAAAACACCTCTTGAAGCTGCTGAAACTCCATGTATGGATAAACTCGCTCAGACCGCCAGAGTTGGTCTTGTTAAAACTGTTGCTGACGGTATGAAGCCTGGAAGCGACGTTGCAAACCTTTCTGTACTCGGCTATGACCCTAAAATCTATTATACAGGCCGTTCACCGCTTGAGGCAGGAAGTATCGGCATAGATATGAAGAAAACCGACGTTTCACTCAGATGCAACCTTGTAACTGTAACAGATGAAGAAAATTACGCAGATAAGACTATTCTTGATTACTGCGCAGATGATATTTCTACTGAGGATGCTGAAATCCTCATCAAATTCCTCGCCGAAAAGCTTGATAATGATGAGTTCAAATTTTACAGCGGTGTAAGCTATCGTCATTGCCTTATCTGGAATAACGGTACTCTTGACCTCGGTAATATTACACCTCCACACGATATTACAGGCAAGCCTGTAAAGGATTATGTACCTACTCATCCTAACGCTGCAAAGCTTTACGAGCTTATGCAGAAGTCATACACACTCCTTAAAGACCACCCGCTTAATAAAGCAAGAGTTGAAAAGGGACTCCGTCCTGCAAACAGTATATGGCTCTGGGGCGAAGGCGTAAGGGCAAATCTTGACGATTTCAAGGAAAAATTCGGATTGAAGGCATCAATGATTTCAGCTGTTGACCTCCTTAAAGGTATCGGCAAATTCTCAAATATGAATGTTGTTGATGTTAAGGGTGCAACAGGATATATTGACACAAACTTTGAGGGTAAGGCTCAGGCAGCTATAAACGAATTCAAGAACGGACAGGATTTCGTTTATATTCACGTTGAAGCACCTGACGAATGCGGTCATAGAAACGAAACAGAAAACAAGGTTAAATCAATCTCACTCATTGATAAGCTTGTTCTTGCTCCTGTTGTGGCAGAGCTTGAAAAAATGGGCGATTTCAGAGTTCTTGTAACACCTGACCATGCAACACCACTCTCACTCAAAACACATACAAATGATCCTATTCCTTTCTTTATATACGACAGTACAAAGAAATACGACGGTGTAAACGGATTCTGTGAAAAGACAGCTGAAGCAACAGGCTGGTACATAGAAAACGGATTTACAATAATGAGTGAATTTACAGGTGAATAAAAAAATTAAGGGTATCGGTAAAACCGATACCCTTATTATATTAATTAAAGAAGCTCAGCAATATCAAGAATAAGCTTTTCAGTCTTTTCCCAGCCAAGACATGGATCAGTAATTGATTTGCCGTATACGCCGCCGTCAACGCTCTGACAGCCATCTTCGATATAGCTTTCAATCATAAGTCCCTTTACAAAGTTCTTGATATCCTCAGAATGACGCATACTGTGGAGAACTTCCTTGCTTATTCTTATCTGCTCAAGATATTTCTTGCTTGAATTAGAGTGATTTGTATCAACAATAACAGCCATATTCTTGAGATTTTTCTCACAATACGCCTCATGAAGCATTATAAGATCTTCATAGTGATAGTTAGAGATATTCTGACCATGCTTATTTGTAGCGCCGCTTAAAATAGCATGTGCGTAAGGGTTGCCGTCAGTTGTAACATCCCAGCCGCCATAAAGGAATGTATGCTTAGCCTGTGCAGCCTTGATTGAGTTGAGCATAACGGAAATATCACCCGATGTAGGGTTTTTCATACCTGCAGGCACATCCATTCCGCTTGCTGTAAGACGATGCTGCTGATCCTCAACAGAACGTGCACCAACTGCAACATATGAGAGTAAATCTGAAATATATCTGTAATTCTCAGGGTAAAGCATTTCATCTGCACAAGTAAGACCTGTTTCCTGAATAGCTCTTGTATGAAGCTGACGCACCTTTATGACACCCTGGAAAATATCCTCATTCTTTGTAAGGTCAGGCTGATGAACCATTCCCTTATAGCCCTCACCTGTTGTACGAGGTTTATTTGTGTAAATTCTCGGAATAATGAGAATTTTATCCTTAACCTGCTGCTGAATGTCAGCAAGTCTGTGAACATAGTCCATAACAGGCTCATCCTTATCTGCAGAACAAGGTCCAATAATAAGAAGAAATTTATCAGATTCACCTGTAAAAACCTTGATAATTTCCTTATCTCGCTCAGCCTTTACTGCCTTTACAGCTTCAGGAATTGCATATAATTCCTTGATTTCAGCAGGCTCAGGCATTTTTCTGTTAAACTGCATACCCATAAATAATCGCTTCCTTTTTAACAACTTAGTCTAAAATTTATTTTATCACAATGTTATTCTTTTGTCAAGAAATCGCTTCCTTTTCTCTGCACAATCTCTCTCTATATATAATAGTATAAGAAATATCAGATGTTTTTGTTCTATTTTTCAGAAGCCGTACATATAATTTTTCAAGAAGCAAATCACTTACCATGGTCAAGTATACTCATAAATTCGCTATATTCCTACAAAAAAGCGATTTTTCTACATTCGTTTTTTTAGCTACATAAATTAAATTGTACGATGTTTTTATGTACAAAAAGACCGAAAACGACGCAAAATAGCCATTCTGCATATCACCGATATATACTAACAATAAAAACGCTTTTTCTGTGCATGTGTAATAATTTGTTTTAAATATCCTATGTATAATATAATATTGCGTAATATTATAATTAATTGTTAGTATTAGCTTTTTAAATCCTTGAATGTTTATTTTTTTCGTCGTTTTGTCTTTTGGCAACATTATTTTTACATCAAGTTCATACTTTTGAAACATTTAGACTGTAAACTCAATACTTGACCGGCAGACAAACACTTCCACAGCATTTAGAGCATAATTTCTGCCGATATTGAATTATGTGCTTTAAATTCCACAAGAATAACATCAGAGAAATCTGATAAACACGCAAAGGAGATGCAATGAGAAAATATATTATCACATTACTCTTTTTTATGGGGATATTTACATTTTCGCTTTTCAAATCTGAGCAAAGTCAAAACAGAAAATTCGAAATTGAGGCTGCTGTAAATACAACAACCCAGCTTGTTACTACAACAACAGCAACCACAACTTCAACAACAGCCGTAACTACTACGACTACAACAAGTGCAACAACCGTTACGACCACAGCCACAACCACAACTACAACGACGACAACCACCACAAAAACTACAACGACGACAACTCGTCCACCGCAGACTCAGCCGCCTGTTACTCAGCCTCCGACAGAAGTACAGACAACTGTCGCTCAGCCTGATAACAGTCAGGATGCTTCAGCTGAAGTAACTCCTGAAACAGACAGCAATCCATCACAGCCTGACACCTCAAATATGAGATTGCTCGGCAACCTCAGAATTACAGGCTATGTCGCAACAGGCAGACCAACAGCATCAGGCGTTATGCCTTACGTTGGCGGTGTTGCAATGAGCAGAAAGTACGGACTCCCATACAACACGAAAATCTACATTGAGGGTCTTGGCTATTACACACTCAACGATACAGGCTGTAAGCAGGGCGTGGTTGACGTATTCTGTGCATCTGTAAGCGAGTGTTACGCTCTTACATCATACGCAAATGTTTATGTTGTAGAATAACAAAAAATGACTGAACACGCTTTTTAAACGCTGTGTTCAGTCTTATTTTTTGATTACGACTATTTTAGACAAATTATTACATAATATTTTACTATAATTTACCTGTCAACCTCTTGACAAAGCACCTCTGATTGTAGTAAAATAGAAATATATGATTTTTATTTCTTAACGAAACGGAGATATAGATATGATTAAAAAAATCGGTGTTTTAACAAGCGGCGGCGACGCTCCTGGTATGAACGCTGCAATCAGAGCTGTTGTAAGAACTGCTTTGAGCAAGGGTATGGAAGTTTACGGCATCCGCAGAGGCTATGTCGGTCTTATCAACGGTGACATTTTCAAAATGGACGCAAGAAGCGTTTCTGATATTATCCGTCAGGGCGGCACTATGCTTTATACAGCAAGATGTCCTGAATTCAGAACTGAAGAAGGTCTCCAGAAAGCTAAGGCTACTTGTGAAGAGCTTGGTCTTGAAGGTCTTGTTGTAATCGGCGGTGACGGTTCATTCAGAGGTGCTGCTGACCTTTCAGCAAGAGGAATTCACTGTGTTGCTCTCCCTGGCACTATTGACAACGATATTTCTTGTACTGATTACACAATCGGTTACGATACAGCTATGAACACAGCTATGGAAATGGTAGATAAACTCCGTGATACTTCACAGTCACACGACAGATGTACTGTTGTTGAAGTTATGGGCAGAAACGCTGGTTTTATCGCAGTTAATACAGGTATCGCTTGTGATGCTATCGAAATCATCACAAAGGAACTTCCTTATGACCTTGATGCTATCGCTAAGAAGATGCTTGAAGCTAAGGCTAACGGCAAGCAGAACTTCGTTATCGTAGTTGCAGAAGGTATCGGCAATGCTACTGAAATTGCTAAGATTATCGAAGAAAAGACACATATCGAATCAAGAGCTACAATTCTCGGTCACGTTCAGCGTGGCGGTATTCCTACTGTAAGAGACAGAGTTCTCGCTACTGAGCTTGCTTACCACGCAGTAGGTCTTCTCGAACAAGGACTCAGCAACAGAGTTGTTGGTATCCGCAACGACCAGATTGTTGACTTTGACATTCAGGAAGCACTTTCTATGGAAAAGCCATACGAATATGAGCTCCATAAGATTGCTGAAGAAATTGCTATCTGATAAAAGCTAATAATAACCACAAAAAATCACTTGCTTTATTGTACGTTTTGTAGTATAATAGAGTAAGTGATATTTTTTAAAGGAAGTTTTATTATGAGTAAAATTAATATCGGTTTTATAGGCACAGGCAATATGGGATTTGCCATTATAAAAGGAATTTTCAATTCTTCAAATCCTGATATTCAGATTTATGCATACGATACAGATTCTGAAAAGCTTGATAAACTCAAGGAGTTCGGCGTTATCCCCTGCTTATCTGAAAACGAGGTTGCAGACAAGTGCAAATACGTTGTTCTCGCTGTAAAGCCTCAGGTTATTGATGTTGTTCTCGATACAATTTCATCTTCCGTTAAGTCAGATACTGTATTGATTTCAATTGCCGCTGGAATTACATCTGAATTCATCCAGAGTAAAACCCGTCAGGATGCAAAAGTTGTACTTGTAATGCCGAACACTCCGCTTCTTCTTGGTGAGGGGGCATCTGCTCTTTCTCACAATGACACTGTTTCAGATGAAGAATTCAGCTTTGTAAACGCTGTTTTCGCTTCATGCGGAAAAACAGCAATAGTTCCGATTGATAAAATGAAAGAAATTATAGCTATCAACGGAAGCTCCCCTGCTTTTATCTATCTTTTTGCAAAGGGATTTATAAACTACGCTGAATCAGTCGGAATAGACAAGGCTTCCGCAACAGATCTTTTCTCACAGAGTCTTATCGGCTCTGCTAAAATGATTACAGATTCAGGATATACTATTGATGAGCTTATTAAAATGGTTTCATCTCCGGGTGGAACAACTCTTGCAGGTCTTGACAGGCTCTATGAGGGCAAGCTTACAGACGTAGTAAACAATGCCTGTGAAAGCTGTACAAAGCGTGCATACGAACTTTCAAAATAATCTGTTCTAAAATTCATCATATAATCATATCCTTTAATATGAAAGGAATGATGTATAATGAATTTCAGGACAAACCTTAGTAAAGAAAGAAATATACCCGTTTCTGCTCTCTATGCCGTTTTATTCCTCGGACTTATTATCGGAAGCATATTTAATACAGTAATTGATTTAAAGCATTATCCGATTATTCTTACACAAAACGTTGCTCCGATTAACGCTGATATTTCTCTGCTTGATTCGTTCAAATGCTCTCTATGCGTTTATATTGCGTTTCTGAGCACATTTGCATTAACAGGGCTATTCACATTCGGACAGGTATTCAGTGTGCTTCTGCTGGCTTTCAGGGGCTTTGCAATGGGTTTTTCAATATGCTCAGTATATACTTCGCTCGGAGCAAAAGCAATTATCCCTCTTGCAGTAGTTGTACTGCCAAAGCTTATCGCTGTATCTGTTATATTTGTACTCGGAGCAAGAGAGGCTGTCAGACTTTCATCAAATCTTTTTTCCTTTCTCTTTTTCGGTAAAAATGATGATGATATAAAAAACAAAACAAGACTTTACTTTATAAAGTTTTCTATACTTGCAGTTTTCGCTGTTGTAACCGCTACAGCTGAAAGTGCGCTTACTTATTTCTTTATTGATTTATTCTGATTCAGGAGGTTTTATTCTTGGGATTTTTAAACAGACACTATGAAAATGCAGGTGTCGGAATTGCAAAAGACGGAACCAAAAAAACAGGTTCAAAGCTGTTCTTTGAGCTTCTCGGCAGAAAGTTCTGGCTTATCATCGGACTCAATATGCTTTTCACGCTCTTTTTCTCACCGCTTCTCTTAGCCTTTATATGTATGTCGACAAAGCTTCTCAGCACAACCGCAAGCCTTGTAGGCATGATTGCATTCACATTACTCTTTATGGTTCTAATAGGCCCTGCAACTGCTGGAATGACAGAGGTTTTAAGAAAGTTCACACTTGAAAAGCATTCTTTTATTCTATCTGATTTCTTCACATCATTTAAAAAGAATTTCAAATATTCAGCTATCATAGGCTTTATTAACTGTCTTGTTCTTGCTTCAAGCATTGCGGGTTCCTTCATTTATCCCACACTTGCAAAGTCTTACGGCTCGGTTATGTATTTCTGTCTTGCAATTGTTCTCAGCGCAGGCGTTACACTTATTATTATGAATTTTTATATTTTCCCGATGATTGTTGCAACTGATTTAAGCCTTGGAAATATCATCAAGAATTCATTTGCGCTTACCTGTATCGCATTAAAAAAGAACGTTATAACACTTCTTCTCAACATACTTATTTACGGAGTATTTACTGTTCTGGGACTTCTCAATTTAGCTTTTGCTTTGCTTTTCCCGTTTGTACCGATAGCAATTGTATCGTTTATAAATTGCTTTAACGCTTATCCTGTTATTCAGAAATATGTTATCAATCCATATTACGAAAACAGAGGCGAGGTTAATCCCGAAATTGAAGATGTTACTACTGAGGATGTAGATTCTATCTTTGAAGATAAGGGTGGCTCAGAAGCTCCGTCTCACATTAAAAAGAATGAAAAGGTTGTCGAAAACCGTAAAAAACCAAAGGGTAAGATTATATCATAAAAAAAGAGTGCTTAATGCACTCTTTTTTTATGATTAAACCTATTCTCATCCAATTATGTATTCTACAACTTTTATTTATTCAGTTTGATAAAATTCTTTATTATGATACTATTCAGAGTTATACAATGTAAAACTAATATACTTAATGAAACAACAGAATAAATTAGTTGAAATCTTAATTTCTTAATAGCTTCTCTTTCTGATTTGTATATTAAATACAGCTCATTTATTGAATAAAAAACATTTACAGCCGCAATCGGTATACTCAGAAGAGCAGGAAGACCACATCTATAATTGTTTTCCAGACTGTTCATTATTGAATTTGACTGAATCAGCTTAGCTATATCCGAATTATTATAAGCCAATAAAAATATAAGATTCCATATGAAACATACAATCATCACGCTCATTAGAATTACAGTAATTATTTTTCTTTGCTTACTTGTTGCTTGAACCTTTTTATGTTTATATTTGTTACGGATTTTACGGATTATATTAATAATAATATATTCTGATAGTATTAAAAAGAAATATAATAAATGACAAAAATACATTCGTATAAATGCTAATGGAATAAACATTTCATATTCTAAATAATCATCAATTGTCAAATCAAAAATACTATTCATTGGATTAATCTTCCTGTCGGATAATATAATAAATAATCCAATAAATAATGTAAGGCATCCGATAATCTTATTTTTTTCACTGCTTGTAATTCTTATTATGGCAAGTGTTATCAATATAGTTGTAATTATCAACAGAATTTGCAGCAGGAATAATGTAGCATATGGATATTTGTAATCAACAATAATATTATGCCGACCACGATTCAGAATATATACTATAATCAGATAATATAAGAAAAATCCAAAAATAAAAACAGTTAAACTGATAAAATGCAAAGCAGCTTTTTTTAACGCTTTCATAATTCGCTCCTTTTAATATGCAATATAATTTGGATTTACCGCTATTTATTACTTAGATTATATAACAACCGCATTGTTTTGTCAAGTGTTTTTACAATATAAGTCCGATTTTATCTGCCTGTATAATCTCTGTGAGTTGTTCGTAATATTCAGCATTTACCGATACAGAAAGCTTTGTCTTGGGCGCAATATATCTGCGTAAATCCTCAACATAAAAGCAAACAGGAGTATCTCCGCTTTTATCCAATTATGTATTCTACAACTTTTATTTATTCAGTTTGATAAAATTCTTTATTATGATACTATTCAGAGTTACACAATGTAAAACTAATATACTTAATGAAACAATAGAATAAACAAGTTGAAATCTTAATTTCTTAATAGCTTCTTTTTTTGATTTGTATATTAAATATAGATCATTTATTGAATAAAACACATTTACAGCCGCAATCGGTATACTCAGAAGAGCAGGAAGACCACATCTATAATCGTTTTCCAGACTGTTCATTATTGAATTTGACTGAATCAGCTTAGCTATATCCGAATTATTATAAGCTAATAAAAATATCAGATTCCATATGAAACATACAATCATCACGCTCATTAGAGTTACAGTAATTATTTTTCTTTGTTTACTTGTTGCTTGAACCTTTTTATGTTTATATTTGTTGCGGATTTTACGGATTATATTAATAACAATATACTCTGATAGTATTAAAAAGAAATAAAAAAAATGAAAAAAATACATCCCTATAAATGCTAAAGGAACAGGATCTTCATAATCTGAAAAATCACTAATTGACAAATCAAAAGCACTGTTAAACGGGTTAATCTTTCTGTCGAATAATATAATAAATAATCCAATAAATAATGTAAGGCATCCGATAATCTTATTTTTCTCACTGCTTGTAATTCTTATTATAGCAAGTGTCGTCATTATAGTTATAATTAACAACACAATTTGCAGCAGGAATAATGCAGCATATGGATATTTGTAATCAACAATAATATTATACCAGCCATTATTCTGAATATATATTTGTAACATAAAACTAATAAAAAATCCAAAAATAAAAACAATTAAACTGATAAAATTCAAAGCAACTTTCTTTAACGCTTTCATAATTCGCTCCTTTTAATATACAATATAATTTGGA
>JAFWWU010000136.1 GCA_017523285.1 Ruminococcus sp.
ACATTGACCGATCCATTGCCTGAAACTATTTCTGCGGGATTGGTTGCATATAACGGAAACAGACATTCTGAGAATTATGTTCTGACGAATAACTATGTACATGAAACAAAAGGACGTGGATTTCTGCTCAACAGTGATAACGGACTCTGCGACGGAAACACGTTCTACCGCACTTGCAGTCAGACATTACAGGTACGCACAGATATTCCTACTGACAGAGTTATTGAGGGTACGGGTGCAGACCATATTCAGATCAGCAATAACACCTTTATTGAGTGTAATTTCGGAGGCAGAGGCGATGTAATTACCATTGAAAGCCTGCTGGATGGTGAAAGAGTTAATAACACACCATTGGCGGAAATCAATATCAGCAACAATGAGTTTATATCGTGTTATCAGGAAGTAATCAATGCGGATAACGTCAACGATCTGACAATTGAAAATAATATTATCAGGGATAGCGAAAACTATATCATCGGCGAGCATTGCAAAAACGTAAAAGTCGAATCAAATACATTTCTTCTGAAAGGCGATATCAACGCTGACGGCACATTCAACGTTGCCGACGTGGCATTGCTCCAGAAATGGTTGTTGGCTGTTCCTTATACAAAGCTTGCAGATTGGAAATCTGCAGATTTGTGCAGTGATAACAGACTTGATGTGTTCGACCTGTGTCTGATGAAACGTGAGCTTTTGAAAAACAACTGAATACCATACAAAGAGTCTTCAATTGCGAAGGCTCTTTTTCCTTATTGACAGACCATATCAGACAACACAGTGGAACGTCGTTGGCATCTGACAAAAAGGCCGAACAAGTCGGTCTTTACATAGCTACGATATTAATCTTGACAAATTCTCAGTTTTGTGGTATAATAAGGTCATATTACAAGAACTGAGGTGGAAAGATGCGTAGAATTTCCTGCTAAATTTTGATTGGGTATATAAAACAATGGCGGTAGTACCGTCTGTTTTGGTGTGCCCTGCAGGAAATATTACGGTCTTTTCACATAATATATCAACTCCTGAGGACAGGTTTGTTTTGTTATGTCTTTCGGAGTCTCCTGATTGTGAGCCGCAGTATATCCTGCGGCTATTTTATTATATCAGGAGGTACTGTTATGTCTGTTATAAACGTTGAAAATCTGACTTTTGGTTATGATGGAAGTGCAGATAATATTTTTGAAAATGTAAGCTTCAGGATTGATACTGACTGGAAGCTTGGCTTTACCGGAAGAAACGGTCGGGGCAAAACTACCTTTATGAAGCTTCTTATGGGGGAATACGAGTATACCGGCAGAATTACGTCGAGTGTGGAGTTTGAATACTTTCCGTTTTCTGTTTCTGATGAGAATATGCTTGTAATGTATCTTGCGGAGGAGATATGTCCAAATGCCGAAAACTGGAAGCTTATAAGAGAGCTTTCACTTTTACAGGTAAGTGATGATGTGCTGTATCGTCCGTATGCAACGCTTTCGGGCGGTGAGAAAACAAAGGTCATGCTTGCGATGCTTTTTCTACGGGAGAACTGCTTTCTGCTGATTGACGAGCCTACCAATCATCTTGATATGAACGGACGAGAAATCGTTAGCCGCTATCTGAAACGCAAAAAGGGTTTTATTCTCATTTCTCATGACAGAGCTGTTCTTGATGAGTGTATAGACCATGTTCTTTCAATCAACAGAACAAATATTGAGATTGAACAGGGAAACTATTCCTCGTGGGAGCGGAACAAGGCGGCAAGGGATAATTTTGAAATGGTGCAGAATGAGAGATTGAAAAAGGAAATCAGGAATCTGGAAGCTGCTGCAAGACGTGCTGCCGAGCATTCTGACAGAATTGAGCGTACCAAGATAGGCTTTGATCCGACAAAAACAGAAAAATCAATATCAAGACGCTGTTCCGTTGCAAGAAAATCCAAGAAGCTGATGAATCGCTCAAAGTCCATGGAGAACAGAATAGAGGCGGATATTGAGAAAAAATCGGGACTTCTGAGAAATATCGAAACGACAGCGGCATTAAAGCTTCCTGTTCTGAAATTTCACAGCAAAAAGTTATTGAGTGTGCAGAATCTTTCCGTGCGATTTGATGACAGGATTGTATGCAGTGGAATTTCCTTTGATGTGAACGAAGGAGAGATCATTGCACTTTCGGGCAGAAACGGCTGCGGAAAGACCTGCATTATCAGGCTGATCTGCGGTGATGATATTCCTCATACGGGAGAAGTCATCATGAACCGTCAGCTGAAAATATCACGCATTACACAGGATTTTTCGGAAATTTCAGGAAATCTTACCGATTATGCGTATTCTCATGGTCTGGACGAGAGCCTTTTCAAGGCGATACTCCGTAAGCTTGATTTTTCAAGAGAGCAGTTTGAGAAGGATATTTCAGATTTCAGCGACGGACAGAAAAAGAAAGTCATGATTGCCGCAAGTCTCTGCACTCCCGCACATCTTTACATATGGGATGAGCCGCTGAATTACCTTGACGTGTACTCACGCAGACAACTTGAGAAACTGCTCGTCAGCTGTAAGCCGACTATGCTGATCGTTGAGCATGACAGAACTTTTTGCGAAGCAGTGAACGCAAAGTACTATCAATTTTGAATGGCAAATACCATACATAGAGCTTTCGGGAAACCGAGGGCTCTTTTTTTGTAAAAGGAGTGATGCACATGAACTATTTTGAACGAGAGCTTCGGAAAATCGTGGGATACTGCGAATATATCCGCAATCCGAAGTATGTAGGCAGATCCTGCATCGGCAGACTCGATGACGGCATCGTAGTCAAGATGGAATTCGAAAGTACGATGATTCGTGATAAGTACAACGCACTCAGGGTTACGCTCATGAATCGCAGTGAAGGGAAGATTGACTCACAGTTGATTCGGCTCAGTGAGCTGTGGGGTATGAAATCCTTTAACGGAAATGACATCGATCCACATATATGGAAGTACAATGACGAGGTATCGTGGTATTGTTACACACCGACAGTAGCAGAGCTAAAAGC
>JAFWWU010000011.1 GCA_017523285.1 Ruminococcus sp.
CGATGACGATGATGAAGATGAAGAAAAAAATGAAGAAGTAAAAAAGGCTGAAAAGAAGCCTGTTTCAAACAAGAAATCTTCAAATAAAAAGTAAAAACTGAGAGGCAGATTAAATTCTGCCTCTTTTTTTAATGAAATTGCGATAAACTCTTGCAAAAAATGATAATATATAGTATAATTAATATGTCTATTTTTATTTGGTCTGTTCTGAGCAGAAAATCTGCTTCGAATATAATAAGTATATTCAATTAATTGCACCTTACGGTGTATTTTTATGTCTGAACAGACCTGAGAAAAGGAGGAAAAAAATGGCTGCTAAAGCTGCAAACACTAAGCCGTCATTTACTGCTGAGGACGTTCTAAAGAGAACAAAAGGCTGGGCTTCGGACAACTGGATTTACTTCATTGCCTTCCTTATTCCTGCAGTATTGACGTTCATAGCTTATGTTAAATTCGGTATTTATCCATTTGCGTCAAAGGATTCATCACAGGGTGAATTCGGTTCTGTTCTTGTACTTGACCTTAACGGACAGTACATTTATTACTTCGAGGCACTCAGAGATGCTTTCTGGGGTGACGGAAGCTTCTTCTATAACTGGAGTCGTGACCTTTCGGGTGAATTTATGGGTATCATAGGATACTATCTCGCAAGTCCGTTTACGCTTATAGTAATGCTTCTTCCGAGAACAATGATACTCGAAAGCATGATGATTATGCAGATTTGTAAGCTTGGTGCAGCAGGTGTTACATTCTGTATGTATGCGAGAAAGTCCAAAAAACTTTCACCTGTGCAGGCATTGCTTTTCTCAACAGCTTATGCAATGATGGCATACGCTGTAATTCAGCTTATCGACCCGATGTGGATTGACGGCGTTGTATTCCTGCCGCTTGTTGCTCTCGGTATCGAATATTTCATTGATGACGGCAGAAAGCTCAATTATATAATTCCGCTTGCCATGATGTTTATTGCAAACTTCTATATCGGATATATGATTGCAATTTTCGTTGCACTTTACTATTTCTTCTATCTTTTCTTTGCAACAGATACAAAGCATAAGACATACGATTATGTGAAAAAGACTCTTTGGTTCGGCGTATCTACTGTTGTAGTGCTGATGCTCAGTGCGATTATCATTCTTCCTGTATATAACGCACTCAAGCTTGGTAAGTTTGAATTCTCACAGCCTGATTACAGCTTCCGCACACAGTTCTCACCAATCGAGCTTATTCCTACATTATTCCCTAACCAGTATTATTCTGTTAATATGCATGGTAAACCTGAAATTTACTGTGGTGTAATTTCAGTTGTTCTTCTTCCGCTTTTCTTCATGAACAAGAAAATCGATTTCAATAAGAAGCTCGGCTATGCACTCATGCTGTTTGTAATGTTCTTCAGCATGTATATTACTCCTATTGATATGATGTGGCACGGTGGACAGGCTCCTAACTGGCTCCCATACAGATATTCATTCCTTGCATCATTTTTACTCGTATCTATTGCTGCTACTACATTCAAGAACCTCGATGGACTTAAAGATAAGAAGCTTTTCATGAAAATTGCAGGCTCTTATGCAATATTACTTCTTCTTGTAATATGGTTCAATCTCAATTCAAAATCATTCAACTATACTCAGGATAAGTATCAGTATGTTGCTGTAAAGCCATACACAACAACAGAAACATATCATGGCGAAAAATATGAGTATTTCTGGTTCGGAACACTTGTATTCGGTATGATTTTAGCGGCAATTTATCTTATCGGTATTTACGGATATACAATTGCTAAAAACAAGAAAACAAAAAATGCAATTGTCATCTTTATGACATGTGTGCTTGCTTTTGAGCTTGGCGTAAACGCTTATGACAGCTTCCTTAAAATCGACAAGGAAGTTGCATACTCAAAGGGTGACGGATATTATTCCGAAACAAATGCGGGCAGAGCTATAACTGATAAGCTTGAAGAAATCGACAACAGCTTCTATCGAGCTGAAAAGACCTTCTGCCGTACTGTAAACGATAATATGGCTTACGGACTCAGAGGTATTACTCACTCAAGCTCAGTAATGAACGCAAAAATCATTAACTTCATTGAAACAATGGGTTATAAGATGCAGAGCTTTACAACACGTTATGACGGTAATACAACACTTGCCGATTCACTTCTCGGTATCAAGTATGTAATTCACGACCCGTCAAAGCATCAGTCAGACGTTAATCTCAACCCGACATATAAGGAAATTTATTCAGAGCCTTATGTAACAACAAACGGTTCGGAATCAACATTCCATATCTATGAGAATCCGAATGCACTTTCAGTCGGATATATGGTTGACAATTCTATTTTAAAGCTTGCATTCCTCGGAAATGACAATCCGTTCAACAGCCAGAATATGTTTATGAGTACAATTACGGGTAATACTGTTTTTGAAACAACTCCCGAAGGCTTTATAAACATCATGGGCAATAAGGAATACTACAAGAGATTGCCTGAAACATACGAGCTTTCCGATTGTTTTGAATCTCCATACGGTGATGCAAAGAAGTTCGTTGCAAATGCAGGTGCTGTTGATCCTGTAATCAACATTCATTTTACAACACAGTCAAGCAATGCTGTTCATATGTTCCTTAAAACAACATTCAAGGAGCCTGTAAATACATGGATTTCTACTGAAAAGGATGAAAACGGAAACTTCATCAATCATAAGAGTCTTGGTACAGGAAGATATTATGACGGCGGTACTGAATATGGTATTCTTCGTGTAGGTTCATTTGAGCCGGGTACTGATGTTGAAGTAAGACTTACTCTTACAGATACTCAGAATGACGGTGAATTCTTCACAATTATCAAGGATTTCTTCTTCTATGAATTTGACGAAGCTGCATTTGCAGAGGATATTGCAAAGCTCAAAGAAAATGAGTGGAAGATTGAAGAATATACTGAAAGAAAGCTTAAAGGTACAATCACAGCTAAGGAAAATCAGATAATGCTCTTTACAATGCCGACAGAGCCTGGCTGGACAATTAAGGTTGACGGCAAAAAGGTAGAAACATTTGAAGTTCTTAAGGCATTTATCGGTATTAATCTTGCACCCGGTGAGCATACAGTAGAGGCTTCATATACACCGCCGGGATTTGTAGTTGGTGTAATTACACTTATTCTTGGTATTGCAGCATGCGTATTTATCTGGCTTTACGATAAGAAGAACAATAAGGTTCTTATTGAAAGAGCAAGACGCAGAAAGCTTGGTATTTCACAGTACGCTGAAATAGTTGAAGAACAGCCTGTAAAGACAAGCAAAAAGGATAAGATTATTAAATCAAAGGGCGCAGTTGCAAGTCTTGATATTGCCGAAGCTGATAAGGCGATTGAAGAATTAACTGTTTTTAGAAAAGCAGTTGATGATATTATGAGTAGTACTGTGGAAGTATTCACAGACAACGATTTGGATAAGGCAAAGAAGATTGAACCGCTTGAAGAAGCGATTGATTATATTAATGGCGAAATCAAAAAGCGCCATATTAAGCGTTTGAGAAAGGGTAAATGTACAATTGAACTTGGTTTTATTCTTTCTGATATTACAACCGCTTTTGAAAGAATTTCAGATCATTGTTCCAATATTGCGGTTTGTATTTTACAGATTCATGAAAATGTATTTGATACACACGAATA
>JAFWWU010000137.1 GCA_017523285.1 Ruminococcus sp.
AAAGCTGAGCAGTATGGTCTCAGGCTTAATGATTTCGTTATCCGAAGTGTACTCGATAAGAGAATTATTGTAGCTGAGGGTATCAATGAAATTGTAAAACAGCAGAAAGCAATCGGTAGGAATCTCAATCAGATAGCTACCCTTGCTAACATGAACAGGCTTACTGCTGTAAATTTCCAACTGCTTCTCAATGAGCATATCAATGTAACTACTATGATTGGCGAACTGTTAAGGACGGTGAAGTAATGGCAACAGTAACTGCGATCAGTACCAAAGGCGGCGGTGGAGGTAAAGCAACGCTTGAATATATCTGCCGTGATGATAAAACAGATAATAAAAAATACGTCACAGCGCTTAATTGTTCTCTGCCTACAGTCTATCAGGAATTCAAAAACACCCGTGAGATGTATGGAAAGACAGGAGGTATCAAGTACTATCACTTCGTACAGTCTCACCCAAGCGGATATGAAATTCAGCCTGAGCTTGCTCACAGAATCGCTGTGGAGTTTGCGGAGAAAGCATTCAAGGGACACGAATGTGTTGTTGCAACTCATATTGATGCAGGGCATATTCATTCGCACATCGTTTTTAATTCCGTGAATGCTGAAAGCGGAAGAAAATATCATTCAAATAAATTTACTCTGAATGATCTCAGAATACTGTCAGATGAAATCTGTCAGAAGTATGGTGTGCAGACTTTGGAAAAGCCTGTGGTCAATCAGAGAACGGACGGAATTACCACAGGCGAATATCGCAGTGCAATGAAAGGAGAAAGCTGGAAAATAGATCTCATCAATACCATTGATGAGGTTATGAAACAAGCCAAGACACAAAAGCAGTTCTGTTTTTTAATGCGACAGAGAGGATATAGTGTGAGGTGGGAGGACTCACGAAAGTATATCACCTATACTTGTCCCAATGGTAAACGCTGTCGTGATAACAGACTGCACGAACCAAGATACAGCAAGGAGATGATGCTTAATGAATTCAAAATTAGAGCAAATGAAATCGGCTTCGAAATCCAATCTGGAAGAAGCGATGAACACACCGCAGGCGACCTTCGTTCTCGACAGCAACTGGAGAGCAGTGATAGCTCAGCTTACGTTACTCACCCAAGCGGTGGAACAGGTCAGCGAGAAAGCAAGTCGGACTATGACTGCGGAGCAAATGAATTATCACTTGGACAATCAGCAAGTGATATTCAATCAGGTGAAAGCGGAGTGCAGACACATTCAGCAAATCACAGCGGAGCAGACAACAAACTCTCTGACGAGCTTAATCAGCCAATCGGAGAAGCTGTCGTTACAGGCTGGGAAGTTGAACGAGAAATACTCTATGAAGCTGAAAGAATCAGAAGAACGCAATATGATACGCAGTCGCAAGCTGATTGGGATAGTTATAGCGATACAATCGGCACAGCTGATATTGTGGACAGCGTTGCAAGTGTTGCTTCGATAATTGATAACGCTCCGACTGATCCCGAAGAACTGGAACGATATATTGAAGCACAGCGAGCCGCACAGAATGCAGGATTATTAATCGGTGCAGCTGTTGCGGCAATAGAACTTCTGTCGGAAAAGCTTGAAGAAATGAAAGCTGATACAGAAGATATTGATATGGATATCAGGTGACGGAACGAAATATTCTGTCAGTCGATCCACTCGTGAAACACGAGCCGATCGCTAAATTATTATGAAAGGAAGATCTAAAAATGTTTAAACGCGAATCAACTTATGATGTAAATAGGAGAGTGATATATTGGCAAAGAAAATTGAAGTCCCTAAAATCAATCAGGTTATCGTTCAGTACAATGGCAATGAAAAAGCATTTGATTTCTTTATGGAATCCATGATTAATGAGTTTTTGAATTCATGTAGTATTGCCAATGCTGAACAGAATGATTCTGTTGATAACGTAGAAAAAACTGAGAAATCAGCGTAAACGCTGGACTTGCAGAAGGTTGTGTGGTATTGTCTGTGGTAACGCAGGCACCACACAGCGTACCTGCCAAAGGAGGATGATAAAAAATGAAAGCATGGCTATACTACCGTTTGTCCCGTGATGAGGATGAGGAAATGAACAGTCTGTATAATCAGCGTCAGATATTAGTTGATTATGCAGAGCAGCAAGGCTATGAAATCGTTGGCGAGAGCAGCGATGACAATGTTTCGGGTATGACCTTTGACCGAAAAGGTCTTGCAAAGCTTGAAAATGCTATCGATGAGGGAAAGGTTGAGGTTGTTCTGGTCAAGGACTTATCAAGACTCGGCAGACACCGCACACAGACAGCATTGTTTATCGACCACCTGCGTGAGAATAATGTGAGAGTGTATTCCGTCACAGAGGGCATTGATAGCTTCAATGACAATGATGATCTGCTCATTGGATTTAAGCAGATTATCAATGATTTCTATGCAAAGGATATTGGTAAGAAAGTCAAGACAGGTATTCGTCAGAAGCAAAAGACAGGACTGGTTGTAAACTTACCAATGGGATATTACAAGGACAGGAACACTAATGAAGTGTTAATTGATGAGGTTGCAGCAGATATTGTCCGTGAGATTTTTCAAAAATATATTGATGGCTATGGTATATCTGCAATCGCAAAACAGCTCAATGCAAGAGGAATCAAATCTCCCGAATACTTCTCTCACCGCAGAATCAGCTCCACTCGCACGAAGCTGTGCAAGAAATTTTTGTGGGTGCAGACTGCTGTGAAGCGTATCCTTGAAAATGAAATCTATACAGGAACACTTGTAAATCATAAGACCATAACTTCAAAAATATATAAGACAAAGAGCTTTGTACCTGTAGAAGAACAAATACGACACGAGAATTATCTCCCTGCAATTATTGATAAGCAGACCTATGAACAGGCACAAAAACTTCTTGAGAATCACAAGCAGGGGAATATCAGGGCAGGAGAAAACCGAACCATCCACCGCTACTGTAGCATGATTAAATGTGCGGAATGCGGAGCGATTCTGATTGCGAAAAATAGAGTATGTAAAAATGATAAATGGGTAGAGTATACCTGCAATAGTTGTCATAGATATGGAAAGGAATATTGTACCCCACACACTGTAAGAGAAAGCCAGCTTGATGAATTTGTATATGATGAAGTCAGATTGCTATTGATTAGGATTCAGGAGCAGAGTAAGAAATACGATAAAATCGTGCGTGACTGGCAGAGGCAAAAGCCTGCCTACGAGCGAAAGATTGGGCAGTACAAGGAACGAATCGCATCCCTCCGACAGCAGATTGAGGACATAATTATAGAGCGAATCTCCGACCGTGAACACGCTTCGGTTTTCAACAATATGATTACCAAACGTGAGGAAGAAATCGCTGATCTACAAAAGAAAATAGAGGAAAGCAAGCAGTATGATGAAGTCAGCAAGAGAAAACGCAACGAGCTGAAAACCACAGCAGATCTTCTTGAGAAGATGATTGAAGAACAGCACATCAGCGATGCGAACCTTCGATTACTTGTAAAAACGGTCTATGTGCATCAAAATGAGGATAAAAGCCTTGATGTCAGGCTGGAATTCAATGGTGATTTTGAGGATAGTGTGGCGGTATATGTGGAGGGAGAATCGGCGTAAAAACGGCATACGCATAAGGCGTACCTTGTGTGCAAAATAAATTTGGTGCCAATGAAATTTCATATCAACAAATGAAAAATCCCTCGATATATCGAGGGATTTCATTGGTGCGGGTGACAGGAATCGAACCTGCACACCTTGCGGCGCGAGAACCTAAATCTCGTGCGTCTGCCAGTTCCGCCACACCCGCATATTTAATTTTACTCTTGATTTTTACCTGCCGAGAGCTTACAGGGAATAAATGCACTGTGCTATCTCTGCGGGACTCTTGCGGTACCCGAAATTATTTGCTCGCAGTCGCTCACATGATTTCGACCGCTGCGCCTTTGCTCACTTCGCTGTATCTGCCACAGGCAGCGCTCAGCCGCAAAGCTACCAATTCCGCCACACCCGCATATTGAATTACAATCATAGTATTGAACAGTCATTTCTTAACCGCTCAATACTACAATGTTTTAAGTTCACGCCATTCAGTAAGACCATTTGCGCTTCGTCCCATTACAACGCTTGCGGCAGTTGATGGACTACTAAAAACTTTATTTTCTGTAAAAATCCCTTTGTCATTAATAACGCCGCTAAGGGTTAATTGTTCCCTCAGTTTTTTTATATTTTTAGGACAAGAATTCGTAACACCATCAGCTACTTGTGAGTTTTTTAACACAACAAAACCTTCACTTGTCTGCATTCCTTTTGCGTCTGCACCACGAGCTGCTGTTATGCACAAAAGCTGTGGCGATTCTTCAGAAGATTCAGAACTAATATCAACAAGAGGTTCGAGAACCTTATGTCCAAGCACATTATTGATCATGCGTATGTTGTATAGGAATTCATCCATCTCCGCTTGTTCTGCTTCAGTCAGCGATGCATCGGCTGGCACTGTGGAATTATCAATCATATATCGATCGGCTTCCTGAGCTAATAAATAACAACGATGTTCAAGATATTTGATATGTGCTTTATTAAGCCTATTATCCTTACTAATAAACACAATACATTCGTTCCAGAAATCTTTCTTTGAATCATGTTGTTTCAAACGTTCAAAAACATTTTCAGCTTCTCCGATATAGACAATTCCTTTATCGTCAGCATCGTTTCTGCCAAAAAGAAAGTATATTCCGCAAGCAGCAAGATCAGTTCTATCACTACAGCGTTTCACTTCGATTCGAGGGATTTTATAAGCCTTGCCATTCCAATTTGATAGTTCACATACCCAACGCTTGTTCGGATCTCCTTCGATTAAAAACAAGGATATGGTTTTGCCAAATAAAGCCAAGACTCATCACCTCACACAAATGCACTGTGCTATCTCCGCGGGACTCTTGCGGTACCCGAAATTATTTGCTCGCTGTTGCTCACATAATTTCGACCGCTGCGCCTTTGCTCACTTCGCTGTATCTGCCACAGGCAGCGCTCAGTCGCAAAGCTACCAGTTCCGCCACACCCGCATATATATAATTGAATTGCTTAAAGCACATTTCGCTTAAACAACATAGTTATTTTATCATAAAACAGTTGCTTTGTCAAGCTTACTGTAATAAAATCTCCGCAACTATAAAATTTAGTTGCGGAGATTTCTTTTACATTATAACTGTGAAGCAGACGTTTTCACCCTCAACACCTGAAACGTTCACCTTGAATTTATGGAAGTCAATAATTGATTTTGCAATCGCAAGACCAAGTCCGTAACCGCCTGTTGAACGGGCACGGGAGGCATCACTACGGTAAAAACGCTCAAATATCTTATCACGTTCATTTTCGGGAATACTTGAACCTGTATTGAAAACAGAGAAAATTCTTTTATCTCCCTGCTTATACAAAGAGATTTTTACTTCATCATTGTTTCCTGAATGCTTAATGGCGTTATCGATGAAAATAGCCGCCATTTGCTTTATGTGCTGTTCGCTTGCGTTAAGTGAAATGCCGTCCTGAACTTCAACGACAAACTTTTTGTTAGACTCAAATGCCTGACATTCAAATGGCAGTGCGGTATTAAGAATAGCCTTGCTGAGATTGAATTCTGAGGAAACTATATCAGCTGAATTGTTTTCTATCCTTGTAAGATTAAGCAGATCGTTGACAAGCAGGCTCATTCTGTCAGTTTGGGATTTTATGTAGGTGAGCCATTTGTTTTCGCCTATTTCATCGCAAAGAACATCGGCATTTGTAGAAATTATTGTAAGCGGAGTTTTAAGCTCGTGACTTGCATCTGAAACAAACTGTTTCTGCTTTTCAAATGCCTTTTTTACAGGAGCGATACTTACCTTTGAAAGATATATAACAAGTGCCGCAATCAGAATAAAGCTTATAGAGCCGATGATTATTGTGATTTTTGTGAGCTTTTTAAGCATATCAAGCTCGGCTGTCTTATCGGTGAATACAAGAACAGTTCCGTTGGATTTATTCATTTTATAATATTGCAGAGTATCAATCATTCCTGTTTTTGAGTCTTTTTTCAGAATTGAATTAATATATTTTTGTGCAAGAGTATTGTCAACGTCAGAGCAGTAGAGTGAATCAACAAGATTTCCTGCCGAATCAGCCATAAGAACAAAATAATCAATTGTAGCGGCATCACGATGAGGTGCAGCATGTATCTCATTGTTCTTTTCTGTAATAACAACCTCGGCAGACGGAGGAGTTACAATGGTAAAATCGTCAATAATTCCTGTAAGTCCTGTATCCGATAACAGCACTTTTTTGTTTTCGTCAGTGTTGTAATCAGCCTGCGGAGTGGGATTTCCATTGTGGTTATCAGATGATTGCGGCTCGTGCTTTTCATCACTTTCTGATTTCGGAGGGGTGAAATCAGAATTTTCATTATTGTTTTTATGTTCATTATCCTGATTATCATTATTTATCTGAGGGTATGTAAAAGGATAATAATATCCGAATCCCCAGTTCCATGGCGGAACAAAACCATTGAAATTATTGTTGTTATTATTGTTTGGCGGCTGTTCCCACCAGTTGTTGCCGCCATTTCCTTCCCAGTATGCAGGCGGTTGCCAGTAATTGTTGTCAGTAGTAGGAGGAGTGTTAGGTTCCGTCGGTGGTGTTGTGGTAGTTGTTCCTGTGGTATTAGCTATTGTAGTTGTTGTGGTAGTTGTGGTTGTTTCAGCCATAGTAGTTTCCGTAGCTTTAGTCGTAGTTGGCGGTGGAGGCGCTGACGGATATACAAATTCATTATTTGGTTTTGTGGGAGGTGGAGCTGTCTGTACGGGTGGTGCAGATGTATCAGGCTGAGTCGGTGCTGTGCTCGGTTTTTCCTGCTGCTCAGAATTTGTCGGCGGAGGTAAATCAGGTCTTTCATCAGCGGGCTGATCCACTACTTCTTTACCACTGTCGGGAACTTTGAAAGAAAATGTAGATGTGTTTTCATCATATCTGATACTTGTTGCAATCTGATTGAGAACAACTCTCGACTGGCTTTTCATCATAGCCTGCATAATCAGATTGATAGAAACGAGTACAGCGATAAACACAGCAAGAAAAATGCTCATCGTCATGGTAACGAATTTAATCTGAAGTTTTTTTATCATTCTTGCACCTCCTCAAGTGAATATCCTATACCTCGTGCAGTTTTGATTATAACCTTTGCATTTATAAGTGATAGTTTTTTTCTTAAAAATGATATGTAAACCTCAATGTTGTTATATTCCACATCGCTTTCATATCCCCATATTTTTTCTATGATTCTTTCTTTTGGGAGAATCCTGCGTGGATTTGCAATAAGAAGCTCCATAATCTGATATTCTTTCAGACTGAGTTTTACGTCATTGCCGCCGCAGATTATTGAGCAGGAATTCTTATTAAGACTTATATCGCTGAAAGAAAATGAGTTTTCATTTATAATTTCGCCTTTGCGGCGTGTTAAAGCTCTTACACGGGCAAGAAGCTCGCCTGTTACAAATGGCTTTGTAAGATAATCGTCTGCACCGCAGTCAAGTCCGTTGATTTTATCTTCAACCTCGCTTCTTGCGGTAAGAAGCAGTACAGGTGTTGATATCTTGTTTTCTCTTAAATTTTTCAGAACGTCTATACCATTCATTCCCGGAAGCATAATATCAAGCAGAATACAATCATAAATACCTGTAAGAGCAGAATCAAGTCCGTCATTTCCGTCATAAACGGTATCAACGATATATTTATTTCGTTTCAGAATTTCTGATAGTGCGTCTGCAAGCTGGATTTCGTCCTCGACAATAAGAATATGCATAAAAACACCGCCTTTCAGGTTGATTTGTTATTTATGTATAGATACACTAAACCATTATACTATTATTTATTATAACACAAAAGCTTGAAATAAACTTAAATTTTTAAAATGTTGAAAAAGAAAAATATATTGATGTTTTTTGTGCAAGTTAACAATTTATTAATAAACGTTTGTGAAATAGTTGACTATTTATCGGAAGTATGATAAAATAATTGGTATAAATGGATATAAGTTTGATTGCAAGTTTTTTGGTTTACCTATGCATTCAATAGAATATAACGGAGTATAAGATTTAATAAGCAAGTCAGAAGGTGAAGAAATGTATTCAAATCCACAACAATTAAAAGGCGGTCTGATGTCGGGGGCACGAAATAAAATCCTTGACCAGTTTTCCGCAACACTCAACATTAACGGATATTCGGTAGAGTTCTGTCAGAATTTTGCCGAAATGTTTGTAGACGATAAGAAAAATGTAAAGCCTTGCGATATCATTTTTCTTGCCTCTATGTATAATAAAGTAGGCGATTATGAAAGTGCGGCTTTTTATCTTGATATGATAGATGATAAGAAGCTTAGCGGTGAAGAAAAATTCTGCTATTGTTATGAAAAATTGCTTATTTACGGAAAAAAAGGCCGTGGAAGCGAGGGCGATTTATTCAGAGGCGAACATATAAACTTCATGCAGAATTATGTTCAGAAGAAGAGTAATCCCGAATATATGGTGAATATGTTTATTGCGCTTGCACTTGTTGATTGTGCGAACAAGAGATATGCAGAAGCATTTACACTTCTTAAAAAGTGTTATAAGCCAACGGGAAGAAATGACCGTCATTTTCTGAATATTCTTATATCTGCTGTTTTTGTGTATGCAAAAATGGATGATATGGCTGAGCTTGAAGAAGCTTCAAACAATGCAAGAAAATATCTGAAAACATTTTCTGCATTTGAATATGACTGGGAAAAGGATTATTATCTTAAACGCATTGAAGATGCTGAAAACGGAATATAAAAATGAAGCGGTTATCTGTTGAGGATAACCGCTTTTTGTTATGTTGTGGATGTCGTAGTCTGTGTAACTGCTGTAGTCTGAGCAGTCTGAGTTGTTGTCTGCTGAGATTCTTTCAAATCTTTATATTCATCCAGCGTCAGAACACCCTCTGAATTGTATGAACGGATGAAATTATCCTTTGTTGTGTATTTTTCGGAGAAATTTCCATCGGAATTCATAAGATAGCTTCCAAACCAAAGTCCGAAGAATGACCATACAGATTTATCTCTGAAAGAATCATCGGCATTCGGAATACTGCTGCATTCACTGAGTGCAATGATTTTATTCTGACCAACCATTTTCTGAATTGAGAAGAATTGCTCATAACGACTGCTGAAATCACTTCCCTCAGGGAGATAAATATCAACAGAAGCGATATCGTACATACTTTCATCGACAAGATAATCAGCACTCTGACCGTTCCATATCCATATAAGATTATCAAGCTTGAAATAATCTGTCATACGTTTATACATAAGTTCCCAAAGCCATTTGTAATCAGCCGCACCGTCAGCACCCCACCAGTACCAGTCGCCTGAAGCCTCATGAAGCGGACGCCATAAAACAGGAACTCCGATATTTTTGAGAGAGAGCAGCTGAGTTGCCATATTATCAATATCAAGGATAATACCATAGCATTCCTCAGAGATTTTGCCCTCGCCGAAAAGTCCGCGTATTTCTTCTTTAGTCATCGTTGAAATATCAATGTCGGTAACAGCCTTGCTGAGTCTGAAATCTGTTTCCTCGGCATAAACAGAGGATACGCTTGACGGAGCTTTCCATTGCCATATCAGTCCGACAATACCACCATCTCTGTACCACTGTGCAATAGCTTCTATTTCCTCATAATCGTTATACTCGTCGGAATATGATGTATCCAATGCAGAAAAACGTATTACGGGATATTTTCCTGTCATCTGATATATGAAATCAAGCTCCTTATTTGAATTATCAGAAGCATATTGTCCTGAAATGATAGTTTTTCCATAATTTGTTTTGAGGAAATCAAGAAGCTCAGTTGTGCTTTTGCCCATTTCAGTATTTGTCGGGCTTTGTGGGTCAAAGACTATTTCATTAAGTGTGGTGTTGTTTGTAAGCTGTAAATAGTCAAGGTCTATATTCCCGTCAACAGCTTCAATTTCAATTGCAGTACTTCCCTCTGTAAGAAAAATACCATACATTTTTATGAGTGTGAATTTACCGCTTGAATCAGCTTTGAATGAGCCGATAGAAGTGTCGTTGATTTTTATTGAGCATTGCGTTTCGCTGTCTGCGGCAATTGAAAAGCCTATATCATAATGCTGAGTGCTTGGTGCGTCAACAAGAAATGTGAGCGATTTCACATCGCCGTCAAAGCCTGTAACATAACCTTTTCCGCTATAGCCGCTTCTTTCGGATTTGAAAGAAAGTCCTTCGTAATCGCAGTTTTCAGCCTGATATTGATTACCTGTTTCAGTCTGATTTATTTCAGGAAATGTGATAGGATAATCGGGATATGAATCTGCAATAATAGCTGTTGTTGTCGGCTGTTCGTAATAATCTCCCGAAGAATAATCCGAATTTATGCTTATTTCATTTTTTCGCTTTACGCTTTTGCATGAAGTGAAAAGCGAAGCTGTTACAGCAAGCGAAACTAAAACAGAAGCAAGCTTTAATTTATTCATATAAACTCCTTTAAGTGTTGTTTTGTTATTTCACTTTAAGATTATAGCATATATAAATACAATTTGCAAATATCTTAGGAAATTATCGCTTGTTTTAATGATTTGCCACTTGACAATACTGAGAAAATATGATAATATTAACAACAGAAAGCGTTGATGAGGAAGGCTTATCACATTTACTGTTTCAGAGAGCAGTCGTCCGGTGCAAGACTGTACAGCGTGAGAAAGCACACCGCCTCTGAGTGTGTTTAATAAACAACGGGTGCTCCCGTTACAGAGCTAATGAGATACAGAATTAGAATTATTCTGTGTGAATCAGGGTGGAACCACGATTAATTATCGTCCCTTGAGCTTTATTGCGGCTTAAGGGGCTTTTTTATTTTTGAATGCCTTGGCTGCAAAATCAGTAATATTGAAAAGGAGAAGAAAGCTATGATTAAGCTTACACTTAAAGACGGAAGTATCCGTGAAATCGAAGCGGCAATGCCTGCAAGTGAAATTATCAAAGGAATAGGTATGGGACTTTACAAGGCTTCATGCTGTGTAAAAATCAACGGAGAGGTTAAGGACCTCCGCACAGTTATCGACAGCGACTGTGAATTTGAAGTATGTACATTTGATACAATCGACGGTAAAAAGACATTCTGGCATACAGCTTCACATATTCTTGCACAGGCTGTAAAGCGTCTTTATCCACAAGCAAAGCTTGCAATCGGTCCTGCAATTGACAACGGATTTTATTATGACTTTGACCTTGAAAAGCCATTTACTCCTGAAGAACTTGAAAAAATCGAAGCTGAAATGAAGAAAATTGTAAAAGAGGGTATTGCTCTTGAACAGTTTGAGCTTTCACCTGAAGAAGCTATTGCAAAGCTTAAAGAAATGGACGAGCCATATAAGGTTGAGCTTTGCGAGGAACACGCAGACAAGGGCGAGCCTATTTCATTCTATAAGCAGGGCGAATTTGTTGACCTTTGTGCAGGCCCTCACCTTATGACAACAGCTCCTGTAAAGGCTTTCAAGCTTATTTCATGTACAGGTGCTTACTGGAGAGGCTCTGAAAAGAATAAGATGCTTTCAAGAGTTTATGCAACAGCATATCCAAAGGCGGCAGATCTTGAAGCAGACCTCAAACAGCGTGAAGAAGCAAAAATGCGTGATCACAACAAGCTCGGCAGAGAACTTGAACTTTTCACAACTGTTGATTGTATCGGACAGGGGCTTCCTATCCTTCTTCCAAAGGGTTCAAGAATTATCCAGCTTCTTCAGAGATGGATTGAAGATGAAGAGCAGAAGAGAGGCTATCTCCTTACAAAGACACCTCTTATGGCTAAATCTGACCTTTACAAGATTTCAGGACACTGGGATCACTATCGTGACGGTATGTTTATCCTCGGTGACCCTGATGATGAAACAAAGGAATGCTTTGCACTTCGTCCTATGACATGTCCTTTCCAGTATCAGGTATTCCTCAACAGACAGCGTTCATATCGTGATCTTCCGATGCGTCTTGGCGAAACATCAACACTTTTCAGAAACGAAGAATCAGGCGAAATGCATGGTCTTATCCGTGTTCGTCAGTTTACAATTTCAGAGGGTCATCTCATTCTTCGTCCTGAACAGCTTGAAGAAGAATTCAAGGGCTGTCTTGAGCTTGCAAAATACGTTCTTGAAACTGTTGGTATGCTTGAGGTTTGTACATTCCGTTTCTCACAGTGGGATCCTGCAAATCCTAAGAATAAGTATGAGGGTACTGCTGAGCAGTGGGAAGAAGCACAGGCAATTATGGGTAAAATTCTTGATAATCTCGGCGTTGATTACGAAATCGGTATTGACGAAGCTGCATTCTACGGACCTAAGCTTGATATCCAGTATAAAAATGTATTCGGCAAGGAAGATACAATTGTTACAATTCAGATTGATATGCTTCTTGCAGAAAAATTCGGTATGGAATATGTTGACGTAGACGGCTCAAAGCGTAGACCATACATCATTCACAGAACATCACTCGGCTGTTATGAAAGAACACTTGCATACCTCATTGAAAAGTATGCAGGCGCATTTCCATTATGGCTTGCACCTGAGCAGGTTAGAATCATTCCTGTTGCAGACAGACATCTTGATTACTGTAATGAAATTCTTACAGTTCTTGAAGCTGCGGGAATCCGTGTTACAATTGATGACAGAGCTGAAAAGGTTGGCTATAAGATTCGTTCAGCAACAATGGAAAAGCTTCCTGTTATGCTTACAATCGGTGATAAGGAAGTTGAAGAAAAGACAGTTTCTGTACGTTCAAGACGTGAGGGCGATTTAGGCTCAATGACACAGGCAGAGCTTCTTGCTAAGCTTATTGATGATATTGCTAAAAAGGTAAGATAAGGTAAAACGGGCACAGTGCAATATAATGTACTGTGCCTGAATATTGTATAAAAGCGAATGGATCTGACAATATAATTACAGGAAAGGATTATATAACAGATGAAGAATAAAATCGTTCTCAATAAAGAAAAAATATTTTATATTATATGTTTTGGTTTTTGTGCTTTTTTGCTTTTTTATAAGCTTTATAATATTATGTTTGCTGTTCATGATGATATGCGAATTTATACACTTGTCAGAAACGGTGAGCTTTTCAATGATGCTATGATTTCCGCAGAAGCCACAGGCAGAATATCACACCTGTGGAATCATCTGCTTCTTGGATTACCATTTGTAGCTGATGAAGTGTGGTTTTATAAGCTTTTTCAGTATGGGACAATTTTGTTTGACATAGGTGTATTATACCTGCTTTTAAGCAGACATTTTGATAAAAAGCTTGCAACACTCAGTTCTGTTATTGCAATGGCTTTTCTGTCAATTTCACATTGGCATAGTCTGCTTATATCTTATGCATTATGTCATCAGCTTCCTATCGGGCTTTTGCTGTTATCACTTCATTTTTATCTTAATTATATGGAAAAACACAGAAAAAGAGATATGGTATTCTGTTGTCTGCTGTATTTTCCTGCCTGTATGATATATGAAGCTTTTACACTTGCACTTATAATATACGGATTTACAGCAATGTATCTGAATAAGGGAAAATATAAAAAATGGTTCGATTATTTTAAGAGATGTTTTTTTGATGTGTTATTTCCTTTTCTGACAGCTTTGCTATATGTTATAGTGTATTTTAGCTGGAAGAAATCACATCCCGTAGCATCGGTCTATGATGGAACAGATTTTTATATTACCGAGCCGTTTTTAAGTATAAGAGCTGCAATCGGATATACAACAGGCGTTTTTCCGTTTACGATATTTGAAAATATAATAAGAAGTACACCGATTGGCATAAAGGGATTTATAACAACAGTTGGTGTGTTCGGATTTATAAAGGGAATTATAGTTGCTTTGGCAACAGCTATGCTTATTAAAAAGAATAATCTGAATAAAAACAGCCTATTGCTTCTTATAATATCCGCCTCAGGAACAATTGTGCCTACAATTCTTATAGGCTTCACTGCAAAATATTTAAAGTGGAACAATGAAAGAAATATAAACGGATATGTTCCGTCGTTTTATAGTTATTTCTTTCTTATAGCGTTAATATGCGTGATAGCCGTTTGCATTTATAATCTTATGAAGGATAAAAGAATGAAACAGATATTTATTATCTGTGCGGCATTTCTTACATTTGCGGCAAGTATAACTGCTGATTTCAATAACGGAATAATGAAGCCGCATTATGAACGTCAGTTTCTGAAATGCAAAGTATTTGATATGACTGTGAGTGACGAGCTTTCAAAATTAACGGAAGCAACTGATTTTTATATTCCTGATAATATAGGCATAAACACTTCTGAGGTTTATACAGAAGATTATATAAAGATATATGTAAAAACTCCCGTTAATGTAATAATGGATAAGCAAATTCCCGATTTTGAAAATCCTACTGTATGTTTAAGATATAATGAAACATTTGAAACAGGAGTTTATGGCATCATTGACAGCAAATATCATACTGATTCTCTGAAAGTAATAACACCGTCATTAAATCCTTCTGCCAAAATCGTTGTTGCGACTTCTGACGGAAATACGGTAAGCTTTGAAAACGTTAAAAACGGTGATATTCTGAATGCGCCTGAGGGATTGTATTTTGATATGAGTAAAAATCCTATGAGATAATTTTTCACACCTTCTCAATCTATGAATAATATAGATTGAGGGGTGTTTTTTATGCTTAGTGAAATTCTGCTTACGCTGATTGTATGCGTGGATATTTATTTTGTTGCTGTAAATTACGGTGTGCAGGGGATAAAGATTCCTGCTTTATCTGCAATAGTTATCGGAATTGTCGGAGCAGGTATGCTCGGACTTTCGCTTGCTGTATCAAGAATGCTCACGCTGTTTATACCGACAGAGCTTTGCTCTCTGATAGGTTTTTTTATGCTTACTGCGATAGGAATAATTACAATATTTAAAAGTATTATGAGAGTAGTTGTAAGACGTCTGACAGAGCGTGGGGATATATGTGTGAAAATGAACAGCATAGGTCTTGGTATACGGCTTTATCTTGATGATACATATGCTGATGAGGATAAATCAAATGAGCTTTCTGTGCGTGAAGCGATTACGCTCGCCGCAGTATTATCGTTTGATTCCATTGCAACTGGTATAAATTCGGGCTTCTTGCAGGTCGGAATTATCAGAACAAGTGTATTTGCGTTAGTTATGGGGATTATGGCGATAAATCTTGGCGTGCTTACGGGGAAACGCTTGTCAGAGCTGAAATATGATTTTTCATGGCTCAGCGGAATTATGCTGATTATTCTTGCTGTAATCGGTTGTGTAAAATAAAAGCAGGCAAAGAGAGCAACTGTAAAAGCAGTTGCTCCTGAGGTTGCAAAATATTAAAATTTAACACTTGACCTTGCTGTTTATTTGTGGTAAAATATTATTATAGTTATGCTGGTGTAGCACAAAGGTAGTGCAGCGGTATCGTAAACCGCAGGTCGTGGGTTGTCGGTAAAGCGACATCACAAACGGACACCGCAAGCCTTGCAAAACTAAAACTGAATATCAATGCTGGTGTAGCACAAAGGTAGTGCAGCGGTATCGTAAACCGCAGGTTGTGGGTTGTCGATAAAGCGACATCACAAACGGACACCGCAAGCCTTGCAAAATCAAAACTGAATATCAAATGCTTGTGTGGCTCAGTCGGTAGAGCAGTTCATTCGTAATGAACGGGTCGTGGGTTGTCGGTAAAGCGACATCACAAACGGACACAGCAAGCCTTGTAAAATTAAAACTGAATATCAAATGCTGGTGTAGCACAATGGTAGTGCAGCGGTATCGTAAACCGCAGGTTGCCCGTTCGATCCGGGTCACCAGCTCCAATGAGAAACCGCTAAGAATAGATGTTCTTAGCGGTTTCTGTATTTTTGTGAACATTATCCAATCACTTTTTCCTGAACCTTCCGGGTGTCACCCCATATTTTTTCTTAAAGGAACGGTTGAAATACGACAGATTTTCAAACCCACATGCAGAACCAATGTCCAGAATATTGGCATCAGCTGAAAGAAGCATCCGTGAGGCAATCTCCAAACGAAAATCATTGAGATAGGCAATAAATCCAATTCCCATGCTTTGCTTAAAAAACTTCATAAAATAGGATTTACTGTAAAAGCAAACTCCAGCCATCTCCTCTATCGTGATTGGTTCAGTATAATGCGCCTCAACATAAGAAAGTATTGTTTTGAGCTTCGCCAGATGCTTCTGTGGCGGTCTATTGCTGGATGTTCTGCACTGCGAATGCATATGGTACAGCAATAGATACAGATGCCCTTTTACTGCAAGCTGGTATCCTGTTGGTTTGGTATCACAAAGTCGGTCAATCTGTCCGATTGCTTCTGCAATTTCCCGATATACCGCATGTTCCAGTCCAATTACAGCTGGTATATCGACATTGGCAGAGAGCATCGGTGACAAAAAGCTTTCCCAGCAAAGATCGCATCCGCCGGAACGCAGAAGAGACGGCTTGAACAGGATATTTTCATATTCCATCGCATTGTTCCCCAGCTGTCGGATGGCATGTAGTTGTCCGGACATAACGAAAACAATATCGCCCATCCGAACTTCGTATTCGGTCAGATCAACCGAAATAATACCCATTCCCTTTTTGATGACAATGATCTCCGCTTCCTCATGCCAATGCATATTCACCGCAGAAAAATCCAACGGAATGGAACATAGATAGGTATTATAGGGAAATTCAGGAGAAGTGTGGCTTTTGTCTTCATGATAGATTTCATAATTTGTCAGGTTCAAAAATAACACTCCTTTGAAAAAAGATAGTATTGTGCAAAAATGGAGCCGTTTACTGCAAGATAAAGCCGCCAAAAGATGATACAATAGAATCATACCAGTGATACATAATCCATACAAAGGAGAGAATGATATGAATCTGAATGAAGTACTGCTTGCAGCTTACGGTAAATCCATCAGCGAATGCAGCAATGCAGAAATCTACGCAGCCCTGCTGAAAGAAACCGATGCGATGGCATCGCAGAAATGCCATGCCTCAGGCAAAAAGAAGCTCTATTATATTTCCGCAGAATTCCTGATTGGAAAGCTTCTTTCCAACAATCTCATCAACCTCGGCATCTATGAAGATGTTAAAGCACAGCTTTCCTCCGCCGGAAAGGATCTCAGTGACATCGAGGAGATCGAACACGAGCCATCTCTCGGCAACGGTGGTCTCGGGCGACTTGCAGCATGCTTCCTCGATTCCATCGCAACCTTAGGACTGCACGGAGACGGCATCGGGCTGAATTATCACTTCGGACTGTTCCGTCAGGTGCTTTCGGACAATGCACAGACGACCATCCCTGATCCGTGGCTAAATGATCATAGCTGGCTGAATCGTACAGACATCACCTATCCAGTAAGATTCCGTGATCTTACGGTCACAGCCCGTCTCTACGAGATCCATGTCACGGGCTACGGCAGCGTGACCAATAAACTGCGTCTCTTCGATATTGAAAGCGTAGATGAATCTGTTGTAAAGGACGGCATCGACTTTGATAAAACCGAAATCGCCAAAAATCTTACGCTGTTTCTCTACCCTGATGACAGTGACGAAAACGGCAGACTTCTCAGAATTTATCAGCAGTATCTTATGGTCTCCGCCGGTGCACAGCTGATTCTGGACGAATGCACCGCACGAGGCTGTCAACTCTACGATCTGCCGGATTATGCGGTGATCCAGATCAATGATACACACCCGACTATGGTCATTCCGGAACTCATCCGTCTGCTCATGGAAAGGGGCATTCCGATGGATGATGCCATCTCCATTGTCAGCCGCACCTGTGCTTACACAAACCACACGATTCTGGCAGAGGCACTTGAAAAGTGGAAGATCTCCCAGCTTAATCAGGTTGTTCCGAAGCTCATGCCCATCATCGAGGTACTCGATAACAAGATCCGCCGAAAATTTGATAATCCGTCTGTCTATATCATCGACAAGGAAGAACGTGTGCACATGGCACACATTGACATTCATTACGGCTTCAGCGTCAATGGCGTGGCATCCCTGCACACGGAGATTCTGAAGAATGAGGAACTGCAGCATTTCTACAAGCTCTACCCTGAAAAATTCAATAACAAGACCAACGGCATCACGTTTCGCAGATGGCTGATGCACAGCAATCCGGAGCTGTCCGCACTTATCACAAAGCTGATAGGAGACGGCTGGAAACAGAATGCGGGGGAACTAAAAAATCTCCTCAAATTCCGTCAGGATGAAGCGGTACTGCATCAGCTGCTTGCCGTCAAGCAGGAGAAAAAACACCAGCTTGCGGCGCATCTTGCCAAGACACAGGGTATTTCCCTCAATGCAGATTCCATCTTCGATATTCAGGTGAAGCGTCTGCATGAATACAAACGCCAGCAACTCAATGCACTGTATGTTATCTGCAAATATCTGGAAATCAAGTCCGGCAAGACCCCGAAAACGCCGATCACCGTTATCTTCGGTGCAAAGGCAGCACCCGCATATACCATCGCACAGGACATCATTCATCTGATTCTATGTTTGCAGCAATTGATTGCAAACGATCCGGAGGTGAATCCGTATCTGCGTGTTGTCATGGTCGAGAACTACAACGTCACTCTGGCAGAGAAGCTGATTCCGGCATGTGATATTTCAGAACAGATCTCACTCGCTTCGAAGGAAGCAAGCGGCACAGGCAATATGAAATTCATGCTGAACGGTGCTGTCACCCTCGGCACGGAGGATGGTGCAAATGTAGAGATCCATGCACTTGTGGGGGATGAGAATATCTATATCTTCGGCGATGACAGTGATACCGTCGTAGAACGTTATAAAAACGGCAGCTACAATGCAAAGCAGTACTACACAGAAAATCCGACCCTCAAAAAAGCGGTGGATTTCATCATAAGTGAAGAATTTGCAGAAATCGGTGACAAAATACGTCTGACACGACTCTACAAGGAACTGACCACAAAGGACTGGTTCATGACCTTCCCTGATTTTGAACGCTATGTGGAAGCAAGAGAATGTGCCTATACGGACTATGAAAACCGTATGGCATGGGCAGAAAAGATGCTCGTTAACATCGCACAGGCAGGATATTTTTCTTCCGACCGAACGATCGCAGAATATAATCAGGACATCTGGAAGCTTTAAAAGAATGGCTGTATGGAGGAAAAACTCCGTACAGCCGATTATTTATATGTTGATACAGCTATTGCGCTCTACAAGTTTATGTGGAACGATAATCTTGGTGGCGAGAAGATTGGGATTTTCAATGTGATTGATTACTTGTGATGCCGCTTCAATACCAAGCTGCACGGAATTAATGTCAATTGAAGTCAGTGGCGGTGATGTGATGCGGGCAAAGAGGGAATTATTGAAGGAAATAATTGAAAGATCCTCCGGTATCCTGATGCCCATTTCAATGCAGACTCTTTCAAGTGCAACGGCAAACAGATCATCACTGACAAGAATCGCTGTGGGGCGGTCCTTTTTCTGGAGAAGCGACTGTACTGATGCAAGATTTTCCTCCGGAATGAACGGCAGTTCCACAATATTTTCCGGATTAACAGAAATGCCACTGTTCAGGAGTGCAAGCTGATATCCCGTTCGGCGGTCGGCGGAAAACATCAGATTCCCGTCACTGCCGAGATACGCAATGTTGGTATGCCCCTTTGCAAGCAGATATTCTGTGGCTTCCTGTCCTGCAAGCACATTATCATTGTCCACATATACTGTCTGATTCGCAAAACGATGCGCCTTGCCGATGACCACATACAGCAATCCTTCATTATAAAGGTAGTCGATGATCGGATCGTCCTGTTTTGAATAGGTCACGATATATCCGTCTATCTGTCCACTCTTAGCAATGTTTGTCAATGCAAGCAGAATCTCTTCTTCATCCTGTCCTGTGATGACGGTATTGATATAGCCGTGCTGATTGCAGAACTGACTTATGCCACGTATCACCTCAAGGTGAAAGGAATTTTCAAACGATTCCTTTGGAGATGGTGGCAGAATGATACCAATTGTACGGCTGACCGATTCGGGTCCGGCGGACTGTGCAGACGGCTCATATCCGAGCTGTTCCATTGCCTTACGGACTTTTTCCTTGGTTTCGCGACTGATGGACGGATGGTTTTTGCAGACTCTTGACGCAGTGGATGGTGATACCCCTGCAAGTGCTGCAACATCTTTTAATGTAACGGACATGCA
>JAFWWU010000138.1 GCA_017523285.1 Ruminococcus sp.
AGTTTCCTCCATAAGCAATCCCTCTTTAAGAGCGAGCTGATATGGGAAACCGCAAACAAAATCTTTTCTTCGTTCATCCAACATAAACTTACAATTGTCCTTAGTCTTAACGTATGACCAATGATCTTTGTAGTAAGCGGATGACAGGTATAATGTTTTATTTGGTTCTTTTAAATCTTTTCTATGTTTATATTCTGGTTTGTCCATATATTTAGGATGTCTTGGATTTGATAAGAATTTTTTGAGAATAGTATCAATAATATCTTTTTTAACCATTCTGAACTCATCAATTAAGAGTATATGAGCTCTGTTACCACGGCTACTATCGCCAGCGGTTACTACCTTTATGAATGAACCATTTTTAAACATAATTTGCGCATTATTACCATTCATATGAGTTTCTTTATCATCAATCTCATACGCTAACTCAGGAGAGTTAGGCTTTAATTCTGTCATGATTTTTTCAAGAACATTTATACTCTGTCCTCTCGTACCAGACGCAATGCATATCTTTGTTCCGGGATAAAGAATACAGCGTATGCAGCAATATATAGCACTCAAGAATGTTTTACCTATACCACGACTGGCAATAAAAACAAATGAGTTAGATATGTTCATAATTACTAACAAGATTTTTTGAAATAGATGTAAATCAAGATGGAGGAAGTCTTTAGCAAAACGATGTGGATTACTACGATAATATCCAGCCCAAGCTGCAACACCATCGAGAATACGCTGTTGTCTTTCAGCTTTTAGGCGAGACGTTGCTTGTGTATCCATTAAGTTTCACTACCAAATATATCGTTAAACAACGTTTCGTCGTCTTCCTCTTCTAACTCTGGATTATCAATACGCATTTTTTCAAGCTCTTGCTCGTAAAGTTTGCAATATGTATTTTTAATACCAAGCATTTTACACAAATGCCCTAAGAACCAAATTGAAATATATTTAACTATTCCATCAACGTCCTGTAATTCAGGATCAGGCTCAGGAATAGGCTTTGAATTTTCATATAATCTAATGCCAACACCAAATGGTTTACTGTCAAAAGCTGTATCAATAGCTTCGTCTTGTTTCTTCTGGCTTGGCTTTAAATTTGCACTACCAAGAAGCGTGTTTAATGCATTAACATTCTTTTCAATAGATTTGCCAGCAGCACTGTCTCTGTTGATTGTAGCCTCTAAAATACAAACCTGCTTGTATATTGCTTCTTCGCCCTTTTCAGGTTTCTGTGGTAATCCCTCAGTCCAGTATTTGTATTTTCTGTCAAGTTCGAGATAAAAATTGGGTTCAAAGCCAGTTCCCCAAAATTCAACTATGTCTGGAGAAATTTCGACACCCTCGACTTCGGGAATATTTTCTGTATCGGTAATTACAATATCTTTTAATTGTTCCGCCTCTAAACTTGCAGCATATTCTTCATCAAGCGTATCGTCGAATGTTTTGCCGATATACTTATACAAATTTGTTTTGCTTATATATGCTCTTACACGAGATTGGCTTGTGCTTGCTTTATTTAACATTGAATATATTTCCATATTCCAATATATATCAAATTTTAAGCAAATTCTTCTGATAGCTTCAGGCTCATCGCCAAGGGCTGCCTTGTAATGTTCAAACATCTCGTCAATACAATGGTTGCAATGGTTTAGATAACCGCCATTACCCTTGTAGAGCGGAGATTGAGAAGCGGGATAATTACCTTTTTGCTTCTTATGCGTCCGATGACATCTACTGCAATAAAATGAAGTAGGCATATCTTCAACTGGAGAAGCTTGCTTCGGCTTTGTACTCATTGTTTGAACTTTACTTGTTTTAGGCATAGCACATCACCGACCTATTCTCTTAAAAAGCCCTCTTTAACCGCACGTTTTAATAGTTTTCCGGCAGTAAACTTTGGAGCTTTGTATGCAGGTATAACTATTCTCTGTTTTGTCTGTAAATCCACAGTTTCTCTCGGAGCACATTCTTTAACATCAAATGTACCAAAGCCGTGAATTTGTACACTCTCGCCGTCAACAAGAGCCTCCGTGATCATCTTAATGATGTCATCAAGAATAATTCCCGCATCCTTTTTTGTATATCCTTTTTGAGCAAGTCGCTCAATAATATCATTTCTTTTTAACATATTTATAAATCCTTTCATTCGTTATAAATCAGATATAGATTTCTTTTCTACCGACTTAATACCGTTTTCATCAAAATACTTACCTAATTGTTCATCTACAGGAATATCTGTATATAACCTCAACATATCAGCCGATGACCAACCTATAATATCTTGAATTACACCATCAGGAAGCCCCATACGAACTAAATGAGTGGTAAAGTAATGTCTTAAACAGTGCCAATAAAAATCTACACCCAATATTCTGGTAAATGTATTAGCCCAGCTATTTAATGTTTCGGGTTTCAAATGCTCCTCGTGATTTGATTTGTTTGGGAAGAGCCATTCACTTTCTATTCCAAGAATCTTACGCTCTTTAAGCCATAAATCAAGATAAGGCTTAAATTTATGGTATAGCGTATAGCAATTTATGTATTTCCCGTTACCGTGACCTTTTGTTTTAACTTTCTCCGGTGTTTTATAAAGTGAACCATATATAATATTTTCATCATCAAAGTAAGAAACTTTAAATCTAACAAGCTCAGCTTTACGTCTTCCCGAACACATTGCTAAAGCAAGCATACAGGCTTTTTCATATTTTTTCTTTTCTACTAAATAATTTAGCAAATCATCCAATTGCTCATCCTTCAAAACAGTCTTCTCTCTGACTGGTTGATTAACAGGATTTTCAACTTTCTTAATTATAGAACGAAATCCTTGAAACTCTGGTTCGTCATCACAAATACTTTCAATATAATTGCTTAGAGAAGATATTGTAGATTTTAATCTACGAACACGAGCGGGGGAGTTGCCATTTTCATTTAATAACCAGTGTTGATATGCTACCAAATCTCTTTTGGTTATCTGGGGGAAGAATTTATTCCCATTATTTTGAGCATTCCAAACAAAAAATATATCAAGGTCATTTTCGTAACAATATATAGTTTTAGGACTTCTTTGCAAAGATTGTAGGTAAGCCAAGAAGTCCTTTTTTAATCGTAAGTTTTCTGGATTGACCTGCTTAATTAACTCTTCGCTTGTCAATAAATTCATCTTCGTTTTCCTCGCCACGCAAGTTACTCCTTTCAAAATAATCGTTAATTTAAAACGTATGTATGTTCATCAACTTTTCCTTTACCTTCTTCAAACACAAGGAAGGAAGCAGTTGCATCAGCACATTGTCGTATAGTCATTGAAAATTCGTCGCTACCGATAATTGAACCAACACCAATGCAACCTTTTCTTACACCACAGTTTTTAAACTCACCGTGATGCTTATGACCACCGATTAGATATGAAATTTTTGTATCATACAAATTGTCATATTCTTGTATAGCTTTTGATAAATCTTTAACCTCGCCGTGTATTCCGAGAATGTTATAACCACAAACGTTATCAAAGATTAAACCTGTTTTGTTTTCAACGTACTGAAAATTCGGATTCCCTTCATTTTTTAAAACAATGCAATTCTTAATTATTTTTCCAGCAGATTCACATAAATGCTGACCTTTCTTTCCATCTAACAGTCTTAACTCATCGTGATTACCGTCTGTTTGGAAATATATGATAGAAACTTTTTCAGATAATTTTCTCAGCCAGTCACCCATATAGTTGCCGAATATTGTTGCGGAGTCGATTACGCCGTAACGCAAACTCCACAGTTGAGAATTTCTAATGAAGCCCTCAACGCTATCACCAAGATTGTATATATGTATAACAGATAGATTTTCTTTTTCAATCTGCTCAATCGTTTCATTGTATATCTGCTCCATACGAGAATAAAAAATTTCAGGACTGTATTCATTGATTATCTCATTAAATAATCCATAAATCTTATACTCCTTACCAAAGTGGCAATCAGCGAGGCATAGTACGCCCACACGTTTGCCGTGAACCACTTCGATTGTTTTAGGAGGCTCAGAAACTTTTGTGTTTTTAGTTATTGCCTCAATAACCTTTTCTTCAAATAACTCATCTCTGGCATCTTCACGAAGCCATCTATTATACTCCAACTTTTCAGTCTGTAGCTTATAACGCTCTTTTTGGAGTTCCCGACGCATAGATGATATTTGACTATGATATTCATCTGAAATCATTTTGGAAAAGACTTCATCATAAAAAGCCTTTGCCTGCTGATATTTCTTTCTGTAGGCAGACTCTCCAAGATAATCTTCTTCATCGTCAATCAATTGTTTGTTGAGCATCTCAGCGAGCTCTTGCCATGTTAATTCAATAACTCCAGAGTCTTTTGCTGAGCATAATCTCCAAATATATTGGAGCTCAGATTCGTCGGGGCTTTTTTGAAAATTAACATAAACGCTCACGCCCTCACTCCTTATTCGTGTTATAGTTTTTTAGAAACTTAATCGCCTTATCATTTTCATCCATATAGTACTTGTGTACAGTTCGTGTAATATTGACATACGGATAATATTTTCTGATAAGTTTTGCTTCTTGTTGAGTAATTTTAATCATTAAAAATATCCTTTCGTTCCGAAAAATGTTTATTTTCTATCATTATAGACAGATTGAACCAACCCCAAAAAGATGCGATTTCTCGCACCTTTCTGGAAATGCTCAAATCGAAAATATTGTTTATAATTGTATTGATAAATTAAGAAATAAGCCGTTTATGGTATCTTTCGATAGCTTTCTGGCGGTCAATTTCTATAGCACATTCTCTACAATATTTCTGGACGTTCTTATTTTGTTTAACGATTTTTCCACAACTTTGACACTCAATATATTTCTCGCCACAATAACGCATATATTGGTTTCCCAAATTCCTAAAATCGGTTATAAATATTTCGGTGGGGCTATTATCGTTGATTATCTTCACATTTATATTAACGTTATCGACAACACGGCTATAGCCTATGTATCCCAGAGACCACAGATCATTGACCATCAAAGATTGTTTTTTTGTGGTAATTGCAATATTTGAAAGACTGAATATCTCCTTGTCTTTACGGTTAACCCAATTGTTATTATTGGGATTTATTGCATTACCATATTTAGCAAGGCATAACATCGTAAACATCAGTCTTTGAAGCAATTTGCCGTCAATCTTTTGGATTGCCTCAATCTCAGCCTTTGTTATGGCAATGCCAGAAATGTCAATGAGTTCGTATTTATCAGCGGAGTTGACTTGTCTATCAATTGCCGCTTGCCATTTAACAATATTAATTGTTGGGTCACACTTTAACATAAAATCCTCTAACAAATTACCGATTTCTCGCTTTTTATAACCCTCACTATAATAATATCGTGCAACTCTTCCAAGTGTCTCTACTGGCTTCGAGCCAAGCGTTAAGTTCTCAAGTGCGTATTCCGCACAAGCCTTTTCGTTTAAAACAATATTTGTCATTGTATTCCCCCTTTAGATTCAAGCGAAAATCTCTTTCCGCAAAATTCTATATCGCCATCATCGTTCTTGGTGGGAAAGTATATAGTATTGTTGTTATGTATAAGCAAATTATATATTATCTCTTCGCTACATATATCCCAGCAAAATTGCTTAGAACCATTCCGGCTATAACATAAATCTAAGATAATATCACATAATTGTGCAGCGTTTGAGCAAGCTCTTTGACATTCAACTTTAAAATCTTGAACCATTAAACTACGCTTGCTTGCAGATTCATCTTCGTCAATACGTTCACGTTTACTGTACTGCATATACTCTTGTAAACGTTTTGTATATTGTTCATATAATCTGGAAATTGTATTGTACTGCGTGGTCGTATAATCTTGACCACTTTTCATAATGCTATAATCAAACTCTGTATCAGATATATTTTTCAGAAAATACCCGTCAAACTCGTCCTCAAATCTTCGACATATCTTATTCATTACGCAATCGTGTATTCCAACGGGCATTCTTTGATAATAATAGCTAACAAACTCAGCTTCGGCTTCAGTTAACTCTGATTTATTTTTTGACAACAGTTCATCAATACTTTGTCTAAACTCTCTGATACACTTTTTGTCTGTGTTTTTTATGTATGTATTATACTGGCTCATTAAATTAGGATAAATGTATCTCATAAAATAAGGTTTCTTATCAGCCAGTATGCTGAGGTTAAATTCTCTGCGAGCGATTTCTTCTTCAGACAGCCCCTCGGTTATACGGTTTGCTGCTCTATCATACCATTCTTTCGGCATTGGTTTTGCAATTATACCCTTTGCCTTATCAATAGCATTTTGTTGATAGAGCTGACCGCACATAATTCGATATTCAAGAGTTTGATACTCTTTGCTTTCAGGCGGGAAACTGGCTTGAACATCAAACATAGTTGTAATCCAGTTGGTAGTCTTACCAATATCATCACCAAAACTATCAATGTTGGATTGTATAAGATGTTCCTCGGTGACTTCCACCTTTGTGGCATTTCGCTGAGCGCACATTATAGTTTGAAGCGGTCTGTAATTGTTTACAAGAACCTTGTTATCCGTCAACAGAACTAAATCTCCGTCTTTGTCCATACCGTTTAATGCGTGAGCAGCAGTGTCCCAAGAGTTGAATACCGTACAGGTGGTCATATATCTATACCAATGTCTCACTTCGTCGCCATTAGCAATCTTCATTAAACGAATATTGTTATGGCAAGTCATAGGTGCCCTAAAACAAGCAACCTTATCTGTATTAAGGTCAGCCCAGAACTGATTATAAGCTTCACCCTTGCGTAGTAAACCAGTTACCGGTAAACCAAATATGCTCTGACAGAGAGAATAAGGGTCTCCAGAAACAATGGAGTAGTTTCCGTGAACTCGAATTACACCAATCTTAGCATCGGTAATTCGTTTTCTTATCATTTGGTAAATCTTCTTCTTAACAAATGGATCATCATATATCCTTTTATCAATCATCAAAGCTTTTGTAAAATCGCTTTCAATGTAATCAATATTATTTTCATTCAAGTACATACCCTTGAGGAAAAGTATGGCTTTTTTATAATCTCCACTTAAAATATCCCTTATGTCGTCAATTGTTGGTTGAATTAGCTCGTTTATCTGGTCATCATCCAAATTGTAGCTCTGTATAAATTGATAGTTTAAGTCACGTTCTGTTTCTAACTCTTTTGGACAAGTCTTAGCAATTCCGAAAGTATAGTGATTTTCTTCACAGCATTGTAAATAATGTTCGATACTGTCGTAGCAGTTCCATAATTTAAGCATTGACGTTGTAAGAATAAGTTCTACATTTGAAATATCTACCTGATTACCCCAAGCATCCGTCACAATCCTCGTGTGTGCAACCGTATCTGCAAATTCGAGGAAATCAAAGCAGAATACCATACCTTTTTCCCACGAAAATCGGGTGTTTACACCACTTACTATATAGTCGAGCCCCAATTCCTTTGACCAGCGTTCAGCAAGAGAGGGGAGCATAAGACCATATCCGTCAGACTCATCAAGCAAAATCTTTTCGTTAGTGATATGCCCCATCTTTGGCTCATCGCTATTTTCATCATTTAAACTGATAATATCTTCACAAAACTCCGTTTCGCAATCATTTACTACCAAAATTCCTTTAGGCATCGAAACTGGAATTGAACCACTGCAAGTTAATGCTCTATATGCTTCAAATTTTGCAGGAATAAGTTTAACGCTTTCATCACGACCATTGCTGATTCGCTTTCTCAGTTCGCCAGATAGACGCTCGCTGACGAAAACTATGGTCTCATTTTTAACGCCACCGTTAGTTCCGAGCAATCGTACATACTTTATGCCGTTAATTATAAACCCTTTGCAAGCACGACGGTAATCTTTCTCTTTATCTATTACCAAGCACATATAGTCCGGTTTATGCTGCACTTTATCGAGTTTTTCATACAATTTCTTGATTTCTCGTCTATTTTGGAGCGAATTTGGCTGTTTTTTGAGCATTTTTATGCTTTTTTTCAGCTTTTTTGCCTCAAAATCGGCATTTTCTATGTGGTTTAATTCATCAATCCAGCGTAATATCTGGCTATCACTCAAGGAAATTACCTCGTCATTTTTGCGAGCCTCAGAGAGCGGAAGGGTTAAATTCCACTTTGCTTTTCTCAAACGGGCGCTATGTATCTTAAATATGTATTTTTGAGATGTCTGTTGCTTAGAAATAACGCATCACTCCTTTTACTCTTTATAATTGTTTTGATAGATTTAAAAAATAATGCTTATTCAGCAAAATAATCTCTGATTTTTTTCTTAAATGAGCTATATACCCTTTGTACGAGTGTTCTTGATACTCCAAACTTATCTGCAACTTCTTTTTGAGTATATCCTTGTTCAAAAATCAGATGTATAAACTCGCTATCTCTTTTACTTAATCCTTTAGTTGCAATCGCTACCGCATCATTCAGATATATTGAAAACATAAAATCTTGGTTATCTGGTATAATATCAGCCATACAACAACCATCTGCCTGATTAATCGGTGCGTGCAAACTCAAAGTGGGTGATACAAGCTTGCGGTTTCGTCGCATTTCCATCTTAACTTCGTTATCTATGCACAAATAAGCCAGAGTGGAAAATTTGCAACCTCTGCTCTCGTCATAAATAAGAGCTGCTTTGCACAACCCAACTGCCGCAGCTCCGTACCAATCTTCGACTGCATCAAGGTTAAGTTTGTGACTATGTATGTATGAATATATAAGATTATGATTATCTTCTACGAGTTTCCTCTGTGTGTCATTTAATGTTTTGCTCATGCTGTTTCTCCTTTAATATGTATATAGTATTTACGCTCGGTTTCCTCAATCCAATCTTGAAGAAGTGTGCGCATTCTTTTGCTTGGAATATAAATCCATATTTCTTTACCATCACGAATAGCAGAACGCCATATCCATTGTATCATTACAGATAGTGCATATCTGTCTTCTTGTATATCAACTCCGCTATTTAAAAGATACTGCTTCTCATTTGGTTGCATAAATATGTTAACGCAATATGCAAGAACCTGCTTATCACGATAGTCATTTGTTGCCTTTGTATTAAAAGCAATATCGCTGTAAAAATAACCTTTTCCCCTCAATAATGATTGACCGGTCTTATAAGTTGCCCACAACCGGGTGTTCGACGGTTTATCTCTGTGGTAGTTGATGAAAAAGTTATATACATTTTTCTTCAAAGCTTCTTTGTTATTCTTTACAGCTTCCGTGCTCTTCTTAAACCACGTAAATGATAATGCGTGTTTATCGTCGCCAACAGAATTGATTTTGTCATTATCGAAAATATGTATCTTACTTGAGAGCTCTTTTGTATATTCTGGGATATATTGAGGTGTTTCGCTAAAATGAAATCCCTTTTTATCCTTTACAATACCGATATATCTGTAAGGAATATCAGCAATGTCAAAATAATACTTCATTGTCTGTGCCTCAAACAAGTAGGTAAGAACAAACACATCTTTAAACGCCATAAGTATGTCTTTTGAAAATAGCCAGTAATAATAAACATTACCTTGTTTTACATCGGGCATATCTACAAGACGATTACCTTTGGATAGAGCCACAATCTCACTGGCTAATCCATACTCATAGTTAAAAGATGGTAGTAGCTTTATAACGTCGCCCTCTTTAGATACCCAACCGGCACTTTCCAGAAGCATCATATCCGATTTGGTGATAGAGGAAGGTCTTAATACTTCAACCGCTTCATCAACAATCAGCGTATAACCCTGTTTGCGAATCATATCTATCATATCATCCGAGTATCTCAAGAACATATTGTGTGTACTGGTTATATTCTCGCCAGCGTTGATTAACTCAATTGTGTGTTTAAACTTACGAAAGTCGAACTCAGGTATCTTGTTGCTGGGTTCTTTGAAATGAAGGTCGGGGCAGGAGTTGCGTATCCTTGCCGCTTCTTCTAAGTAGGGTGTTATATATATAAACTTTTGTGTAGGATGTGCATTCATATAGTTGATAGCCGCACTGGACTTACCAGAGCCCATAATGGCATCACATACTTTTATCGCCATCAAATTCCTCCTTTTTAAGTTGTTTTTGTCGTCCCGAAAACTCGCATTTAAAACTTTTGGGTTGTAAAATTGAATTTTTAATGCCCGAAAAGCCCGTAAATATGCGGTTTTAAAAATCGGGGTCTAATAGTGACGTAGACATTCTTTAGGTCTGTTGATTTCATTGAGTAAGATACGGCAAGACAATGTAACGTATCTTACTTACAGCTTTAGTTCGAGCGAGATAATGTTCTTCTATGATTTCAGTATTCAGTTGTCAAGGTACAATGTTTGTTAATTAGCTTGCAGGATAATATGTAGTCTCCTGTATAACGCTATCAACAAGATAATGGTCTCTGCTTCCCAAATTGAGCTTCATATAAGCTTCTTCAATCTCTTCACCAGTAATACCAATGTAGTCGAGTGTCTGTGCTGCTGATGAGTGTCCAAACATCTTTTGTAATAATAAAAGCTTACGAGGATCGTTGTTGGACATTAACATCTGATGATAAGCAAATGTCTTTCTCATAGTGTGAGTAGCAATCTTGACATCCAAATTGAGTGTATTAGCAACTTCTTTGAGAATGCGATCAACTGACATTCTGCTCATTGGTTTGTTAAGATTAGAGCCTCTGTTGCTTTCACTACGGAACATATAATCGTCAAGTCTGCACTGCGTATGTTCAAGGTACAGTGTAATCGCATCCATTACTGCATCATTAATGGTTAAGTATCTGTTACGTCTTACCTTTCTGGTGTTCTTAGTCTTTTTTTCCAGAATAGGGAATGTGGTTTTAAAAGATAAATCATCATTAATGAGCTGAGTAAATCTTAGCTGTAATAAATCGCTTACACGAAGTCCAAAGTTAATACCAACTATAAAGAGCATATTGTCTCTGTATCTACCATTGTTTATAAGATAGTTTGAAAAACGTTCTATATCTTCAAGGCTTTTAATTGGTTCTGATGTATGCTCGTTTGCAAGTTCGATATGAACTTCCTCTTGAGCTGGAAGAAGAGCATCTCTTTTAAGATATCTTCGGGAGTCGGATACAACCTTTGCATTTATGATACCGTCATTCTTCTTATTTACCTTTGATGTAAAGTCAATTGAAATAATGGTTCCCATCGTCTTATCGTTTCCTTTCTTATATTCTTTATAATTGTTTTGACTATAATCATTATAGCATATTTAGAGGTGTTTGTCAAGTATTTTTTATAATTGTTTTGATAAAATTTCGATATTTCTTATTTAAGCCCTCGTTCTGGGTATTTTCAAGGAATCACGAGACATCGGTTCTTTAAAAACACCATTAAATAAGTACGACATTTCCTATTATTTATGGAAGAAAAGGTGAGCTCAGGAGAAAAGAGGGAAAAGTGCTGGTGTGATGAAGCAACTTGTCAATTCTGCGGAATTTCAAGGGGGCGAAAATATGGAAAATAGCCCCCTTTGTTACATAGTGGGAAATTGTAACATAGAAACGGACGGAAAAACAACGGACGGACGAAAGGCGGCAAAACTACCATATAAAACAATTATATAATATATTTGTTGTTTCGGTATATTTGCAAACCGAACACCCCCACTAATAGAGAGCAAAAACAACTTTTTTCAAA
>JAFWWU010000139.1 GCA_017523285.1 Ruminococcus sp.
CCAGCGTTCGTCCTGAGCCAGGATCAAACTCTTTATTAAAGTTGTATGTCATAGAGCTTTTATACTCTGTGATATCAATCCTGTTCATAACGCTTGCGTTATTACTGCTTGTGTGTTTTTTAGTCTTCTCTGACTTTTCTTAATTTTCCTTCTTTATCTCAAAAAGGAATTTCAAGGGTCGTGTTATATTCGTACATTGTTCAATTTTCAAGATGCTGTTCACTGTTCTTCTCAGACAGCTTTTCAATTATATCACAGTTTCTTTTCTTTGTCAAGCTTTTTTCAAAAGTTTTTTAAACTTTCTTTTTTCAAGCTCGCCTTCCGCTTCTTTTACTCCGACTTGTTCTCATTCGGTTTCCGCTTCCGCTTCGCTTTACTTCTTTTCGCTTAACCTTTTTAAGTTACTGTCTTCACACCCTCTCGTCGAGTGCTTTATTATTATAGCATTTATTAGTGGGGTTGTCAACTCAAATCTTCTCCAATTTTTTCATCATAATTTGTCGATTTATAACAAAACAAAAAAAGAGAAGCTTCAAAAGCTCCTCTTTTATAAATACTATCCTAATTATGTGTTATCTGATTGATCGTGATTATGATTGTTAAGCGCAACAGTTTCCAATGTATCTACACTTCTGTTCGGCTCATCAAATTTATCAGGATAAGCACCCAGATACTTATCATTGTTTCCGCTTCTGCAAATAACAGCTTCAACAATATAGTTATTTACATAAACTCTGTATGTCGTTTCAGCCTCGCCCGCAAAAATATTGTTGATCTTTCTCGCCAGCTCATTAGCAAACGCCGTATCTTTAGTAACTGAAGTTCCGTTATAAACGCCTTCACACAAAGTCATTGTTTTCAGTTTGCAATCCCAGATAAATTCCATTTCGCCTGGTGTCACAGTTTTTGTGGCATCAATTTTCGACGGATCACTATTTGCAGCATTAATATCATGTCGTTCCTCAAAACGATATTCCTGAATAATAGTCTGCGCCGCATTATATACAACTCTTGCCCTCGCATTCTGATCCTGAACACGATTTTTCTGAACCATATAAATCCAGTTAGGCACAAGAATACCGAGAATTACGCCGATAATAGCTAAAACTACAATAAACTCGATAAGGGTGAAACCTTTAAGCTTTTTATTCTTCATCTATATTACCTCCCCGACAGGATGTTTGTATTTTATTACTTTTACATTATAGCATTTTATTCATAATTTGTCAATACTTTTCGCATAACGTTTCTGACAAAAAAATAAATCGTATATGTACAGTTTCACCAACGCTTACCGCAATTTAACTAAATAATTCATTCATTTCTGAACAATACGACAATTATGTTGAAAAGTCTTTGGCGTACTATGAGCCTTTATTCCGCCATATTCATCTTATATCCTACGCCGAGTTCATTGGTAATATAACTGTCGCTTCCGGGCACAACCCCGAATTTTTTTCTGATATTCGCCATATTTACCTGCAATTTTTTTATGCTTCCTATGTCATTATATCCCCATATTGCTGTGATTATCGCCGAATACGTCATCACCTTACCGCAATGCTGTGAAAGAAGTGCAATTATATTGTATTCAGTCTGAGTAAGCTTTATCACTTTTTCATCAATCATTACCGTTCTTGCATCATAGTCAATAATAAGATTATCAAGAACAAACTTGCTGTTTTCGTCAATTCTTCTGAAATTTCTGAGAGCAGTACGTACTCTTGCCAAAAATTCCGCCGAACCGAAAGGCTTTGTTATATAGTCATTAGCCCCCATATCAAGCGCAAGCACTTTATCGCTTTCATCACTTCTCGCCGAAAGAACAATTACAGGGACAGGAGAAGTCGCACGGATATATTTCAAAACCTCCATCCCGTCGCCGTCGGGTAATCCGAGATCCAGGATTACAAGATCAGGATTATGTGAAGAAAAAAGCATTTTTCCGTTTCCGCAATTGTGCGCCGAAATGACCTTATAGCCATCCGCTTCAAGCATAGCCGTCACAAAGGTCTGAATATTCCTTTCGTCTTCAATGAGCAGTATTTTGTATTTATTATTCATTATTTTCATTCTCCGTTTCAAGCGCAAAACGGAATGTCGCACCGCCTTTTTCATTATTTTCGGCAGAAATCACGCTGCCATGCGCTTTTATTATAGAGGAACACACTGAAAGTCCGATTCCCGAATTTATCTTCGTATCAGAAGGAATAATCTCTCCTGTATATAATCCGGAAAAAATTGTTTTCAGCCTTTCTTTTGGAATTCCACAGCCATCATCCGAGATTTCAAAAACAGCATTCTTATCACGCAGATACACCTTGAATTCTATCTGAGTCATACCCTTTGCGTGTGAAATCGCATTTTCAAGAATGTTGAATAATACCTGCTGAATGAGCATTGCGTCAATCGATATTATTGTAAATTCTTCGGGCAGTGTAAGTACTATGGGTTTATCAGGATATTTTCTACGAAACTTCACAATAACCGAATCTATAAGCTCATCAAGAACTGTCGGGGATTTAATCAGCTTTACATTATCGCTGTCAAGGCGGGTTACGGATAAGAGATTTTCAACCATTCTCATAAGCCACTCTGAATCTTCCCGTATACCCAAAAGCATTTTCTGCTTCTGTTCATCACTCAGCACATCATAATTATCAAGTATCGTACTGCTTGAACCATAAATTGTAGTAAGTGGAGTTCTGAGGTCATGCGATACCGCACGAAGCAGATTGGCTCGCATACGCTCCATTTCACTTTCAGCTTTCAAAGCATCCTGATTTCGCAGTTTTGTCGCAAGAGTGCCTGTAATCATTGTAACGATAATCATTATTATTGCCGAAACAAGATTTTCAGACATTGTAAAATTAAATCTGAAATAAGGAAACGTAAACGCATAATTAACCGCAAGAACGCTTATCAATGAAGCTATAACACCATACCTGTATCCTTTTGTAACAAGAGAAATTATAAATACAGCAAGCATCATTATCGCAGGTATAAGTGATTCATTATCAAAAATATTGCTGATTAAAAGGCTTATACAAAACGCCAAACACATTATAAGTATAAGCAGAAACGTATTTCTTAAACGTGATATAAATTCTTTCATTCTATATTTCTCCGTCTGAGATTTAATTACATAATAATAATATCACAAATTAAATTAAGATACAACTAAGATTTATTAATTGACATCTGCAGAATTTTATGATATAATCAACAATAATATAGATCAAATTTTGAAATATATGAAAACTATCACAAACGAAAGGTTGGAATTTACTATGAAGAAGTACAAATGTCTTGTATGCGGTGCAATTTTTGAAGTCGCAGACGGTGAAGAAGCTATATGCCCTGTTTGCGGATTAGGCGGAGAAAACCTTGAACTTATCGAAGGTGCTCCAAAGAACAAATACGCAGGTACTCAGACAGAAAAAAATCTTGAAGCCGCATTTGCAGGTGAATCACAGGCAAGAAATAAATACACTTATTTCGCTTCAAAAGCAAAAAAAGAAGGATTTGAGCAGATTGCCGCACTTTTCCTCAAAACTGCCGATAACGAAAAAGAACACGCTAAAATGTGGTTCAAGGAGCTTAACGGAATAGGCTCAACAGCTGAAAACCTCGAGGCTGCTGCTGACGGCGAAAACTACGAGTGGACAGATATGTATGAAGAATTTGCAAAAACTGCCGAAGCTGAAGGCTTTAGCGACCTTGCTAAAAAATTCCGTCTTGTAGCTGCTATCGAAAAGCACCATGAAGAGCGTTATCGTGCACTTCTTAAAAATGTAGAAATGGCTCAGGTATTTGAAAAAAGCGAAGTCAAGGTATGGGAATGCCGCAACTGCGGTCATATCGTAGTTGGCACAAAAGCACCTGAATTATGTCCTACATGTGCACATCCACAGAGCTATTTTGAAATCAACGCTGAAAATTATTAATCAACAAAATATGCCCTTGCAGTTTATATGCTGCAAGGGCATTTGTTTTTATTCATTTGGAATATCAATACTGAGAAATTTACATATATTTTTATAGAAAATCTTTTCACGGGCTGTTTCTGTAAGGTCTATTCTGTTTATTCTTTCAATTTCATCTGACGGGTTCCACATCGGATAATCAGTAGCAAAAAACACTCTGTCCTCTGTAAATGCGTCAATGTAAGTCTTTGCCTCCTGCGGCGTAATAAATGCAAGGGAGCTACAGGTATCCACATAGACATTTTCAAGCTCTGAAAGATACTTAATCGAATCATCCCATTCGCTGTAACCGCCGAAATGTGCCGCAATAAATTTTTGTTTTGTAAAACGCTTTGCAGCATTTGCAAGCCTTGACGGAGTAGAGTAACCGAAACGCTTATCTCCTGTATGCAAAAGTATCGGCATACGGTTATCCACAACCTCATAAAGCTCCATGGCACTTTTTTCGTCTATATTGAAATACTGAAAATCAGGATGAAGCTTTATTCCGAGAAGTCCGATTTCAAGCATTCTGCAAATCTCTTCATCAATCTCTTTTTGCGTCATAGACGGATGAAGAGAGCCGAATCCTACAAATTTATCAGGATATTCATTCACGCTTTCAGCAATGAAATCGTTTATTTTCTGTACCTGTTCCTTTGTTGTAGCAACAGAATGTACAAGACATCTGTTTATTCCTGCTTTTTCATTTGCTTTCAGAAGTGCGGCTATACTGCCGTCAAATGCCATATCAAGGCTGTAGAAATCCCCGATATTTTCAGAAGCCTTAGCGGCTATCTTTTCGGGATATATATGAACATGACTGTCAAAAATATACATAATTTCCGCCTTTCAGCATTAAGCTGTTACGATTTTGCTTGCATCCTGAAGTCCGAGATATTCAACTGCCCATTCTCTCATTTTATATTTGAGAATTTTACCTGCCGCATTCATAGGGAAGCCCTCAACAAATGCAATATATCTTGGCACCTTGTGCTTTGCCAGTCTTTCAAGTGCATACTGCTTCATATCCTCAACAGTAGCCTCTTCTCCGTCTTTAAGCACGATACATGCCATTATTTCTTCGCCATAAGCCTTATCGGGAACACCGATAACCTGAACGTCCTTTACCTGCGGATTTGTATAGAAAAATTCTTCAATTTCCTTCGGATAGATGTTTTCACCGCCACGGATAATCATATCCTTGATTCTGCCTGTAATCTTGAAGTAGCCCTCTGGAGTTCTTCTTGCAAGGTCACCTGAATGGAGCCAGCCGTCGCTGTCAATTGCAGCAGCAGTAGCCTCAGGCATCTTGTAATAGCCCTTCATGATATTGTAGCCTCTTGCGCAGAATTCGCCGTCCATATTATCGCCGAGTTCTTCACCTGTTTCAGGATCAACAATCTTACATTCAACACCGAATATAGGTCCGCCGACTGTATTTACTCTTGTTTCGATACTGTCTGTTGTCTTACTCATCGTTGTTGCAGGAGAAGCCTCTGTCTGTCCGTAAGTAATACAGATTTCAGGCATGTGCATTTTTTCGATAACTTCCTGCATTGTCTTAATCGGGCAAGGTGAACCTGCCATAATACCTGTTCTCATATTTGAGAAGTCTGTTTTGTCGAAGTCCTCATGTCCGAGCATAGCAATGAACATTGTAGGAACGCCATGGAATGCTGTAATCTTTTCCTGATTGATACAAGCAAGACCTTTTCTTGGCGAGAATGCTGTAATCGGTGACATCGTTGCGCCGTGAGTAACACTTGCAGTCATAGCAAGCACCATTCCGAAGCAATGGAACATAGGAACCTGAATCATCATCTTATCGTGTGTTGAAAGGTCCATACAGTCGCCGATTGCCTTACCGTTATTTACAACATTATAATGTGTAAGCATTACGCCCTTAGGGAAGCCTGTTGTACCTGATGTATACTGCATATTTACAACATCATGCTTGTCAATCTTTGCACGCATTGCGTCAATCTTTTCATCTGAAACATTGTCAGCAAGAGCCATTGCCTCATCCCATGTAAAGCATCCGTCCTGCTTGCTGTCTGTTGTAATGATATTCTTGAGGAACGGAAGTCTTTCTGAATCAAGCTCGCCAGGCTTGCATGAAGCAAGTTCAGGGCAGAGTTCTTTCATAATGCCAACATAATCGCTGTCCTTATATCCGTCAATCATTACAAGAGTATGTGTATCTGACTGGTGAAGCAGATATTCAGCCTCGTGAATTTTATATGCTGTATTTACAGTAACAAGAACTGCACCGATAGTTGTACAAGCCCAGAATGTAATATACCATGCAGGTACATTTGTTGCCCAGATAGCAACGTGGTCACCCTTCTTTACGCCCATAGCAACAAGTGCTTTTGCAAAACGTCTTACGTCATCACGGAACTGCGGATATGTTCTTGTATAATCAAGCTCTGTGTATCTGAAAGCGTACTGATCAGGAAATTCGTCACATATTCTGTCGAGTACATCAGGGAATGTTTCATTGATGATTGTTTCCTTTGGCCATGGATAGTAGCCTGTTCCTCTGTTATCAACCTGAAGCTTGCTCTTTTCAGCAATGATATAAGGCTTCATATAACGTGCAAACTGTGGGAACACAATACCTGCGGCATAGAGATTTTGTGACCATCTCTTTACCCATTCAAGTGAAACATAGCCTGTATATCCGATTTTCTGGAGAGCCGCAAACATTTCACGAAGCGGCATATCGCCTTCGCCCATAAGCTTGTAAACAAGCTTTCCGTCCTCAATTGCAGAGTCCTTAACGTGAACAAATCTGATATAATCGCCGAGGTTTTCTGTTGTAACTGCGGCAGATTCATTCATATAACGATAAGGGTGATGTAAATCCCATAATGCGCCTACCGCCTTGCTTTCTACTGAATCAAGGAGCTTTTTAAGACGCATAGTGTCTGAATAAACACCGTTTGTTTCAACAAGTAAAGTTACACCCTTTTCTTCTGCAAAAGCACATATCTCTTTAAGTACAGACACAACATAGGCATCATCAACTTCTCCGTCAGGTTCGGGAGTAAGATCGCCGAGTATTCTTATATAAGGAGTTTCAAGCTTAGCTGCAAGCTCGATATACTGTTTGATTTCCTCTGTATTTTCATCATGTTTATCAGCGAATTTAAGACACGCACCGCATGAAAGACATGGAATTTCAAGCTTGAGCTTTTTAAGCTTAGCAATAGTATCGTCAATTTTATCAGCTCTGAAAGGCTTTGCTTTTACTGTGTTAAGCTCTTCACCGATACCTCTGATTTCAATACCATTAAATCCTACGTCTTTTGCCATAGAATAGATTTCTGTCCATGAAAAATCAGGACAAGCAAGTGTTGAAAAACTAATTTTCATTTTCAAACATTCCTTTCTGTCAGATGATTATTCGTATCAATCGAGTTTTGGAATAACAAAAAAGCCCTTCGCCTCTTTATTGTTATCCTTTGACAACTAAAGAGACGAAAGAGCCGAAATTCTTATATCATAACCTCTTCCGCGGTACCACTCTTCTTCATCCTGCACGGATGCACCTTTGAGTGCCAACACACCCTAACTCTGTTACGGGAGTTCCCGTCTGTATTTACTTGAATTTTCAATACAGCTGCTCCACAGTGAGTTCAGCATTATTCCCCCGATATCTCACACCAACCGATATCTCTCTGAACGGTGAAAAATCCGCCTACTGCTCTGCTTCATTGCATTTATTGAATTTATTATATCATCTTATCTGTCGTTTGTCAAGCAAAAAGCAAAATTTTCTTTTTAAATTTTCTAAAAGCTATTGACATTTTTCAAGCATAATGATATAATAACAACGTAAATAACGATGACGAAGACAAGGGCTTTGTTTAACATGTTTTCAGAGAGCCGTCGGTTCGGTGCAAGACGGCAACTGTTTTCATTGCTCATCCCTTCAGAGTTGAAAAACCGAATTTATGATATACATATAATAGTAAGTTTTTCCGTGAGGCTGCGTTAATGCACAGGGCTTATCCCGTTTTAAATAAAATCGGGCGAGTCTGAAAGTGGCGATGCAATAAAATTGCACGCAATTTGAGTGGTACCGCGGGTTTACAGCTCGTCTCAAAGTTTTTCTTTGGGGCGGCTTTTTTGTTTTATATAGCTTTCCCCAATATTCAGGAAGGAGTTATTTATTATGTCAGGTAATCAGAATTCAACCGAACAGAAAATTCATGAGGTCGCTCAGCGTATTCGTTCGCTCAGACAGGATATGGGTATTTCCTCTGAAACAATGGCTGCAAAAACAGGTCTCAGCAAAGAAGAATACAGAAAAATGGAAAAAGGTGAAACAGATTTCAGCTTCACTTTTATTCATAAATGTGCAGGCGTTTTCGGCGTAGATATCGCGGACTTAATGGAGGGTGACAGCCCTGAGCTTACAGGCTATACAATCACAAGAAAAGGTAAGGGTATGCCGATTGTCCGCAGAACAGGCTTTGCATACAACCGCCTTGCTCATAAATTCAAGAATAAAATTGCCGAGCCTTTCCACGTTGTAATTCCTTATTCAGAAGAAGCTCTCAGCAGACCAAGACGTCTTTCAAGCCACGCAGGTCAGGAAATGGATATCGTTATCAAAGGCACTCTGCGCATGGTTATCGGAAGCCATACAGAAATTCTCCACGAGGGCGACTGTATCTACTACGACAGCTCAACTCCTCACGACGAAATTGCTCTCGGCGGCGAAGATTGTGAAATCTATGCTTTGGTTATGGCTCCTCACGATTCACAGGAAAAAGCAGAAATGCACGAACAGGTTCAGGAATTCACACATACAAATTTCGACCTTGCAGGCATTTCACATCCTGTTGCAGATAAATTCGTTTCATGTCAGACAAACGAACAGGGTATGCTTACTGCTGTTAATTTCCATAATGAAGAACAATTCAACTTTGCATACGATATAGTTGACGCACTTGCTGAAAAATGTCCCGATAAAACTGCTATGATTTACGTTGCAGACGATAAATCAGACCGCACATTTACATTCAAGGAAATCAAGGACTATTCATGCCAGACAGCAAACTACTTCAAATCACTCGGCATCAAGAAGGGCGACAAGGTTATGCTCGTTCTCAAGCGTCATTACCAGTTCTGGTTCTCTATTCTTGCTCTCCACCGTATCGGTGCAATTGTAATTCCTGCGACAAATCAGCTTGTAAAACATGACTATGAATATCGTTTTGAAGCTGCAGGTATTTCTGCTGTTGTTTGTACTGCTGACGGTACTGTTGCAAATGAAATTGAGCTTGCAGCAGCAAACTCTCCGACACTTAAAACAAAAATTCTCGTTGGCGGCAAGCGTGACGGTTGGAATGACTTCAACGCTGAGCTTTCAGCTTACAGCACTGAATTTCCACGAACAGAGGATACAGCCTGCGGAAGCGACCCGATGCTTATGTACTTCACTTCAGGTACAACTGGCTATCCGAAAATTGCTTTCCACGACCATAAATATCCTCTCGGTCACTATACAACAGCTCGTTACTGGCATAATGTAGACCCGAATGGTATTCACCTTACAATCTCAGATACAGGCTGGGGCAAGGCATTATGGGGCAAGCTCTACGGACAGTGGATGTGTGAAACAACAGTTTTCGTTTATGACTTTGAACGTTTCCACGCAGATGATATTCTCCCTATGTTCAAGAAATATAACATCACTACATTCTGTGCACCGCCTACAATGTATCGTTTCTTCATCAAGGAAGACCTTTCAAAATACGATTTATCAAGTCTTAAATATGCAACAATCGCAGGCGAAGCACTTAACCCTGAGGTGTTCAACCAGTTCAAACAGGCAACGGGCCTTTCACTTATGGAGGGCTTCGGTCAGACAGAAACTACACTCGTAGTAGGTAACTTTGTTGGTATGACTCCAAAGCCGGGTAGTATGGGTAAACCAAATCCGCTTTATGATGTTCATATCCTCAATGCAGACGGAACTGAGGCAGGAGTTGGCGACACAGGCGAAATCTGTATCAAGGCAGAAAGAGCAACGAAGCCATGCGGCCTTTATATGGAATACTACAATAATCCTGAAAACACAAATGCTACATGGCATGACGGATATTATCACACAGGTGATACTGCCCGTGTAGATGAGGATGGCTATTTATGGTATGTCGGAAGAGTTGACGACCTTATCAAGTCATCAGGATATCGTATCGGACCATTTGAAATCGAAAGCGTTATCATGGAGCTTCCTTATGTTCTCGAATGTGCTGTAACAGGTGTTCCTGACGAAATCAGAGGTCAGGTTGTAAAGGCTACTATCGTTCTTACTAACGGAACAGAGCCAAGCGAAGAGCTTAAAAAGGAAATTCAGACTTATGTCAAGAATGAAACTGCTCCTTATAAATATCCTCGTGTAGTTGAATTCCGTGACAGTCTTCCTAAGACAGTAGGCAGCGGCAAAATCCGCCGTGCTGAAATCAGAGCACAAGATTCACAGAAATAATGGCGAAATTATGTATTTTGATGATTTAAAAATCGGAATGACGGCAGAACCCGCTCCTGCCGTCATTGATAAAGAAAAAATGATTGCATTTGCAAATGAATATGACAATATTCCCCTGCATACCGACGAGGAATACGCAAAAACAACTCCTTTTGGCAGATTAATCGCCCCAGGTGTTATGTCTTTTATGGCAGTATGGGCTAAATATCTAGAGGTTGATTTCTTCGGTGAGGAACTTCTTGCAGGCAAATCTACAAAAATTGAATGGTTAAAGCCTGTTTTTGCTGATGATGTCTTAACAGGAAATGCAGTTGTTACAAATCTTGAAAAAAGAAATGCAAAAAACGGTCTGGCTGAAATTACTATTGAAGTAAAAAATCAGAACGGAGAAATCGTACTTACCAATGTTACCGAAGCTATTGTAAAATGCAGGATATAGAAGGTGATATAAATGATAAGACGAGCCTGTCACAGAGATATCCCTAAAATCGAAGATTTGTTATCACAGGTCTGCCTTGTTCACCATAATGGAAGACCTGATATCTTCAAAATCGGCAGAAAGTATTCCGAGGAAGAACTGAAGTTGCTTCTCACAGATACAAACCGCCCCATACTCGTTTCGGTTGACGATAACGATGAGGTAATGGGATACTGCTTCTGCATCTTTCAGCAGCATAATAATAATTCAGTTCTGACCGATGTCAAAACTTTATATATTGACGATCTGTGTGTAGATGAAAATCTACGTGGAAAACATATCGGCAAGGAACTCTATGAAGCTGCGGTTAAACTCGCAAAGGAAAATGATTGTCATAACCTGACTCTCAACGTGTGGAGTTGTAATCCGTCTGCGATGAAGTTTTACGAATCACAAGGTCTCATTCCACAGAAAATTTGTATGGAACTGATTCTGTAAATACAAACTTTCATTATAGTCTTTCGCTTATATTTGAAAAATAAATACTTCAAAGCGTTTCTCCCCACAATCAAATCAATGCTAACAATAAAGGGTATCAGCCGAGTGGCTGGTACCCTTTTAGCTTATCGTATTCATATAATATAACAAAACCTCCCGAACTGTTTTATCGGAAGGAATGTTGGAGCTGGTGACAAGAATCGAACTTGCAACCATGACTTGTTTATAAAGCGACAATTTATTCGTTTAAAAAAATGGAGCATTTACTCCTATTCTACGCCGCATTCTTCGATTCTGCGGCGTTTTCAAGTTTACCGATAAAGCGGTAGTAAATTTCAACTTGCTGAAATACTCTGCCATCCTCAGCCACTTCCTTGTGATGCACTACGATTTTGTCAATCAGTTCATTCAGAATGGCGGCATCCAGTTGGTCGATGACCGTGTACTTCCTGATGAGCTTCACGAATTTTTCTGTGGAATCATTCTGTGCATTAAGCTCTCCCATTCTTTTTATCATCTCAGGAAGCTCTTTTTTTATTGCATTCTGCTCAGATTCATATTGTGTGGAAAGCATATCGTATCTTTCATCGGTAATTCTTCCAAGTGCATTATCCTCATAAAGCTTACACAGTATTTTATCAACTTCTTCAACTCTACGTTGTTTCTTTTCGTACTCATTTTTCAGTTCTTTGTATTCTTTCATAAAATCTGTTTCGTACTTTCTTTCAAGAATTTTATAAAACTTCTGAGTGTTATTGCGGTAGTTCCACAACACTGTTCTCAGATTTATCAGCACCAGATCGTATATGGTGTCATATCTGATATAATGAGAAGCACAATATTCTTTGCCATGAGTTCTGTACATCCAGCACGCATAGGCGCCATAATAGCTTCCGTCCTTACGTTGCTTCTGTCCATAAGTCAGGCAGTGACCACAGTCTGCACAGTACAAAAGTCCAGCAAATATCTGAAGTTCTCCTGTCTTTACAGGTCTGCGTTTTGAACTCATAACCTTATGTGCAGTATCCCACAACTCTTTAGATATGATAGGTTCATGAGTATTCTCTGCAACAATCCAATCCTCAGGAGGATTCTTCACCTTGCTTGTGCTTTTCATGGACTTGTTACGGTATTTTCCATAGATAAGCATTCCAAGATACACCTCATTATTAAGAATTGCTCTGACTGAGGTAACATGCCAGTCAAATTCTTTTCGCCAGTAGTCAGCTTTGAAGTAATCGGGATTGTTCTGGTTGAAGTAGGTGATTGGATTCATCACCTTTTCTTCTCTGAAAATTCTTGTGATTTTATTGTAGCCTGCACCGTCTGCTGTCAGCCTGAATATTCTTCTTACAACCTCTGCCGCAGGCTCATCAATCACAAGATGATGTCTGTCATTGGGATCCAGCTTGTAGCCGAACGGCGGCTTGGAACCCATAAACTGTCCTGCCTTTGCCTTGGCTTTCTTGGCGGCTTTCGTTTTCTTTGACACGTCACGTGCATACATCTCGTTCATCACATTTCTCATCGGGAACATCAGATCATCTTCATTGATTGTGGAATCGTAGTGATCATCCGCCGCAATGAATCGCACGTTCTGTTCCTTGAAATGTTCTACCTGCAGTCCGACCTCCACATAATTTCTGCCGAATCGGGACAGGTCTTTTACAACCACAAGATTGATTTTGCCTGCGTGGATGTCACTAAGCAGTTGCTGAAATGCAGGACGGTTGAAGTTTGTACCGCTGTAGCCGTCATCACAGTAGAACTCATATTCTGTGATGCTGTGAGCCTGACAGTACTGTTCCAATAAGATTTTCTGCGTTTCGATGGATACGCTACCACTGATATTTCCATCATCCACTGAGAGTCTGCAATATAATGCTGCGTGTTTCTGCTGCATAATCATTCTCCTTTCGTACAGCAACGGTCACGCATAGCCTTGCACCAACAGTATATCACATCTGTCGGCACAAAGCAAGCGTTTTCCGTTAGATCATGATTATCCTATATATCCAACAAAATTTGAATATTTTTTACAGCACAAAGTCAATGTTTTCTTCTTCGCTTTGTACTCCTATCTCAGCTTCATTATTTTTACGCTTAATCATTTCCTCATACTCATCTATAACTTCGCCCATATCTTCACCCGTTTCAAGTTTGCGCAGCATAAGATTTTCAAGACTTTGCTCCATATTTGTTCCTCCTTCAAACGCACTCCACACTCGATAAGTTACACCATCGATAAAGTTATCTTGATAACCTCCCACTTCAACATCGGAATCTTTTTGACACAACGGCTTTTCAAGTCCGTTTACTTTTTCATCAGCTTTTATATCTTTAATCATAGCATTCCTCCATTTTGTTTATGTGTTAATTCGTTACGCACCTATTTCAAGTGCTTATTACTCTGAAAAGGGGGTCGGGTTCTCCCGATTCTGTGCATGTGGATAGCCACATGCTATGCTTGCCCTCCAAAGGAGGACTCTGATTTGTGACACCTGCCTGAAATCACGCAAATTCCGTAAATAATGGCTGAAATTCTATTTCAAGACACCCACAGTTTCCGAAATTCCGATAACAGACGCCTTTAGTTGAATGTGCTTAAAATGCCGAAGAATCGGCGAGCTTTGCTCGTCCGAGGTGGTCGTTTTGGCGGCTGTGACGCCAAAACTTTAACCAGCAAACTATCTCACCCCCTGAACTTGCCTGAAATCCATCCTATTTCAACTCTGCAAACGCTTTCAAAAAGCCCCTTATTTCCGCTCGGTTATGCTTTGGGTATCCGTTTCCCGACTGCATCTCTGAAAACGCCACACAAGCGATTCTGGAGCGAACTGTGCGATAGCTGCCGGGGTTCGATACTCTCAA
>JAFWWU010000140.1 GCA_017523285.1 Ruminococcus sp.
CAACTACAACAACCACTACCACAACAACTACAACAACTACAACTACCACAACTACTACAACTACAACAGCACCTGTTGTTGAACCAATTATTTACGGTGATGTAAACTGTGATAAGTCAGTTGATATTTCAGATGCAGTTATTATTAAGTGCTATCTCCTTAATTCAACTAAATATTCAATCTCAGAACAGGGAAGAAAGAATGGCGACGTTCATGAAAACGGTAACGGCATCAATCTTCAGGATGCAATCGCAATTCAGAAGTATGTACTTCAGATAATTGATACTCTCCCAGTCTGAAGCAATTAAAAGCTGTTAAATTATCGTGCACGAATAAGTCCGATAATTCAACATATAAACACCAACGGTGTTAATCACTAACTTAGGTTTATACAAAGTAACCCACACATACTAAGTATCAAACCGAAAAGCCGTATTTTAATTAATACGGCTATTCTTTTGAAATAATTTGTCCATGAGGCAATTATTGAAGTTTTATCGTGTAGGCAGCGATAAAGCAGCATATATCATTTCGGTATATCCCTCTCAATTTATACTGAATAAAGTGATGAAAACAGAATAAACCCGATTGAAGCAATACCGACTTGTGCAATTATATGGTATTGCTTCAAGCATTATCAAGATGAAAAAAGGAAGTGTAATAATGATATTCACTGCAAAAAAATTGCTGAAAAAAGCGGCAGGAGTTTTAACAGCTGCGGTAATGCTTTTCTCTCAGCCTATGATTTACCCTCAGATGACAAATGCGGCTTCAACAACTGATATTTATGTTGGATATTCGGGCAGAAACAATAACTACAACACAGTAAGAGAAGCACTTTCAGTATGTCAGCAAATTAATCCGACAAGCGAGGCTTCAAGAATTACAGTTCATATTGCTCCGGGAACTTATCGTGAACAGCTTGTAATTCAGACACCATACATTACATTTGTAAACGACGAGCCTTCAAAGGGCGATGTTGTACTTACATGGTATTACGGAATAGGCTATAAATATTACAGCGTAGGAAGTGACGGACGCTATAACGCTTCAAATGCCGCTGCAAAATCCTCAAAGGCAGAGCCTACTCAGCGTTGGGGCGGTACAGTACAGCTTCTTTCAAAGGCAAACGATTTCAAGGCTGAAAACATTATCTTTGAAAATTCTTTCAACCGTTATGTTACACAGGAAGAAATTGCAGACGGAGTTACTCCTTCAGGCTCACAGTCAATAACATTTGACAGAACAAATCAGTGGGCAGACGTAAGAAGCAAGGCGGCAACCGAAAGAGGTGCGGCACTTACAATTGATGCGGACAGAGCTGAATTTTACAACTGTAAATTCCTCGGCAGTCAGGACACTCTCTATACAGGCAGCAAAACAGGCTATTTCAGAAATTGTAAAATTGAGGGCAACACAGACTATATTTTCGGAAGCGGCGATTATGTTTTCGATAACTGCGAGCTTTCATTCTTCGGTTACAGCAGTACAGCTGTAGGCGGTTATATCACAGCGGCAAGACAGCAGACAAGAGGATATCTCTTCAATAACTGTAAAATCACAGGAAATCCAAATCAGTCTGTATCCTCAGGATATCTTGGCAGACCATGGAGCGAAACAGCAGTTGTATTATTCCTCAATACAACAATTCAGAATAATAATCTCATCAAGGCTGAGGGCTGGACAAGCATGAGTGGAGTACAGCCTACTCAGGCTACATACAAGGAATACGGCACAAAGCTTGCAGACGGAACAGCAGTAAATCTTTCAAGCAGAAAGGGACACGTTCTTTCAGCATCAGATGCCGCAACAGTTAAGATGACAGATTATTTCAGCGGCTGGACACCATCATTCCTGAATAAAACAGGTATATCAGGCGAAAACAATGGTAATACCGGGAATAACGGCAATACAAATCAGACAGAAGCAATAAAACTGTGCGGCGGCTGGTATGAAACAGCCTATGCAGAGTGGGACAGCTCAAAAATCGGAAGCAATGTAACTGTATCATATAAAGAGCATTCAGCTTCTGACTACATAAAGGCAGACTCACAGCTTATAAGAAGCAACAGAGTAGATATTCCTGGCTTAAAGGGAAATACTTCATACGATATTAAAATTCAGGGCTCGGCAGGTACATCTGAATGTACTGTAACAACAATGTCATACGACAGGTCAGGCTATGCCCACTGGAATAATTCAGAGGGAGTAGGCGCATACAATAATGACGGTACTCCAAAGGCAGGCGCAACAATAATCTATGTAACCGATGCAACAAAGGATACTGTTTCATTCGGTGGAAAGACAGGACTTTATAATATTCTTTACAGCAGTAAGGGAAGCAACCTTATTGTAAGAATTATCGGTGATGTAAATGTTCCGTCAGGTGCAAAGGCTAATGATGGTTCATCAAATGACGGCTCGCATATGCTCTATATGCAGAATATGTCTAACGTAACAATCGAGGGTGTTGGTACTGACGCACATCTTGTAAGATGGGGATTTGAAATCAAGCGTTCAAAGAATATCGAAGTAAGAAATCTCTATTTCTATCAGTATCCTGATGATGCTGTGGGAATTACAGGCAGCGATTCAAGCAGAAGTGAAAGAATATGGATTCATAATAACACATTCGGTGTAGGTAAAAACGAATACGCAGGCAACGGAACAGTTGACGCTGATAAGGCAGAGGGCGATGGCTCAACAGATATAAAGTGGACGAATTATGTTACAATTTCCTACAATCACTATCAGGGCTGTCACAAGACATCACTTGTAGGCGGTGGCACAAGTCATTTACAGGACTGGATAACATATCACCACAACTATTTTGACGGAACAGAGTCAAGAAATCCAAGAGCAAGAAATGCTCATATCCACGTTTACAATAACTATTTCAGAGGTAATTCAGGTTACGGTATCGGTGCTTCATATAATTCAAAGATTTTCTCGGAAGCAAACTATTTTGACGGAAGTAATCTTCCTCTTGATACAGAGGCAATGGGTAATGACCAATACAGCGGTACAATCAAATCATACAATGACAAGCTTGTAAACTGTAAGGGAAATTCAATCTATACAGCTGTAAATTCAAGAACAGCCTCAGCAAATATCAATAATCTTGTTGCAGGCGGAGCTTCATACGATAACTTTGATATCAATTCTTCACTTATTTATCTTAACGGATATAAGGCACAGACTGCTGATGAAGCAAAAACAGAAGTGCTTGCTTATGCAGGAAGAATGCAGAACAAGGCATATGGAAACGGCTCAGTAAATACAAATCCGAGCAATCCGAATGAGCCAAGTAATCCTACAACACCTGAAACACCATCAAGTGCTGATTATGTGTTTGATTCAAGTAAGCTTTCAGTAGCTTCATACAGCTCAGATAACAAGGTGAACAGTATGTATACAATCAAGGTTAATGCGGCAGACGCAGTAAGCGTTGCAAATCATGCGGCAACAGCCTCAGATGGAAGCTTTACCTCAACAAACAGACTTAATCTTGGCGGAAAGGGAACAACAGAAAACCGTTCAGTGCAGATTAACGCTCCTAAAGCAGGAACATTGAAGGTATATATGATGTCCTCAAATGCAACGGCAGAAAGAACTGTAAATCTTCTTGATGCAAGCGGAAATGTTGTAAACAGCGTTTCGGGAGTAAACGGAACATCAATTGACGCATATACATTTGCAGTTCCGTCAACAGGAACATATTATATAGCGTCAGCAGGAAGCGGTCTGTATATGTTCAGAATTGTATATACAGAAGATCCGAATGCAACTGTTCAGCCCGAAGAAAAGGTATTAAAGGGTGACCTTGATAAAGACGGAATTTCTGATGTATTTGATATTGCAGTAATGAGAGAAATAATCTCAGGCAGAAGTAATGACAGCTATGCAAAAAAAGCCGCTGATATGAACAGCGACTCGGCAGTAAATGCACAGGATTTAGAAATCCTTACATCACAGATTTTAGGCAGATAATGCGAAACGGGCGGAATTTCCGCCCGTTTTATTTTTCGTTATATTGACACTATATTACAAAAAATTTTATAATGTGCTTGTCGGCTTCTTCCGTCAGGAAGGAGGTGGAACTCGTGGAATACATAGTATCTCTTTTAATTTCTGTTATAGCAGGTGTAATTAGCTACTACATTTGCAAGTGGCTTGACAGGGAGTGAGTCCGACAAAGCACAAAAAAAACCGAGAGTTCGCGGCTCTCGGTTTTTTCTTTTGTGTGTCCTCGTGGACACAGTATCTCTTTAGCTGTATTTATTATAACATGCTTAGAGATGAATGTCAATACCTTTTTGATTTCATAACACCAATTATACTATGTAGGGGCGGATATTATCCGCCCGATTGGTGTTTTTGATTGCGGGAAGATGATTTCTTCCCCTACAAAACAATAAACCTGATTACGAAAGCTCAAACATACCTGTATAAAGCTGGTAGTATTTACCTTTCTGCTCAATAAGGTCATCGTGATTACCTCTTTCGATAATCTTACCGTTTTCAAGTACCATAATTGCGTGAGAATTACGGACAGTCGAAAGTCTGTGAGCAATAACGAAAACAGTTCTGCCCTCCATAAGACTATCCATACCCTTTTCAATAAGAGCTTCTGTTCTTGTATCAATTGAGCTTGTAGCTTCGTCAAGAATCAGAACAGGCGGATCAGCAACAGCGGCTCTCGCAATAGCAAGAAGCTGTCTTTGTCCCTGACTGAGATTTGCGCCGTCTGCTGTGAGCATAGTGTTATATCCGTCTGAAAGATGTCTGATAAATGTATCTGCATTTGCAAGCTTAGCAGCAGCATAAACTTCATCATCAGTAGCATCAAGTCTGCCGTAGCGGATGTTTTCCATAACAGTACCTGTAAACAAATGTGTATCCTGAAGTACCATTGAAAGCGAACGTCTTAAATCGTCCTTTTTGATTTTGTTGATGTTGATTCCGTCATAACGGATTTTACCGTCAGGAACATCATAGAATCTGTTGATAAGATTTGTGATTGTGGTTTTTCCTGCACCGGTAGAGCCTACAAAAGCAATTTTCTGTCCCGGCTCTGCATAAAGGCTTATGCCATTGAGTACGGTCTTTTCAGGAACATATCCGAATACAACATCATCAAATTCAACTCTTCCCTCAACCTTTTTGTAGGTGATAGTTCCGTCAGCCTTATGAGGATGCTTCCATGCCCACTGACCTGTGCGGACAGCACTTTCTGTAATTGTTCCGTCAGGCTTGATTTCAGCATTTACAAGTGTAACATAGCCGTTATCCTCTTCGGGAGTTTCATCAATAACCTTGAAGATTCTCTCTGCACCTGCAAGAGCCGCAAGAACAGCATTGAACTGCTGTGAAACCTGTGTAATCGGGTGTGAGAATGAACGTGTGAACTGCAAATAAGCAACAACCTTGCCGACCTTCATACCGCCTATACCCTTAATAGCCATAATACTTCCCACAATAGCAGTAACTGCATAATGGAGATATGAGAGATTATTCATAATAGGCATAAGGATATTTGCAAAAGTATTGGCTTTAGTTGAAGCCTTGCACAGCTCGTCGTTGATTTTTTCAAATTCTCTGCAAGCTTCATCTTCATAGCAGAATACCTTTACAACCTTCTGTCCTTCGGTCATTTCTTCGATATATCCGTTTACCTTGCCAAGAGCCTGCTGCTGAGCCTTGAAGCCTTCGCCGCTTCGTTTGCCGATAAATCCGATAACAAAGAACATAAGAAACAGCACAAGTACAACAATAATTGTGAGCAACCAGCTGTAAATGAGCATTGCTGTAAATACTCCGATAATTGTAATTGCTGATGTGATAAACTGAGCAATACTGTTACTGAGCATTTCACGAAGAGCGTCAGTATCATTTGTGTAAAGACTCATAAGCTCGCCGTGAGTGTGATTATCAAAATATCTTATCGGCAATGATTCCATTTTATTAAAAAGGTCAGTACGGATACGATAAAGAGTAGTAGTTGAAACTATAAGCATAACACGCTGGAATATAAATGTCGCAAGCGCACCGACTGCGTATACTGCAATCATAACGCAGAGGATTTTTATAAGTCCTGAAAATTCAGGGTTTTCCTTGCCGATAAACGGAGTAATATAATCATCAATAATCGGAGCTATAAGCGAATTTCCCACAACACCTGCGGCAGAAGCAAAGATAATCGCAATAAGCGTAACAATAAGGTGAAGCTTAAAGCCGTACATATAGCTGAAAATTCTTTTCAGCGTTGAAAATGTGTTTTCAGGCTTGCCCATAAACTGTTTATTCTTCGGAGGCATTAATCTTCAGCTCCTTTCTGTTGTGATTCGTAAACTTCACGATAAATCGTATTATTTGCAAGAAGCTCATCATGAGTTCCTATACCATCGATTTTTCCGTCGTCCATAACAATAATTCTGTCAGCATCTTTAACTGAAGAAATACGCTGAGCAATAATAAGTGTAGTAGTATCTGCAAGCTTTTCTCTGAATGCCTTTCTGATACTGCTGTCAGTAGCTGTATCGACTGCACTTGTGCTGTCGTCAAGAATGATGATTCTCGGCTTTTTGATTAAAGCTCTTGCGATACAAAGACGCTGTTTCTGACCGCCCGATACATTTACACCGCCCTGTCCGAGATTTGTTTCGTATCCGTCAGGGAAGCTCATAATGAAATCGTGAGCACAGGCTGATTTACAAGCGTCATATATTTCCTCGTCAGTAGCGTTTTCATCGCCCCACAGGAGATTTTCCTTGATTGTGCCTGAGAAGAGGACATTCTTCTGAAGCACCATTGCAACCTCGCTTCTGAGAGCTTCTATTGAATAATCCTTTACGTTATTACCGCCTACAATTACATTACCCTCGGTAGTATCGTAAAGACGTGGAATAAGCTGTACAAGTGTTGTTTTAGATGAACCAGTACCGCCGATAATACCGATAGTTTCGCCTGAATTGATTTTAAGATTGATATTTTCAAGTGCAAGATTATTTTTATCTTTAAAATAGCTGAAATTTACATTTTCAAATATGATAGAGCCATCAGCAAATTCTGCGGAAGATTTCTCACTGTCTTTTATATCAGGTTCTTCATCAAGAACCTCACATATTCTTTCGATAGAAGCTCTTGAAATGATAATCATCATAAAAATCATTGAGAGCATCATAAGCGACATAAGAATCTGAGTTACATAAGTAATAAAGCTTGCAAGATAGCCGATTTCCATATCGCCGTTTATTGCCATTTTTCCGCCGAACCATAAAATAGCGACAATACAAGTGTATATACACATCTGCATAAAAGGAGAAACAAGGATAATAAGCTTTTCAGCGAATACCTGAGCCTTTCTTACTCCGTCTGCTGTTTTTTCAAAATCCTTTTTTTCATGATCTTCACGGACAAAAGCCTTTACAACTCTGATACCTACAAGGTTTTCCTGTACGCTTGAGTTCATAGCATCATATTTTGTGAGCATTTTAAGGAATCGTGGGTGAGCGTTTGTGAGTACAAGGATAATTGCAATTGCAAGCACAGGGACAACAACAAGGAATACCGTTGAAAGCTTCGGGTTGATTCTGATTGTCATAACGAGTGCAAAAACAAGCATAATCGGAGCACGGAAAGCTGTTCTGATTATCATCATAAATGCATTCTGAGTATTATTTATGTCAGTAGTAAGTCGTGTTAAAAGTGAAGCGGTAGAGAATTTATCAATATTGGAGAAAGAAAAATCCTGAACCTTTTTGAAGAGTGAGCTTCTCAAATTCTTAGCAAATCCCACACTTGCAACAGCGGCAAAACGACCTGCAACAGCACCGAAGAAAAGTGAAACAGTCGCCATAAGTATCATCAGAAGTCCCATTTTGACAACATATCCGATATTTCCTTCAAGAATACCGTTGTTGATAATCTGAGCCATTACAAGCGGAATAAGAACCTCCATAACAACTTCGCCCGTAATTGTAATCGGTGCAAGAATTGCATATTTTTTATACTTGCCTACATGAGAAAAAATTTTTTTATACATAGATAGCTCCTTTCATGTTGATAAGCAGGTAAAAACAGCGGAACAAGAGTATTTTCCAGATTTTTACACATATAAGATTATATCAGATTTATGCACAAAAAGTCAATAGCACATTTATACAAAATCACCAATCAAAGAGGCTATTGCATTTGACTGCAAAACGTGATATTCTCAGATAAGTACAGGAGATGTTTAATATGAAATCAAAATACAAGGGAATATTCTTTATAATTCTTTCAGCGTTCTTTTTTGCACTTATGGCTTTATTTATCCGTATTGCAGGCGATATTCATTTTGTTCAGAAGGCTTTTTTCAGAAATCTAATTGCTTTTTTCTTTGCGCTTGCAATTATGATAAAAAACAAGGAAAAAATAACAATCCGCAGGAAATACCTCCCCGACCTTTTAATGCGTGCTGTGGCAGGAACTATCGGGATTTTCTGTAATTTCTTTGCAATAGAACATCTTGTGCTTTCAGATGCTTCAATGCTCAATAAGATGTCGCCGTTTTTTGCAATTTTATTTTCGTATCTGATTTTAAAGGAAAAGCTTAATCTAAGACAAGGGTTAATCGTATTTTTGGCTTTTATCGGAAGTTTATTCATCGTAAGACCTACGACAGAGCTTTTTCACAATCCAGCCTCAATAATCGGACTTATTGGTGGCATTGCAGCAGGTGCGGCTTATACATTTGTACGCAGACTCGGACAGAATGGCGAAAACAAATCAATGATAGTGCTTTTCTTTTCGGGATTTTCGTGTCTTGTTACAGTACCGTATCTGATATTTTCTTTTGAGCCTATGACAGCAAAACAGCTTGCGGCACTGATTGGTGCAGGGTTATCTGCGGCAGGCGGTCAGTTTTCGATTACTGCGGCATATTTCCACGCTCCCGCAAAGGAAATATCCGTATATGATTATTCTCAGCTTATTTTTTCTATGCTTTTAGGATTTGTATTTTTCGGACATATTCCCGAGTTTATGAGCATTATCGGTTATGCGGTTATTATTGCCTCGGCTGTTATGATGTTCATATACAATACACGCAGAAAAGACGTGTAGTGGCGGATATTATCTGACCATGCAAAGCGACATCCAAAATTTATCAAAACCCTTGATAAATCTATGAAAATATAGTAAAATATAATCTGAACTATAATTGCGGAGGATAATTATGCTTAAAGATAAAATTGAAAAATATCTCCTTTCCGTTCAGAAACCGTCACGCTATATCGGCGGTGAATGTGGAAGTGTAATAAAGGATAAATCAAAGGTTGATGTGAGATTTGCATTTTGTTTCCCTGATAGCTATGATATCGGTATGTCGCACCTCGGAATGAAAATTCTGTATTCTCTTATAAATGAGAGAGAGAATTACTGGTGCGAGCGTGTTTTTGCTCCGTGGGAGGATTTTGAAGCTATAATGAGAGAAAACGACATCCCTCTCTATGCTCTTGAAAGCCTTGACCCTGTAAAAGAATTTGATTTTGTAGGCTTTACAATGCAGTATGAGCTTTCATACACAAATGTGCTTAATATGCTTGACCTTGCGGGAATTCCTGTATGGGCAAAGGACAGAGGCGAAGAGCTTTCTCCGATAGTTGTTGCAGGCGGTCCGTGCGTTTGTAATCCTGAGCCTCTTGCTGATTTCTTTGATATAATCATTCTCGGCGAGGGCGAAGAGGTAAACCTTGAAATCATGGATCTGTATCATGAATTCAAGAGAAAAGGCGCAAAGAGAAGCGAATTTCTCAGAGCTGTTTCACAGATAAAGGGTGCGTATGTTCCTTCGCTTTACGATGTTGAGTATAACGCTGATAATACAGTAAAAGCTGTTGTGCCGAAGGGGAATGCTCCTGCTGTTGTGACAAAGCGTTATATCAAGGATATGGACAGCGTTTATTATCCGGAAAACTTTGTTGTTCCGTTTACTGATATCGTACATAACAGAGTATCTGTTGAAGTTCTCAGAGGATGTATAAGAGGCTGTCGCTTCTGTCAGGCAGGATTTATATATCGTCCTTTCAGAGAAAAATCAACATTAAACATATGTAAGCAGTCAAAGGTCTTATGTGAAAATACGGGCTATGACGAGCTTTCGCTCTGCTCGCTCAGTACAAGCGACCACTCAGACATAAACAATATGCTTTCAAACCTCATTGACTATACAGAGGGTGAGCATATCAATCTTGCACTTCCATCGCTCAGAATTGATAATTTCTCAGAGGAACTTCTTGAAAAAGTAAAAAAAGTCCGTAAAAGCGGACTTACCTTTGCTCCTGAGGCAGGAACACAAAGACTTCGTGACGTAATCAATAAGAATGTCACAGAAGAAGAAATAATGAACACCTGCCGTATTGCGTTTGAGGGCGGATACAGCACAGTAAAGCTTTATTTTATGATGGGGCTTCCAACCGAAACAGACGAAGATATAGTAGGCATAGCAGAGCTTGCACAGAGAATTGTCGATATGTATTATACTATCGAAAATCGTCCTAAGGGCAGGGGAGTTCAGGTTTCAATAAGTACAGCTACTTTTGTTCCGAAGCCGTTTACTCCTTTCCAGTTTGAAGCACAGGATACAAAGGAAGAAATCGAACGCAAGCAGAAGCTTCTAATTGATTCGATAAAAACAAAGAAAATCAAGGTAAGCTGGCATAATTCCGATGTAAGTCTGCTTGAGGCTGTACTTGCAAAGGGTGACAGACGACTTTCAGAGGTTATATTTGCGGCATGGAAAAAAGGCTGTAAGTTTGACAGCTGGGGCGAGCATTTCAAGTTCGATAAATGGGTTGAAGCTTTTGAAGAATGCGGAATTTCTCCTGCATTCTATGCTCACAGATTCCGTGAATATGATGAGATTCTACCATGGGATCATATAAATTATTATGTATCAAAGAATTTCCTTATCAATGAGGATAAAACAGCAAGAATGGCAAAGACAACTCCGAATTGCCGTCAGAAATGCTCGGCTTGCGGTGTAGTTAAGGAAACGGGGGTGAGATGCTTTGATTAAGGTAAGAACAGTATTCAGAAAAACAGGCAGAGCAAAATATATATCGCATCTTGATCTTAACCGCTTTATGCTCAGAGCATTCCGCCGCACAGGACTTCCTATATGGTATACAGAGGGCTATAATCCGCATCCTTATATAGCGTTTGCGCTTGCTCTTTCACTCGGATATGAGAGTGACTGTGAGATTATGGATTTCAATCTTAATTCAGAGGTTGATTTTGATGAAATAGTTTCAAAGCTCAATGCAGTTATGCCTGAGGGAATTGAATTTATTTCCGCTTTTGCTCCTGTAAACAAGATTACTGCAATTGCACGTTCGGAATTTTCAGTAAAGATGTTCTGTGATGATACTCAGAAGCTTATGAAGGATTTTTCCGATTTTCTTCAGAGAGATTCAATTATTGTTGAAAAGAAAACAAAAAAGGGCATGAGCGAAATCGACCTTAAACCTTCTGTTGAGACATCAGAGCTTGTGTGTGATGATAGCTGTGTGAGCTTTAATGTAATTCTTCCCGCGGGTACACAGACAAACTATAATCCATCACTTCTTATAGACGCATTTAAAAATGTTATAAATTATCCGATAGATATGGTTAAAATTTGCCGAAATAGCATAATTTCCGATAATGGAGAAAAATTTTTATAAAAACGCTTGCATTTTTTTACGGAATATGGTATGATTAAAGAGCATTTGAAGTCCGTCTGCATGGTGCAGATGAGCGTTAATGCCGAAAGACATTAAATCGGATAGTCCGCTGCCTTGACGCTGGCAGAGTATGATTTCTGCAGCTTTTTCATCTTCCGTTAGCTGAAACGGTGTATGATGAATAAAGGTATGAATATTCGGAAATTTTAGGAGGAAGAAAAAATGGATGCACTTAAAATGATCAGCGATTCAAGCCTGAAAGCTGAAGCACCACAGTTCAACATCGGTGACACAGTAAAGGTTCACGTAAAGATTCAGGAAGGCGATAAGAGCCGTATCCAGATCTTTGAAGGTACTGTAATTGCTAAGAAGCACGGTGGTATCAGCGAAACATTCACAGTTAGACGTGTTGCTCACGGCTGTGGTATTGAGAGAGTATTCCCTCTCCACTCACCTGTTGTAGACAAGGTTGAGGTTGTAAGAAGCGGTAAGGTTCGCAGAGCTAAGCTTTATTATCTCCGTGATAGAGTTGGTAAGGCTGCTAAGGTTAAGGAACAGATTCGCTAATTTTTCTTCAGGTGGATTGTTGCGTTTCGGACAGTTTTCTGTCCGACGCATTCTCCTGCTTTTTCAAGGGACTTTTTGTCCCTTTTTTGCTATTTTTTGGTTTGCCGTCGCCGGAATGTACGGCAGCTTTTACCGATTTTGCGGTAACTGCTTGAAATGGTGATTGTATGGAAAACAATAACATTATAGAAAACGAAAACGTTACAGAAAACAATACAGCTGCAAAACAGCCAAAGAAAAAATCAAAATTTGTGAATGACCTTTTGGATATAATGGAATCTACTCTCATTACTGTTTTTATGGTTATTCTTATTATGACTTATTTCTTGCATCCCGTTCAGATTGTCGGCAATTCTATGAAGAATACTCTTCAGCCTGATGATCAGGTATTTATGTCAACAGTATTCTTTGATCTTTCTTACGGTGATATTGTTGTTATAGATAATGACTGTGCTTACCTTATGAGCGACAGCAAGAATGTTGTAAAGGGTTCAAGCGGCGGTTATGAAAGATGTCTTATCAAGAGAGTTATTGCTGAGGGCGGCGATGTTATCGACCTTAATACAGAAACAGGTGCTGTTACTGTAAACGGCAACGTGCTTGAGGAAAAATTCCTCGGTAATACTCTTACTAATACTGATTACGGCGCATTCAGATATCCACTTACAGTTCCTGATGGATATTATTTTGTAATGGGTGATAACCGTAATAACTCAGTAGACAGCCGTCATCCTAATGTAGGTTTTATCAAGAAAAATCAGATTTACGGCAAGGTTGTTATGAAGTATGCCGAGTATGACGCTGAAACTGATACAAAGAAATTCAGCTTTAAAAATCTGATTTATTAGTCGGAGGGTTTTCCGATGATTGAAAATAATGCGAAGCCGCAGAAAAAGCTCACTAAAAAAGCTGTTTTGAACAGTATTCTCGATATACTTGAAACTGTATTTATCTCTGCATTCGTTATTACCATGTTTTTCACTTTTGTGCTGAGAATGGCTATTGTCAAGGGTGAATCTATGGTGCCGACTCTTTATCCCGATGAGAGAATTCTCGTTTTTTCATGGGATACAGATTACAAGTTCGGCGATATTATCGTTATAGATTGTCAGGAATCTGTTGTTTTCAGTGACGACGGTCAGCTTGAATACAGAGATGGACTCGGCAAGCAGATTATCAAGCGAGTTATTGCTGCCGAAGGACAGGTTCTCGATATAGATTTTGAAAAGGGCTTTGTCTATGTTGACGGCAAGCTGCTTAATGAGCCGTATATTACAGGGCTTACTCATGTTGACGAGGGTGCTTTTACGGGTAAATATCCGTTCAGAATTCCTGAAGGCTATGTATTTGTACTCGGCGACAACAGAGGAATTTCAAGAGATAGCCGAGATATTGCAATTGGTCTTGTTTCGGAAGAAAGTATCGTAGGCAAGGCTGTTATGAGAATTTCACCGATGAATAAATTCGGTTTTATCGAATAAGGAGGATGTTCGTGGATAATACGCAGATGAAGGATATACAGTGGTTTCCTGGGCATATGGCTAAGACACGACGTCTTATCCAGTCTAATCTGTCGCTTGTAGACGGCGTTGTGGAAATACTTGACGCCCGTACTCCTTTAAGCAGCAGAAATCCAGAAATGGACAGACTGACCGCAGGAAAGCCGAAGATGATTCTTCTTAATAAATGTGATATGGCAGACGATAAAATAACAACGCTGTGGATTGATTATTTCAGAACGCTCGGCATTACTGCTATTGCTGTTGACTGCAAAAACGGAAAGGGAGTAAAGAATTTTCTGCCCGTACTTAAGTCAAAAGTGCTTAAAGAGCTTCTTGAAAAGAGAAATGCACAGGGAATGGTCGGACGTCCCATAAGACTTATGATTGTTGGTATTCCGAATGTAGGAAAATCCTCATTTATCAATAAAATGGCGCAGTCAAAGCGTGCAAAGGTTGAGGACAGACCCGGTGTTACACGCACAAAGCAGTGGGTGAAAATCGGCGACGGAGCAGAAATGCTTGATATGCCTGGTGTACTCTGGCCTAAGTTTGACGATCAGACTATTGCCTGCAAGCTTGCTTTTACAGGCGCAATAAAGGACGATATCCTTGATATTGAATCGCTTGCTATGACGCTCCTTGCCAATCTTGCGGAAAACTATCCCGAAGTTCTTGTTTCAAGATATAAGATAGAAATTTCTGCTGAAGATACAGGATATGAGCTTCTTGATAAAATCGGCAGAAAAAGAGGTATGCTTATCTCAGGCGGTGAGGTAAACTATGAAAGAGCCGCTATTACTGTACTTGATGAATATAGGTCTGGCAAGCTCGGACGTATTACTCTTGAAAAACCATCTGATTTCACAGGCGGTGAAAACTGATGGAAAACTGCGGACTTTACGAATATGATGAAGCTGTAAGAAACGATTACAGCATTTTATGCGGCGTTGATGAGGCAGGGCGAGGACCTCTTGCTGGAGATGTCTATGCTGCGGCTGTTATTTTGAAAAAAGATGCTGTTATTGAGGGGGTCAACGACAGCAAAAAGCTCTCTGAAAAGAAAAGAGAAAAGCTTTTTGATGAAATAATTGAAAAATCCGAAGCATACTGCATTGCTACTGCTTCAGTTGAAGAGATAGACTCAATCAATATATTGCAGGCTACAATGCTTGCTATGACAAGAGCTGTCAAGGGGCTTGGAATTACTCCCGATATTGCTCTTATAGACGGAAATAAAGCTCCCGAAATTGACGGAGTAAAAACTCAGGCTGTCATAAAGGGTGACGCAACCTCGGCTTCAATTGCCGCCGCTTCAATTCTTGCAAAGGTGGCAAGGGACAGATACATGAAAGAGATTGCGGAAAAATATCCGCAGTATGCCTTTGAAAAGCATAAGGGCTATGGTACAAAGCTTCATAATGAGCTTATACTTGAGCATGGACCGTCAGAGGTGCACAGAAAGACTTTTCTGAGGAAGCTTCTCAATGGAAAATAGTCAGATTGGAAAAATCGGCGAAGAATTTGTATGCCGTTATCTTGAAAAAAACGGATATACTATTATAAAAAGGAATTACCGTATAAAAGGCGGAGAGATTGATATAATCGCCTCCGATGGTGTTTATCTTGCATTTGTCGAGGTAAAGACACGCAAGCCTGACGGACTTACAAACGGCTTTGATGCTGTTACAAAGCGTAAGCAGCGCTTGATTGTCAGGGCGGCTTGTGACTACTGCGTTAAGAATAAATCGGATTTACAGCCGAGATTTGACGTAGCAAGAGTAATTTTCGATGGCGTTAAATACTATAAGATAGATTACGTCAGGAATGCTTTTGATACAACGGGAATGCCTTTTATCTTCTGAATTTGCTTTTTTATCGTTTTTACGATATTTATAGATTAGGCAGACTGTATCTGCCTATTATCGCCTCATATCCGAAAAGCCGCATTCGGACTGAACAAGGTGTATTGCAGGCGGCAGAATGGAGAATTTTTATGTTTTATAAAAGCACAAGAAACAGTAATATCAAGGTTTCATCTGCTGAGGCTATTACTCAGGGAATTTCTGTTGAGGGTGGACTTTTCGTTCCTGAAAGCATACCTTCAATTTCTCTTGATGAAATAACTTCACTTGCTGATAAGAGCTATGCTGACAGAGCGGCTTTTGTTTTCAGCAAATTCCTCACAGATTTCACAGACGTTGAAATTCATTACTGTACAGATAATGCGTATAATACAAAGAATTTTGAGTCTGAGAGCATTACTGAGATTTCACATCTTTTTGACGGTACATATATGCTTGAACTCTGGCACGGTCCGACTTGTGCTTTTAAGGATATGGCTCTTCAGATTCTTCCTTACTTCCTTACAACATCAGCAAAGAAAATCAATCTCGATAAGAAGATTGTAATCCTCGTTGCAACATCAGGCGATACAGGAAAGGCTGCTCTTGAAGGCTTCAAGGACGTTGAGGGTACTCAGATTATGGTATTCTATCCTGAGCAGGGTGTAAGCCCTATGCAGAAACGTCAGATGAATACTCAGGAGGGCGGCAATGTAGGAGTATGTGCTATCAAGGGTAACTTTGACGACTGTCAGAACGGCGTAAAGATGATTTTCACAAATGATGAAATCAAGCAGAAGCTTGACGACAATGGTCTTATGTTCTCAAGTGCAAACTCAATCAACTGGGGACGTCTTGTTCCACAGATTGTTTACTACGTTTCAGCTTATGCTGAGCTTGTAAAGAATCAGGAAGTTGCAGCAGGTGAAAAGATTAATATCGTTGTTCCGACAGGTAACTTCGGAAACATTCTCGCAGCTTACTATGCTAAGCAGATGGGTGTTCCTGTAAATAAGCTCATTTGTGCTTCAAACATAAACAACGTTCTCACAGACTTCATCAATACAGGTGTATACGACAGAAACAGAAGCTTCTACGCTACATCATCACCATCTATGGATATTCTTATTTCAAGCAATCTTGAAAGACTCCTTTATATCCTTACAGGCTGTGATGACGCTAAGATAAGAGAATGGTTCGGCGCTCTTGCTGAAACAGGCAGATACGAAGTAACTGACGATATCAAGGCACTTCTTAAGGAAGATTTCTGTGCAGGCTTCTGTGATGATGACGCTACAAAGACAACTATCAAGAAGATTTTTGACGAGTATTCATATACATGTGATACACATACAGCTGTTGCTGTCAAGGTATACAATGATTATGTTGCCGAAACAGGTGATAAGACAAAAACAATTATCGCTTAACAGCAAGCCCATACAAGTTCAGTGCAAGCGTTCTTGAAGCTATCGAGGGCGAAAAATCAACTATTGACGAATATGATATGGTTGATAAGCTTTGCGAATATTCAGGCTATCCAATCCCTGAATCACTTGCAGGACTTAAAAATAAAGAGGCTCGCTTCAAGGTTTCTATTGAAAAGAACGATATGAAAACATTTGTTGCTGAAAGCCTCGGACTTTAATCTGTAATGAGTTTATTTGTTATCGGAGATCTGCATCTTTGTTACGGAGTTCCCGATAAGACTATGGAAATCTTCGGCGGCTGGGATAATTATCAGCAGAGAATCATAGAAAACTGGCAGAATACAGTCAGCAAGGATGATACTGTTGTTATTGCAGGTGATGTTTCATGGGGGATGTCGCTTGCTCAGGCGTATGAGGATTTCCGCATTATCAATGAGCTTCCCGGTACAAAGATTATTCTCAAGGGAAATCATGATTACTGGTGGACTACGAAAAACAAAATGGATAATTTTTTTGCAGAATCAGGGTTTGAAACGCTGAATATCCTGCATAACAATCACTATGCGTACGGCAAATACGCTGTCTGCGGCACACGAGGCTGGGTAAATATGCCTGATGAGCCTGCTGATGCAAAAGTCCTGGGCAGAGAGGCGCAAAGGCTTGATGTTTCAATAAAATCAGCAATAGACGCAGGGCTTGAACCGATTGTATTTATGCATTATCCGCCTATTTTTGCAGGAAGCTTTAATTACGATATTCTTGATGTTCTTTACAGATATAAGATAAAACGCTGTTATTACGGTCATATTCACGGAGCAAAGGGACACTCTCTTGCAGTGAAAGGCTGTTATGATGATATAGACTTTGCTCTTGTTTCGGGTGATTATCTACAATTTGTACCACTTAAAGTTGAATAAACTGTCGGTAATGTAGAAGTGAGCAAATTCTATAGAAAAGTAAATAAAAATATGCTATAATTATATAGATATGTTTTGAAAATAATGGAGGATATACATATGAGTTTAAAATCATCAAACAAAACAGATGTTAACACTACTGAATTGTTAATTGAAATTGATGCAGCTACATTTGAAAATGCTGTTGAGGCTGCTTACCAGCGTCAGAAGAAGAACATTTCTCTTCCTGGCTTCAGAAAGGGTAAGGTTTCAAGAAAAATGGCAGAAAAGCAGTTCGGTGAAGGTGCATTCTACGAAGACGCTATCAACGCTCTTATCGGACCTGAAATCGATGCTGCTGTTAAGGAAACAAATCTCGTTCTCGTTGACAGACCATCAGTTGAACTCGTTTCAGTTGATAAGGAAAAGGGCGTAGAGCTTAAGGCTATCTGCGTTACAAAGCCTGAAATCGAAATCAGCGATTACAAGGGCATCAAGGCTGCTAAGAATGTTAAGGAAATCACAGATGAAGACATCGATTTCCAGATCAAGACAATCAGACAGAGAAACGCAAGAATCGTTTCTGTTGACGATAGAGCTGCTCAGCTTGAAGATGAAGTTATCATCGATTTCGAAGGTTTCTTCGGCGATGAAGCATTTGAAGGCGGCAAGGGCGAAGATCACCCACTCCGTTTAGGCAGCGGTCAGTTCATTCCTGGATTTGAAGATCAGGTTGTTGGCCACAATATCGGCGATGAATTTGACGTAAACGTTACATTCCCTGAAAACTATCAGATGGAAGAATACGCTGGTAAGGAAGCTGTATTCAAGTGCAAGCTTAAGGCTATCAGCTATGAAGAACTCCCAGAAATCAGCGATGAGCTTATCAAGGATGCTACTGAATTCGAAACAGTTGACGAATACAAGGCTGACATCAGAACAAAGCTTGAAGAAGCTGCTGTTAAGCAGGCTGAAACTTCATTCGAAAACGGCATCATGAATGCTATTATCGAAAAGATTGACTCACCAATCCCTAACTGCATGTTCGAGAGAAGAATTGACGAGCTCGTTCAGAACTTCGATATGACACTCAGACAGCAGGGTATGAATCTTGATATCTACTTCCAGTACACAGGTATGGATATGGATTCATTCAGAGATACACACAGAGAAAGAGCTATCAACGAAGTTAAGCTCAGACTCGGTCTTGAAAAGATTGCTGAAATCGAAAAGCTTGAAGTTTCAGAAGAATACATCAACAAGGGGCTTGCTGAAATTGCAGAAGCAAACAAGATGGATGTTGAAGCTGTTAAGAAGCTTATTCCTATGGAAGAATACAAGAACGACCTTCTCGTTCAGAAGGCTATCGAGCTTGTTAAGGAAAATGCTATTGTTGATAACACAATCGCAGAAAAGGCTGAGGACGCTGAATAATTGAATTCACATTCTTATCCTTAGAATTGAATTAACATAAGAAATTTGTCCCACAATAAAATAGCACATACTGTGTTCAGGGTGCTTACAATATTACACTGCGCAGTTTAATCTTATGATTTGCAGTGCAGAGCATGTTGTTTCCTGTCGCTTTATGCGCTTTATTGTGGGATTTTGATTTACTCAAATACTTTTGAAAGGGCGTTGAATTATGAGCAGTTTAGTACCTTATGTAATAGAACAGACAAGCAGAGGTGAAAGATCTTACGATATTTTCTCACGCTTGCTCAATGACAGAATTATTATGCTTTCAGACCAGGTAAACGATGCAACTGCAAGCCTTGTTGTTGCTCAGCTTCTTTATCTTGAAAGTCAGGATTCTGAAAAGGATATTTCACTTTATATAAACAGCCCCGGTGGTTCAATTACCGCAGGTATGGCAATTTATGACACAATGCAGTATATCAAATGTGATGTTTCAACAATCTGTATCGGTATGGCTGCTTCTATGGGTGCTTTTCTTCTTGCAGCAGGTGCTAAGGGCAAGAGAATTGCTCTCCCTAACAGCGAAATAATGATTCATCAGCCACTTATTTCAGGCGGTCTTCAGGGACAGTGTACTGATATTAAGATTCACTCTGACCACCTTGTTAAAACACGTCTGAAGATGAATAAGATGCTCTCTGAATTTACAGGTAAGCCTCTTGAACAGATTGAACTCGATACTGAGCGTGATAATTATATGACAGCTCAGGAAGCAATGGATTATGGTCTGATTGATAAGGTTATTACAAAGAGGTAATTGAAAAAATGGCTAATAGTAGTTTTAAATCCTGCAGCTTTTGCGGCAAGGGTGAAAATATGGTAAATAGTATGCTTTCAGCTGCAGATGTAAATATCTGTGACGAGTGTGTATGCTATTGCTATGAAATGATTTTCGGACCTACCTCCACAAAGGCTCATCGTAAAGCCTCTAAGGCTGATAAAAATAAGAAGCCTTCTTCTATGAAGCTTCTTAAACCGACTGAAATCAAGGCTTTTCTTGACGATTACGTTATCGGTCAGGATGAGGCTAAGATTTCTCTTGCTGTTTCCGTTTATAATCATTATAAGCGTATTCTCAGTCAGGATGAGGAATCTGATGACGAGGTTGAGCTTCAGAAGAGTAATGTTCTTCTGCTCGGACCTACAGGTGTCGGTAAGACATTCCTTGCACAGACACTTGCAAAGCTTCTCAATGTTCCGTTTGCAATTGCAGACGCTACAACAATCACAGAGGCAGGCTATGTAGGTGATGACGTTGAAAACGTATTGCTTCGTCTTATTCAGGCTGCAGATTATGATGTAGAAGCGGCAGAGCGTGGTATTATCTATATTGATGAAATTGATAAGATTGCAAGAAAATCTGAAAACACATCACTTACAAGAGATGTAAGCGGCGAGGGTGTACAGCAGGCTCTCCTCAAGATTATTGAGGGTACTGTTTCAAATGTTCCGCCACAGGGTGGAAGAAAGCATCCTAATCAGGAGTTTATCCATATCAATACAAAAAATATTCTCTTTATCTGCGGCGGTGCTTTTGACGGGCTTGAAAAGGCAATTCAGAAGCGTATCGGCAAGGCTTCAATCGGCTTTGGCGGTGAAATCACTGCAAAGAAAAGTGAAATGGAAAATATATTCAAGCATGTTGTTCCTAAGGACCTTATAAAATTCGGTATGGTGCCTGAATTTATCGGTAGACTTCCGATTATTACTGTATTGAATGAGCTTGACGAGGAATCACTTGCAAGAATTCTCACAGAGCCTAAAAATGCTCTTATCAAGCAGTATAAGAAGCTTTTTGCTTATGATGATATAGAGCTTGAGGTTGAGGATGACGCATTAATTGCAATTGCAAAGAAAGCAATAGCTCAGAAAACAGGTGCAAGAGGTCTGCGTTCAATTCTTGAAGGCATACTTATGGATACAATGTATAAAGTTCCATCTGACGGAAGCATTGCAAAGGTAACAGTTACAGCTGAATGTGTTACAGAGGGTACAGCTCCGATACTGACAAACAGAAGAAATAAGGTTGTAAACCTTTAATAAATCAAGGGCGGATAATTGATATCCGCCCTTTTGTTTTGCATATTAACTTACAATTCCTGAATTTACAATGCTTTCGGTAAAATATTTCTGCAGATAGCAGTATAAAATGAGAAGTGGAGCTATTGAAATAAGACAGCCTGCCTGCATCCATACAATCTGCTCTCTGGGGCTTATCTGTACTGAAGCGTCATTGAAAAGCATCATACTGAGATGGGAATCAAGGTTTTTCAGCATCAGCCCGATAGTCTGATTATTTGTGAAGAATGTAGAGCTTACATAGGAATCATTCCAGTAAAAGACTATTGAAAAGAGAAATGCTGTAATTATGAATGATATTGAATTAGGAAGCATTACTCTGATAAAAGCACCGAATGGTGAACAGCCGTCAAGACAAGCGGCATCTTCAAGTTCTTTAGGTAATCCCTTGAAAAACTGCATGAAAATAAGAATAATAAGTCCTGAACGTATGCCGTTTCCGAGAAGTGCAGGAAGATACATACAAGCAAAAGTGTCTATGAGGTTAACAGAGAAAACACCCTTTATTCCGAAATATCTGAACTGTGTATACAGAGGGAGTGAAATAACCTGTACAGGTACAAGAATCATAAAAATCAGAATACCAAGCATAAGCTTTTTTCCTCTGAATTTAAATCTTGCAAAGCCGTATCCAGTAACTGCACATGACATAACCTGAACAATACAGCAACCGATATTCAGCACAAGAGTATTATAAAGCGTTTCACCGAAATTCATAGCCTCAATAGTTTCCTTAATTATATCAAGGGTAAAATTTCTCGGAATCCACATAACAGTCGGATCATTCATATCAGAACGCTCTCTGAAAGAACAGCTTATCATATATATAATAGGGTAAAGAATTACAAAGCTAAGCCCGATTAAAATCAGAGTCCTGAAAAAGCGTATGAGAAAATCAGTCGCCTGAGTTTTTCTCCGATATTTTTTTAAATCATCGGTCACTTTTTAAGCCTCCTCGTTTCCGTAATAAATCCATTTTCTTGAAATAAACGTAATAACACCAATAACCGCAAGAACAACTCCGAAATAAATCCATGACATTGCCGCCGAAAGTCCGAAATTAAGGTCGTTTCTTATTTCAAATATTCTTTTCATAACGGCATTTGTCGGATTTGTAAAGGCGTCAATGAATGTAAAAATAAAATTTGCAAGTATAAACGGACTAACATAAGGAAATGTAATTTTCCAGAAATAATCCCAAGAAGTAGCTCCCTCAATAACTGCGGCTTCTTTTGCAGATACTGGAATATTCTGCAGTGCAGCAAGAAAAATAATAATCTGTATTCCCGAACTCCACACAATAGAAAAGATATTATCCGTTATCAAGGTGATATATGTATTCATATTCTCGGTGATACCATAAATTCCGAGAAACTGCAAAAGCTCGCCGAGCAGATTATTTGAAAAAAGCGTTGAAAACTGCTCAGCATTCATATTGCCGGTATCAGCCATATCCCCGCTTATAATGCTGTAAACAGGACCGCTTGCAATTATAACAGGCAGGAAGAAAACTGCTCTGAAAAATGTTCTTCCTCTGAATTTATTATTAAGAAGTACGGCAATAAAAAGCGAAAATATGAGTATAAGCGGAGTTTTCCATATAGTTTCTTTCAGAGTAGACCATAAAACAGAGCTGTATTTTCTATCAGAAAACAGAGCGTTATAATAGTTTTCTATTCCCGTAAATGATGTTGCAAGGCTTTTTTCGCCGATAGTAACATCGCTGACAGAATAAATAAGAGATTTTACAAGCGGAATAAGGAAAAATATTACTGTTCCGATAATCCATAATGAAACAAAGCCATAGCCATAAAGCTCTTTTCTTTTTTCATAGCTTTTTTTCTTCATCAGAATTAAAAACCTCCTTTTTCAGCATATTCTGAAAGTTTAATGATATTTCCGTTTACGCTTATTGTTTTATTTGAAAAATCAACGGAAATAACTGTTCCGTCTGAATAAGTTGTTACAGCGACACTGCCATTTTTATAATAATCAGTGATAATGCAGTCGCTCACATCTGAAAGAATATCGGAAACAAGAGCATATTGCTTTGAAGCGGCAGAAGTCCAGCCGATGTAATTTGCATAATAAAGCGTGTCAAGCGAAGTATCGGTGATTGCGGATGTATCCTCATAAATCATATCATAGCTCAGATTGCTTCCTGCAGAAATCGCATTCAGAATGAGATTTTCAGCGTCAGCAGAACTGTTTACAGGAATTGTCGAATAAGGAATAACTCCATGCAGAACAAGCTGAATAAAAGGAATATCCTCATCAAAAATATCAAATCTGCTTGAAGAAAGCGGTAGATTCTTGATATGACTTACATAAGGGAAAGCGTAAGCATTTGCGCTGTCTGCAAGAATAGAATTTTCAAGACTTTCATTGATTTCGGCATAGCTGTTTTCAAGAATATCCATAGCTTTGAAGCGTGAAATATTCTTCTTGCCGTAATCTCCGTAGAGAGTTGAAGTCATATCTCCGAGAGAAACACCGTTTATATTCTTTTCAGAATAGTTTTCGGCAATATCCGAGTAAACCTCGCTGAATTGTGACGGAGAAAGAAGCGACATAGGCTTTTTCAGTTCATTTTTTACACCATAGGCATAATCATAGCTTACAATTTTTGAATATGAGCCTGAAATCCTCATACTTGTATCGCTGAAAGGATTAAATCCACCGCCCGAATATAAAGCCTTATTATTTACAGAGGGATAAAGCTCGATGTTGTTTGATTCGGCGTAATCACAAAGTGAATTGAAATTCTTTTTACCGCCGAGTACAGAAGCAGGCTTTGCCTTGCAGTCGATTTTCTCGGAAATTCCCGCATTTGTCCAGTTATTGTATGAAAGCACAATGCTTTCAGTACCGTTATTATTCAGAGCAGAGAGTATTTCCTCTGTCTGTGAAAAGCTTGTGACGGATTTTTTCATTGAAACTGGAATACCAAGCAGAGAAGTCTTTTTCATAGTACCGCCGTAAACATCAAGGTAAAGCGGAGCGTAGTCATGTTTGGTCTTTACCGTAACATTTTCATTTTCAATAAGATATTGTCTGTAACGCTCTGCAATATCGGTATAGTCTGCGTTTTCCTTTGAAATAGGATAATAAAGCACTTCAATATCATCGGATTTTATTTTTCCGCCCTCAAATACAGTAAGCTTAGAGCCGAGATTTCCGGCCATATAATAAGTATCGGTATCTCTCAGTCTGAATGAAAAACTGCATAAATTATAATCGGTTTTTGACTGCTTTGAAACAGCCGCATTGAGCTGTGCATTTGAGTCACCCTCAGAAGCCACAACAAGCAGAGCATTATCCTCTTTTACAATTCCGTACATATTGAGGTATACCTGCTGTGTAACAGCACCTTTTGTATTGGGTACAGCAGTTATATCATCACCGTAAACTCTTTGGGAATAGCTGTCAGAGTTTATTTTTCCGTTGTTGAAATCAATAATTGCACCGCTTCCGTCAGGTATGACAAAATATCCGTTTTCATCAGCTGAGCCTGCGCCAAAGCTTCCGAGCAGAGTTATTTCGGTAGCGATATTATCTGTGTTTGTTTCTTCAATTTCAGATGTTTTAAGCTTTGCTTTAAGATGGTCGTTTTCGAGAGTATATTCAACGCTATATCTGAATCCTGCGGCTTTAAAATGGTAGGTTACCCTTATTCCGTTATTGATATCCTCAACGAAAATACTGCATTTTGCATCGTTTGAGCGAAGCGTCTTTGTATTTCTTTCAGCAGGAATTCCGTATTTTAATATGCTTGAAGAACGAAGCTCATTTATAAGCAGGGGAGTAGCAGTAGTATCCTTGTCGTAGTTAACAGGCGATGACCACCATATATACCCTGTTTTCTTGTTTTCAATACCGATTAAAGCTGTTTTATAATCGGCAAGCATACGATAGAGTTCATTTTCGCAAACGCATTTTATTTCAGAAGTTATGTTGTTTACCGATGGCGAATCCGCATAATAAATGTTATCCGATGAAACCAAAGAGCAGTATCTGCTTTCTTTTAGAGCGGATGAAGCTGTATTAAGCAGTAAAAAAGCTGAAAGAAATATAAGCGGATATTTTTTCATCTGATAAATCACCTCAAACCTTTATTCTGTATGATATTTCAGAGAATACAGAATAAACAAAAACATAAATCTGCTGTATAAGCGATAAAAGAAGAATAAGCAGGAAAAGGATTATAAACATAGCGGCAAGAGTAAGCAATACGGCAAAAAGCGTTTTTGCAAGCGAAAATCCGTGGACTGCTTTAACAGCTGATAAAAGAAGAATTCCCGTCCATAATGTGCCGATGATTTTGATTATAAGCATAAAAATATACTCATCCTGCACGAGAATGTGCGAAAGAACAACATTGATATAAAGCTGTGATATATACGGAATAAGCGCATAAGAGCAGTAAATCCATATTTTTTTCATTGAACCTTCGCCGTCAAGTACAGAGCATACAGCACGATTGCCGACAACCCATACGATGAAAAGTACAACGCTTTTTACAAAGTAAGGAACAATATTAAAGATTTTGTCATCGGGAAATCTGAACTGATATCCATATAATCTTCCGTCTGCAATTACTCCGAAAAAGAAAAGAGCAAGAATAATAAACGATATTTTTACAGAGCCCTGCTTTTTCCATTTAAGGTCATCAAAACCCTCAAAAACGTGAAAAACAGTATGTTTAACCCATTGTCTTTCCGTAAGATTAAGCAAATAAATCAGCTCCGTTTCCTGTGAGTTTTTCTGAGTTTTTTGATTGCAAAAATAAGTGAGGGAATGGTGATTAACGCAAATATAATCAGCGGAAAATTCTTTTTCAGAAATTCATTTCTTAGTCCCTCAAAAGCCTTATTGTAATAATATGAAGAACGTGCAAGCTCCGCATATTTCATAGCACCCTCGTAGTCGTTTTTTCTGAGCAGAGCAACTGATATTCCAAGATGTGCCATACGATAATTCCCGTCATATCTAAGAACCTCATACCAAGGCTCAAGTGCCTCCTCATAAAGCCCGTCATTATAAAGCGAGATAGCCTTATGAACTGTTTTTCCAAATTGTGTTTTCCTGAAAACAGTAACAGTATTTTTCATACCGTCAGCGACATAAAGCATATCACCGAAAGATTCAATCGCAGTAACCTGATTGCTGAAACCGCCTGTCTGCTTTGCCTTTGTGCCCATAATAAAGAGCAGGTTACATTCCTCATCATATTGGAAAATGCGTCCTGTTGTAAGGTCAAGACAGTTTATATATCCTCCTGATGAAATATCAATATCTGTAATTTTAGTGTGATAATATGTATTTTCCGAAGAATCATAAACAGGAGTTATATCACCATACTGAACTTCCTTATCTGCAAAGATGTTTTTTCCTGCCGAGTTGATTTTCTTTAAAATATCGGTATACTGTGAAACTGATTGCGTACAGGTATAAATAAAACCCTTTTCGTCAATATCAAAATTCGTTATGGCACTCGGAATGTTTCGTTCCTGACGTGCTTTTTTCTTATCGGTAGAAAAAAGCTTTTTCATAAATGTATCAATTGTTTCGGGAGCAGAATCAACACGATTAGCACCATAAAAGCCAAGAAATTCATTGCTCGGACTGAACATTGCCGCACCCGATGTGATGTTTCCGAGAGCAACATATACATTCCCTGCATTATCTGACAGAACCTTAAGCGGATTAAATGTATTCTGAGTATAGATAACAGATTCAGGCTTTTTTATTTCTGAAATAACATTACATTCAGAGTCAGCAATAAGAACTCTTGAATTTTCCGAATCTGCAATATAAATCATATCTCTTTCATCTGAAATATAAATCCCCATAGGCTTAGAGAGCGTAGTTTCAGAGCCGTCAGAATAGCGGAATGTATCATATATATCCGTAACAGTATCAAGCTCTGAATTCAGCACGACAATGCGGTTATTGTTTGTATCGGTTATATATACTGCTCCGTCAGCGTCAACAAATATATCGTTCGGAGAGCTGAAATCAGATATCCCGAGAGAATTTCCCGAAACTGATTTTTCAGCTGTATATCCTGCTTGTGAGGGAATTGCAGAACCGTTACTGTCATAATTATAAACATCATAAGGTTCATCTGCAAAAGCTGTAAAGCAAAACGTCTGAAATGAAAATACAGCTGTCAGAATCACAAGCGAGGTAATTGCAAATATTTTTCTCATAATTTATTCCTTAATGCCTGAATGAGCCATTGTTTCAATAACATTTTTCTGTGCGGCAGTAAAAATAAGAACAGGCGGAATAAGCATAAATACTGCCGCCGCCATTGCAACGCCTGCCCTTGAAATTCCCGAAGCTGCCGCCTGCATAACAACAGTCGGAAGCGTCTTTAAGGCTTCGTTATAAACAAGCGAGCCGCCCTGAATACTCCACGCACTCTGAAAAGCGAATATAACAACAGTCATAAGCGCAGGTTTCTGATTTGGCATAACGATTTTCCAGCATATCGTAAACATATTTGCACCGTCTACCTTAGCCGCCTCAATCATAGCGTCGGGAGTATTCGATATCGACTGCTTAAGAAGAAACAGGCTCATAGGTGAGGCTATTGAAGGAAGAATAAGTGCACGATAAGTATTAATCATTCCAAGCTCTGAAATAATGATATACTGCATAATATAAATAACATTACTCTGATAAAGCAGAGATATTACAATAATCGAGTTTATAAGCTTGTTACCAGGGAATCTGCCCTTTGCAAGAACAAATGCCGCCATTGCACAGATAAAGCATTGCCCGACAGTAACAGCTGACGTAACAAGTAAGCTGTTAAAAAGATAGCGTGAAAAAGGCACCCACATATTACCGAGAGAATCAAACATATCACGGAAATTATCAAGTGTGGGATTAAGCGTGTAAAGCTTCGGAGGAAATACAAAAAGCTCCTCAACAGGCTTTATTGACATAACAACTGCAAGATATATCGGAAAAATCATAAAAAGACCGATAATAAAAAGCACAATAAAAATAAAAACAGTTCCTCCGATTTTTTTCCCTGCCTGTTTATTAGAGGCTTTAAGCTTTTTTACATTTATATCAGACAAATTAAGCCTCCCCGTCTATATATTTTCCAAAGAATCTGCTTACAAATCTGTTTGCGATATACATAACAGCAAATAAAATCATACAGATAGCGGCAGAATATCCGATTTCATAGCGTACCCATGTATAATCAAATGCATGAGTCATTACAGTATGCGCCTTGTAGTCCGTACTCGGAAAACCGACAAGATTCTGTGCAACCGTACCTGCGGCAAATGAGCTTACAATCTGCATTACAGCGGCAAAAAGCATCTGAGGAGCCATTGACGGAATAGTTATGTAAATAAGCTCCTGCCAGCGTGTGCGTATACCCTCAATAGCCGCCGCCTCATACTGACTTTTATCAATATTCTGAAATCCGGCACGCATTGCAAGAAAACCTGCGCCAAGACTTATCCACAGCTGAACAATGATTACAACTCCGAGGATATAACGTGAATCTGTCATCCACTGTACAGGAGATGTAATAATTCCGAGATTAAACAGCAGCGAGTTAAGATATCCGTAAGCGTCACCGCTGAAAATAAGCTGCCACATAGTATAAACTCCTGCAATAGACGGAGCGTAAAAAATAAGGGTAAATATAGTCTTTAATACAGGCGGAAGCTCGTTTATCATCCATGCCAGCAAAAAGCAAAGTACATAGCTTACAGGTCCCGTAACAAGTGCGAAAATAAGAGTTGTCTTTATTGAATCAATAAAAATCTTATCGGAAAGAAAAAGGTTATAGAAATTTGAAAAGCCGACAAATTCCGAATTTACCATATCAAAATCGGTAAAAGCCATAGGCACTGTCATTATTACGGGAATAATCGTAAAAACAATAAAAAGCAGCATAAAAGGAAGAAGCATCAGATAGCATTCCTTATTTTTGATTATTTGTCTGATAAGCGGTTTGTTTTTTGCTTTTTTCAATTTCATAACCTCCTTCCGATGATTATTTCAGGGTTTTATTTTTGCGTATAATTTCTTCGTTTATATCCTTGTTATACCATAAAAGCGTATCACGAGGATTTTCTGATTTGTTTACAGCCTCACGGAAAGCATTCATAATATTTCGTGTAACAGCGTATGAAGCAGGAATTATCGGTATTTCAGAAATTTCATTTCTCTGAGTCATAAGTTTTTCAAGCTCATTGTCAGACCATGAAAGATTTGAAAGAGCCGCAGTGTTTGCGGTGTCAAAGCGTCCGAGCGTGCCGAGAATACCCTCTGTCTGCACAGCGTATTCCGTTTGTATTTCATCTGATGTAAACCATTTTATAAATTCCCATGCGCCCTTTTTGTTTGCACATGAGCTGAATATAACAGCCCCCGAGCCGTTTGAATTTACAGCGTGAGATATTTCTCCGTCTGCGTTCATAGTTCCCGGAACAGATGTGAAATCCCATAATCCTTTTATTTCTGGAGAAGCCACAGTAAGCTGATTATAAAAGGTATAATTTGAAATAACAATCGGATATTCACCCGTTCTGAATCGGCTGAAAGCGTCATAAGACTGCTCAAAGCTGTAATCGGTATAAAAATCAGTCCACATTTCAAATGCATTTACAGCTTTATTTGAATCAAGCGTTGAAGCCGATAAATCTTCGTTATAATATGTCATCCCTTGCTGAAGCATAAGCATAGCAAAAGTATGACCGCATTCGGTTGCGGGAGATGTATTTGCAGAAGGAAGAACAAGTCCTGCCGACATATAATTTCTCTGAATTGCAGGAAGCATATCAATAAGCTCCTGCCATGTCTGCGGAGGCTTATCAATTCCAAGCTCGCTGAGTATATCAGTGCGATAGAACATCATAGGCCATACCTGACTGACAGGGAGAGCATAACAGCCGTTGTTATACTGATACGGAATGCATGCATTTTCCTGAAATCTCTTTGAAATATCATTGAAATCATCAAATTGAGATAAGTCAGTTATAAGTCCTCTCGAAGCAAGTGTTACAGGAAATTCACCGCCGATGAATAACGCAACATCAGGTTCTTTTCCGGCAAGAGCTGCCTCGACAATTCCGCCGCTTACGAGATTAACCGCAACGGGAATATCATATTTTTCCATAAAATCCGATTCGGCAAGCTGTTTTATAATCTGAGCCTGTTCACGTCCGTTATTTACCCAGATTTCTATTGCCTCCTCATTTTTTATATCTGACAGTGTTGTATAATCCTCAAAGAAAGAGCCAATAAAAGCCTCACAGCCGAATTTAATTGATTTTGTCAGTTTCTTTTCAACGGAAGTGAATTTCCTGTCAGCCGAAGCAAGTTCGATATAATCAATTTCAAGCGGCTGGTCACGATACTCTCTTGCCCATGCAGAAAGCGAAGTTATACCATCCTTTATCTGATAAAGATATTCTGGGATTTTAAGCGGCTTATCGGTGCATTTGTCAAGTGTAACAGCCGTTCTCTCGATAACAGCCGCCTCTGAGCCTGTTGCATTTGAAAGCTTTTCGATTTCTGACTGAACTTCTTTAAGCTGAGATGAAAGCTTTTCAAATTCAGAAAGAAGCTCAGGAATTTTCTCGTGAACGTAATAATCGGTATATTTATCGGGAGCAGGCCCCGTAATCATCAGGATTTTTCTGTAATATGTATTAAGCTCTGCTACAATATCATCAAGGCGGCGCAAAGAATTTCCTATATCCCCAGGTACAGCTTCAAGTGTAATCGAATGGTCTGTATCTGCTGAAAGATATATATATACATAATCTCCGTCAGAGGTTTTCGGTGAAACTCTTTTCCAGTCGTTATCATAGAAAAATCTTATCTGATTAAGCTCATTGCATGGAACTTTTCCGTCAATGTAAATTCTTCTGTTTGAATACAAGCCGCGCATTTTGTTCTGACGTGCCTTTATTCCGATTTTGTACCACCCGTCAGATTTTATACTGTCAGCAGGTATAGTCCATGTTATACTCTGAAAAGCCTTGTTCCAGCTGTCCTTGCCGATAGTGTTATATACGATTTTTCTTGGGTCTGAGGGTGAAACAGTATAATCATTATTATCATAGGAAGGAGATAAAACAGCCGAGGATTTGAAATCGGCATTTTCCCCCTCAAGCCTTATCAGATTGGATTGCGTATTCTCAATCGAAACAGAGGATTTAACGGAAGAAGCATATTCACTGTAATTACATAGCTTTTCGGGATTATAGAATTTAAAACTTTCAATTGCAATATTGGCTTTTTCTGATTTGAATGTAACAGCATGATTGCCTTTTTCAAGATAAAAAATCAAAGGCTCATTAAAAAGACCGTCAGTATCATTAAAATCCGAGCTTATCCACATGCCTGACTGAACCTGCACAGGCTTAATCTGATTTCCTCTTGAATCCTCGGAAATATCATTCTTATTAACCCATATTCTGTTAAGCATAATTCGCTTTGCTGTATCATACGGAGCTTTACCATCAATTTCAAGAGAAAGCTCAGTTTCATTCAGATTTGATTCGATAGGATAATAAGTCATATTTATGCAGTATATACCTGTTTCCGAAATATCAAAATTATATGTAACCTCTCCGTCAGAGCCATTCCATATAAGCACATCGTTTTCTGATTTATACTTTCCGACTGAAATATTGTCGCCGCTTGCATCCGAATAATCCGAAGCGTTTATAATGATTTCAGTTTCAGGGCGGTTTTGCGTTGAATATATATCGAAATAGTCGCTGTAAGAAATAACGGGAGAGTATGATACATCCGATAATGTGTAATAATCGCTCTGCATCTGTGAATATGTTTCTGATTTTGTCAGAGTTATTACATCATCAGCAAAAACAGATAATGAAGAAGAAATACATCCGAAAGCTGTAATAAGAGCTGAAAGAGAAGATATAATCTTTTTCGGAATATGCTTTTTTCTCATAATAATCAGCTCCTTTTCAAGATTTACGATAACTATAATGATACATTAATAATATACTATAATTATAACAATTTCACAAATTATTGTCAAGAAAAACGAATAGCATTAAAAAATACTTGACAAATCAATGCAAACAGTGTATGCTGTATATATAACAGATAAACAGATAAAAACAGTTGATTATTTTTCTTTAATCTGTTATAATGGTTATGTAAAACAATGCGCGGCAAATCAGCTATGCATAATATAAGCCGAGAGGAGTATTAAATTGGAAAACGTATTGGAAGTAAAAGGACTCTCTAAGCAGTATTCAAAGGTTCTTGCTGTAAAAGATGTAAAATTCGAAATCGGAAGCGGAGAAATATTTGCTCTTATAGGTCCTAACGGTGCAGGAAAAACATCAACGATAAGAATGATATCAACACTTATCAAGCCAACATCAGGTGACGCAATTGTAGCAGGTCACAGCGTTGTCAAAGAGCCTGATAAGGTGCGTGAATGTATAACATATCTTCCCGATGAAGCAGGCGCGTATAAGAATATGAAGGGTGTTTCATATCTCAGATTTATGGCAGGACTTTTTACATCTGACCTTAATCTTATTGAAGAATATGTGAAAAGAGCTTCTGAAATCTGTAAGCTCGGTGCAAGACTTGAAGATAAAATCGGTACATACAGCCGAGGTATGATAAGAAAGCTTCTTCTTGCAAGAGCAGTTATGACTCGTCCTAAGCTTGCAATTTTAGACGAGCCTACAAGTGGACTTGATGTTATCAATGCAATTGAAATCAGAAAAATGATTAAAGAGCTTGCAAAGGAAGAAGGAACATCATTCCTTATTTCATCACACAATATGCTTGAAATCGAATTCGTATCTGACAGAGTAGGAATTATGGCAAAGGGTAAGCTTATGACAGTAGGCAAGGCTGATGAGCTTAAGGAAAGATACGGCGCAGAAAATCTTGAAGAAGTATTTGAAAGGGTGGTGCTTGAAAATGAAGTTCGTTAATCTTCTTAAAAAAGAACTTGTAGAGCTTATAAACAAGCAGATGCTTTTAGGTCTTGTTATTACATTCGGTATCCTTTTCCTTGTAGGACAGGTAACAACTGAAGTAATCGAGGATGTACAGAGCAGTGTATACAACGTAAATATCATTGATGAAGATGATACAGAATTTACAAAAGATATTATAAGTCAGCTCAAAACAATGCAGGGCAGCGAAGATGAGGACGGAATCAAGCTTAATGTAATCTCAAAGGCTGATTTAAAGGGTGATGATTATTCAGCTGTTCTTGATAAGAATAAAATCGACAGCCTTATAATTATCCCGTCAGGATTTTCAAAAACAATCCTTGAGGATAACAAAACAGCAGAGCTTAAAAGTATTTCAAGAATGAAATCAGCATCAGCTCTCGGTACAGTTTCATCAGATACAAGCGGCGGAATAGGACTTATCAACGATTGTATAAAGGTAAAGATTATGAACGAAAAGGGTATTGCCGCTGATGATATCCCTGTTATCGATTCACCTGTTTCAGTAAGTGAAACAACTGTCGTTGACGGAAAGCAGAGCAAGATTTCAGTAGGAAGCATTGTAGGAAATATGATGACTCAGAATATGATTATTCCGATTATCGTATTTGTTCTTGTTGTTTTTACATCACAGATGATTGTAAATGCAATTTCAACTGAGAAGATTGATAAAACTCTTGAAACGCTTTTATCAGCGCCAGTATCAAGAACATCGATTCTTTCATCAAAAATGCTTGCGGCATCAATCGTTGCACTTCTCAATGCGGTTGTTTATATGGTCGGCTTCAGCAGTTTCATAGACGGAGCAACAAGTACTGTATCTGAGGGAACAGTTGATGCGGCACTTAGTGTAAATGAAGCTATGAAACAACTCGGACTCACACTTTCAGCAGGCGACTATGTGCTTATCGGAGTTCAGATGTTCCTTACAATTATGATTTCGCTTTCTATTTCAATTATCCTCGGTGCAATGGTAAGCGATGCGAAATCAGCTCAGACAATTATTATGCCTATAATGTTCTGTGCAATGGTGCCATATATGATTTCAATGGCTGCAGATGTAAATACACTTCCTACAGCTATAAAGACACTTGTATATGCAATTCCATTCACACATACATTCACAGCGATGAACAATCTTATGTTCGGCAACTATGACATTTTCTATATCGGTGTAGGATATCAGGCAGTTCTTTTCATTATCTGTATGATTTGTGCTGTAAAGCTCTTCAATTCAGACAAAATCCTTACTTCTTCACTCAATTTCGGACAGAAATCAAAATTCAATAAGTCGAAGAAAACTGCTTCTGAGGAATAATTCAATATAACATTAAAAATGCCCGTAACAAAAAGAGTTACGGGCATTTTTGTATAGGGGCGTATATTATCCGCCTAATTCTATTATCATGTAGGGGTGCCGCCATTTAAAGCTAATCATTCTTTTGTTTTGATTAAATAAACAGTGCATTCGCTTTCCTCAACAATCAGAATTTCAGGATTTTCTTTTGAGGTGTAAAGTGTTGCAGGAATATGACTGAAAAATGCTCTGTAATTTCCGTCATAGTCGCTTGGAGAACCAAGACAGATATCGGGGGTATACGTTTCAGCACCTGCGTTATATTCGACATAACCTACATCATCAATGATTACAGCTTTCATATGGTGACAAACGTCATTTTCATCGCCGGGATTATTGGGAGTAATGGCGGGGATAATATAATCTTGAACAGATGCTAAGTCTGCATTAGGATTCATGATTACATAATAATGAGTTGTGGTTACTGCCTCACCTTTATCGAGAAATCTAAGAGCAACGGCAACATCGTTTGATATTTCGTTAATCTCATAAATTTCAGCATTAAGGTTTTCAGTTGAAATCCATTTGTCTGTTCTGCTTTTCCATCCTGCTGTAACAGTGACTTTTTCAATTTTGCATCCGATTTTATCTTCAGAGATTACTTTTCCTGCTGTATATGTGGAGAATTTTCCTGTATTGATAATATATTTATAAGTTCTTTCAAGTAAGTTTTCTTCATTTGGTTCAGTCTGCTGTGTTTCTGTATCAGGAATTAAAGTGACAGTATTATTATATGAATTCTGGTCTTCTGTATTATTGTCTGGCTCAGCTTGATTTATTTGTGTGTCAGGATTATAAATGGCAGAATTATTATTAACATTTGTATTTTTAAAATCTTCATTGTATTGCGTTGTTTCAGGTATTTTATCTATGGCAGAATCCGAAACATCAGCATTTTCTTTTATATTATTATCAATAGAATCAGCAGGCTTGATTTCGCTGATAACTTCGCTGTTATTATCAATAACGGAATTACTGTTTTCATTCGCAATTGAAGCGGTGTCTGTATCTAAAACAGGTAAATTCTTATCAACAGAATTCCAATATCCTGCACCGACTACAGTCAGACAAAGAGCACATGCTGTTCCGCTGACTGCGGCGGCTTTTTTTATTTTTTTGTTTCTGATTTGCTGTTGTTCAATATATTCATCCCGTGCCTGAAATACAGCACTTGCAATTTCTTTAGAGTTCTTCATAAACAAAACCTATCCTTTCAAGTTCGTGTTTCAATGCGTTTTTTGCTCGATATGTCAGATCACCGACCTGACGCTTTGATTTTTTCATAATTCTTGCAATTGAAGCTGTATCAAAATCCTCAAAGTATTTCAGATACAAAACCTGTGCATATTCGGGATTAAGCTTCTTCATTGCTGTATGCAGTTGGATTTTTCGTTCTTCAATCAGATAATGCTGTTCAATATCTGTTTCATCTGAAAGCTGAAATGCCTCATCAATCGAATTATCGGTATATCTTGAACGTTCTCGGAGATAACTGAAAGCCTGATTTCTTGCTATGGCGTAAAGCCATGTTTTGAAAGAGCTTTTTCCGTTGAATTTTGGCTTTTTTACAGCGAGCTTTACAAAGGTTTCCTGCATTATTTCTTCCGCTTCGCAGATGTTTTTTACAATGCTGTTCAGATAAAGTGACAAGCCTTGATAATATGTATCAATAATCACAATAAGTTCATCATCATCACCATTGAGGAAACGGCGGTAGCGATCCGCATCGTTGCCCATTTGATTTCCTCCTTTCGATTTATGCAAATTTGCTTTTCACTTATTAGACGCAGTAAATAATAATTTTTCGCAGTAAATTTCAAAATAAACAAAAACAACCGTAACGCTGTTTCGTTACGGTCATTTTGATAGGAGGATTATGAAATGATTATGTGTTTTCTTTGATTTCCTGAAGTACAAGCTCAAATTCCATATCTTCGCCTGCACGGTTTACTGTGAGAGTAATTTTATCTCCCGCTTTGTATTTATTCTTGATTTTATTCATCTCAGCAATTGATAAAACAGGCTCGCCCTCAATACCGATGATAACATCAGACTGCTTTATACCTGCTTTTTCAGCAGCTCCGCCTTTTTTAACGGTGCTTACCCATATTCCCTGTGGAATATTGTAATATCTTGAATTGATTTCGTCAATATCAACGCCCGAAATGCCAATTTGTGGCTTGCCTGTAACATATCCGTAGCTGATAAGATCGTCAATGATGATTTTAGCATTTGTAATCGGGATTGCAAAGCCAAGGCCCTCAACGCTTGCAGATGACATATAGCTTGATGACATTTTAGCTGAGTTTATACCTATTACCTGTCCGCTGCTGTTGAGAAGAGGTCCGCCTGAGTTGCCTGAGTTGATAGCTGCATCAGTCTGAATGAGAGTCATCTGTTTTTCGTTTATGCTGATTTCTCTGTTGAGAGCTGAAACAATACCTGTTGTAACTGAGCCGAAAAGGTCAAATCCAAGCGGATTTCCGATTGCAATAACAAGCTCGCCTACAACAAGATCTTCGCTGTTTCCGAAGTTTGCAGGAGTAAGATCTTTTGCATTAACCTTTAAAACCGCAATATCACTTTCAGTATCATAGCCGATGATTTCAGCTTCCTTTTCAGTTTCGTCAGAGAAAAGAACAGAAATTTCAACAGCCTTGCCGCAGTTATATTCGCTTGTATCATAAACAACATGAGCGTTTGTGATAATATATCCGTCAGCAGTCATTACAATGCCTGTACCTGTGCTTTTCATTTGTTGTTTCTGCGGAGTACCGTAATCAAAACCACCGAAGCCGCCAAATCCTCCAAAACCACCGAAATCATCAAGTCCGTATGAACCGCCTGAGGTTGTATATTCAAATGTTGAGGCAATACCTACAACTGACGGCATAGCTTCCTCAACAATCATAGGAACTGATTTTGCGTCAGCTCTTGCGGCAAGCTCTAAAAGACTTGGAACATTCTTGCTTTCAGATGATGTTTCATTTTTTGTATTTACAGCTTCTGTTTTATCTTTTTCTGATTTATCATTCTTATCTTCATCTTCTGAATTTTCCTTATCATTAATAAGTGAAATCTGAGGATTGTTCTTTTCGAAATATCTGTATCCGATAATAGAGCCTGAGCTTACAGCAGCCATACAGATAATAAAAGCAAATACCTTTAAAAAGCGTCTTTTTTTCTTTTTTGGTTTTGCTGATTGTTCATTTGACTGTTCGGTATAATTTGAAGTATAGCTGTATGAGCTTTCAACAGGTGGCTGAAATTCATTCTGATTTTCAAAATTGTTATTATATTCTGACATAATAAACACCCTTTCAAAACATATATAGTACAGTCTGAGTGTTCAGAGCTGTAAATTTCGTTCTATGTTTATTATTATACCCCCGTATGTGATAATTTTATGATAAAGCATAGAAAAAAGAGTGTTTTAATCTTATATAAATTTAAAAAATGATGTGAAACAAAAGTATTGCAGAAAATAAGGCGGATTTGAAAGTCTGATTATAAATTCTCTTTCATAAAATCTCCGATTGCATTAATAGCTTCGTTTTCATCTTCGCCGTCAGTTGTAACAGTAATTTCATCACCGCATTTTACCGCAAGGCTCATAACAGAAAAAATCTTTTTTGCATCAGCTTTTTTATCACCCTTTGATACTGAAATATCAGAGGAAAATTCAGAAGCTTTTTTTACAAGAAGTCCCGCAGGTCTTGCATGGATTCCAAGGCTGTCATTAATAGTGAATTTTAAAGTTTTCATAATATAAATCTCCAATCATATAGAAATATATTTATTATAATAACCTTTTTTCTCTGATTTATGAATACAACTTGTTATTTATAACGCTGAAAATAACACTAAGTAGAATTGTATTCACATAAGTAACAAATTTGCAAAAAAATTAAAATGGATTTTATAAAAGCTATTGCAATTTTTATAAAGATATTGTACAATAAGTATTAGAATGTTTGCACGAAAGGCAGGATAAAAAATGGCTACAATTACACTCGACTGGGATAAATATACAGAGAAAGCAAGACAGACATCGGCAGAGGGCATAGTAATGCTCAAAAATGACAATGCAGTGCTTCCTGTTGAAAAAGATAAATGTATTGCTGTGTTCGGAAGAATACAGAGTAATTATTATAAAAGCGGAACAGGTTCAGGCGGTATGGTTAATGTAACGGAAATCGTCGGAATTACTGAGGGACTTAAACGCTGTGGAGCAAATCTCAATACCGAGCTTATCGATACCTATACAGAATGGGAAAAGGAAAATCCCTTTGATACAGGCATAGGCTGGGGAGGCGAGCCTTGGTCACAGGTTGAAATGCCTCTTGAAGAAGAATTTGTAAAGCATATATCCGAAAATTCAGATTATGCAATCGTAATAATAGGACGTTCAGCAGGCGAAGAAACCGATAGCTCTGCTGTTGAAGGTTCATATTACCTCAGCGAACTTGAAAAAGAAATGATGCAGAAAGTACGCAGACACTTCAAAAAGATGATAGTTCTCCTCAATGTAGGCGGAATTATTGATATGAGCTATATAAACGAGATTTCGCCTGATTCTATTCTTTATGTGTGGCAGGGCGGAATGATTGGCGGACTTGGTGTTGCCGATGTTCTTCTCGGCAATACAAACCCAAGCGGTAAGCTTGCCGATACAATTGCCCAAAAAATCGAATACTATCCTGCTGGAAAGAATTTCGGCGACCATGTACGCAATTACTACTGCGAGGATATATATATAGGTTATCGCTATTTTGAAACATTTGCCAAAGAAGAAGTATTGTATCCTTTCGGATTCGGACTTTCCTATACATCGTTTGATATCAGCGTTGTATCGGCTTCATCTGACAGCGAAAAGATAAGTCTTGATGTAAATGTAAAGAATACAGGTAGTTTTGCAGGTAAAGAGGTTGTACAGCTTTATTGTGAAGCACCGCAAGGAAAGCTTGGCAAGCCTGCAAGAGTTCTCTGCGGCTTTGAAAAAACAGACGAGCTTTCACCAAATGAACAGCAGCTTATTCATATTGAAGTGAAGCTTTCTGATTTAGCTTCTTTTGACGATATCGGTGCAACAGGCAATAAATCCTGTTTTGTACTTGAAGAGGGAAAATATAATATCTATGCAGGAAATGATGTTCGCTCAGCCGAATATGCATACAGCTTCGAGCTTCTGGAAACCATCGTAACCGAAAAGCTTTCACAGGCACTTGCACCTGTTCTTCCGTTTGATAGAATTGTCAACCGAAATGGTAAGATTTCAATGGAAAGCGTACCTGTAACCGAGCCTTGCGAGGATAAAAGACGCATTGAAGGTTTGCCTGCCGAAATAACACAGACAGGCGATAAGGGAATACGTCTTATTGATGTGAAAAACGGAAATGCCTCAATGGAAGAGTTTATTGCTCAGCTCAGTGATGATGACCTTTCATGTATTATCAGAGGCGAGGGAATGGGCAGTCCGAGAGTAACCGCAGGTACAGCGTCAGCATTTGGTGCAGTATCTGACGGACTTGCTGAAAAAGGTATACCATGCGCTTGCTGTGCTGACGGACCTTCAGGTATGCGTCTTGATTGCGGAACAAAAGCATTCAGTATTCCGAATGGTACTCTTATTGCGTGTACGTTCAATAAAAAGCTTGCACAGGAGCTTTTTGAATTTATGGGAATAGAAATGGCGGCAAACAATGTAGAATGTCTGCTTGGCCCCGGAATGAATATTCACAGATTTGTTCTCAACGGACGTAATTTCGAATATTTCAGTGAAGACCCGTATCTTACAGGAAAAATGGCAGCAGCAGAGCTTAAAGGTATGCACAAAATGGGCGTAACAGGAACAATAAAGCACTTCTGCGGCAATAATCAGGAAACAAAGCGACATGAAACCGATTCTGTTATTTCGGAAAGAGCGCTCAGAGAGATTTATCTCAAGGGATTTGAAACAGCTGTCAAAGAGGGCGGCGCAACCTCAATTATGACAACGTACGGCTCTGTAAACGGATTATGGACAGCAGGCAGCTATGACCTTGTTACAACAATTCTCAGAAATGAATGGGGATTTAAAGGCATAGTAATGACAGACTGGTGGGCAAATATCAACGAAAGAAATTGTGCACCTGATAAGAGTAATTTTGCTGCAATGATAAGAGCGCAGAATGATTTGTATATGGTATGTGCAGACGGCTCGAAGAATACATGTGACGATAATACGCTTTCATCACTTGAAAATGGTAAACTTACAAGAGGAGAACTTCAGAGATGCGCTGCAAATATATGTGATTTTCTTATGAATACCCGTGCGCTTGACAGAATTGAAAACAATGCTGATACATTTAAAATAATCAATTGTCCTGAACGTGATGATGAAATAAACGGTGAGGATGTTGTATTTCATAAGCTTGATGACAAGGTTGTAATTCCGCTTGATGACGTAAAGACAGATAAAGGAAAAACGTTTGCATTTGCACTTGATGCCTCAAAGGGTGGAAAATTCCGTGCATCGATAACAGCAAGAGCAAATGTATCTGAAACAGCACAGATTCCTGTAACACTTTTTGCAATGGGCTCAGTCGGTGGAAACTTCACATGGAACGGTACAAACGGAGAATGGGTAACTATCGAACGTGATTTCTATATGTATTCACGTTTTACAACTTGCCGTTTATACTTTGCACAAAGCGGACTTGAGCTTCGTGATGTTATAATTGAATTTATTGAATAATTGTAAAAACCGCATCGGTTACAGATGCGGTTTTGTTTGTATAATTAATCTTAACAAAAAATGATGTTGCAATAAAAAATTAAAAATGTACTGCAGGTATATTTTTTGCGTGGTTGTATAGTCATTTTGTTTAAATATCTGATAATGTTTTTGATGTAAATCACAAAAAAGTGAAAAAAGGCGATTTTATAAGATTGTTCACAAAAAAACTATTGAAAAAAAACGATATATGTGTTAAAATATAAAAAGATATAAAAAAGAAACGGAGGATAATTATGATTGACGGCGTAAGAGTTGTAGCTTTATGTGCATCACGAATTCACGATTTACAGAATTATGATTTTATCAATTCACTCAATGAATATTTATGTAATCATAATTGTCGCCTTTTTGTTTATGCAATTTGTACAGAGCTTCGTATGTATGATGAGGCTACTTATTGGTATAATGACGTAAATAGAAGTGATACAGCTGTTTTTGACCTTATGGATTTTGATGTCATTGACGCTGTTATTATAATGGATGAAAAGCTTAAATGTGCCCCTCTCAGTCAGAGAATTATTGACAGAGCAAAACAAAAAAATATACCTTCTGTAATAATAGAGGGCTATTACGATAATTGTATAAATATTAATTTTGACCATGCGACAGGTATGAAAGCTGTTATAGAGCATGTTATCGGTGAGCATGGTGTGACTGATGTGCATTTTATGAATGGCGCTAAGGATAATCCCTTTGCACAGTCAAGACTTGATATTTTCAAGAAGCTTCTTGTGAAGTATCACATCCCATACAGCGATGATATGGTCAGCTATGGTGATTTCTGGGTTGACCCTACAGTTGCTGCAATGGAAAAGCTTCTGCAGAGAGAAAAGCTGCCGAGAGCAATTATATGCGCTAATGACGTAATGGCAATTACTGTATGCACTATGCTTCAGAAAGCAGGCTATCGTATTCCTGAGGATGTTATGGTAACAGGCTATGATGGTATAGATGAGGTTTACCTTTCAAATCCTAAGATTACAACGGCTTCATGCAGTTATAGAAAAATGGCTGAAAAAGCTTTGGAATTATTGATGCATTTCTTTAAAACAGGTGAAATATATGAAAATAATATAGTTATACCTGAATTTTTCAATTTTGATTCCTGTGGATGTCATTATGGCTCTAAAATCGACCTTAACGCTTATTACTCCAACATTAATAACAGATTTTACAGGTATCAGGATGAAATGTGTATAATGATGAATGCATCAAATAAGATGCAGATAGTATCATTTGAAGAAGCCGCAGTGCTCTGGAAATCAGCTGTAAAGCTTAATATGTGCTGTTTAATCAATAAATCCTGTATTGATGATACGGTAAATCCTGCACTTGTAACAACAAAAAGCTTTGATGATGAGATGTTTGTATTCTGTGATGTAAATCCTGATAATGAGTTTAAAACAATTTCTAAAAAATCCATAATCCCTGATATGAGTGATAAATTAAAGCTTAGAATTCCGCTTGTATTTTTTGCGTTGGACTATATAAATACACCTATGGGATATGTTTGTTTTTATGCTCAGAATTCAAGAATTACAGATTATCAGAAAACAACATGGGCAGTTATGGCACTCAATAACGCAATAGGCGGTATCAGGGATATCAGATATCAGAAGCACCTTAACCAGCAGGTTGAGAATATGTATAAGTATGATTCTCTTACAGGGCTTTATAATCGTCACGGATTTTTCAAGGCATTGTCTAAGGCTTCAAACAGAATTTATGATGTACAGGAAATTACAAATGTTATTCTGCTTGACCTTGACGGGCTTAAATATATCAATGATACATTCGGGCATAAAGAGGGCGATAATGCAATAAAAGTATGTGCCGAGGCTCTTAAAAAGCATTGTCCTGAGGATGCTATTTGTTCGAGAATAGGCGGCGATGAGCTTGTTGCATGGTTTTCAGGTACTTATGACGCTGATAAACTAAAGAAAGAAATTTATGCCGCATTTGAGGAATATAATGCTGTATCAGGTAAGGATTATAAAGTAGCCGCAAGCTTTGGTATGATTTCGTCTACTGAATATCGGGGAACAGATGATTTCAGCAGACTGTTTTCAGAAGCTGATAAGGCTATGTATGAGGAAAAGACATACAGACAAAAAAATGGTATGTATAGATATTACAGAATGCGGAAATAAGTCCTGCCAATAATTAAAGGGTATCGAGTTTATTACACTCGATACCCTTTTTCTGTAATCAGCATACTCTTGAAAGAAATTCCTTTAATCTTGGATGTTTTGGATTTGAGAAAACTTCATCGGGAGTGTCATCCTCTGCAATTACGCCCTCATCAAAGAATATGACTCTCGACGCGACTTCCTTTGCAAATCCCATTTCGTGAGTTACGCAAATCATTGTAATACCGCTTCCTGCAAGCTGTTTCATAACATCAAGCACCTCTCCGACCATTTCAGGGTCAAGAGCAGAAGTCGGCTCGTCAAAGAGAATAACCTCAGGCTCCATAGCAAGTGCACGACATATTGCTACACGCTGTTTCTGACCGCCCGAAAGCTGATTGGGATATGCCTCAGCCTTATCCTGAAGTCCGACTCTTGTAAGAAGCTCCATAGCTTTTTTATTAATTTCATCAGCAGGAATTTTTTTAAGCTTTCTCGGAGCAATGGTAAGGTTTTCAAGAATTGTAAGATGCGGAAAGAGATTGAAATGCTGAAAAACCATCATCATTTTTTCTCTCTGCTCATTTATGTTTACAGACGGAGATGTAAGCTCAGTTCCGTCAAGGAATACCTTTCCGCCTGTCGGCTCTTCAAGTAGATTAAGACAGCGTAAAAATGTGGATTTGCCACAGCCTGAAGGTCCGAGTATTACTACAACCTCGCCTCTGCGGATATCAGTTGTGATACCCTTTAAGACATCAAGATTATTAAAGGATTTTTTCAGATCCTTAACTCTTATGATAACATCATTATTTTTCATCATTTTTCAGCCTCTTTTCCAGTTTTGATACAAGCCATGTAAGCACAACAACGATTACCAGATAAACAAGCGCAACCGCAATAAGAGGAAAAAACGCTTCGTATGTACGACTGCGGATATAGTCGCCGCCTCTTGTAAGGTCCATTATTCCGATATAACCCGAAATAGAAGTTTCCTTGATAAGAACGATAAATTCATTACAGAGTGCAGGCAGAACGTTTTTGAATGCCTGTGGAAGAATGAAATAAAACATAGTCTGTGAATATGTAAAGCCAAGACTTCTTCCTGCCTCAAACTGTCCTTCGTCGATTGACATTATACCGCCTCTTACAATTTCCGCAATATAAGCAGATGAGTTAAGACCGAATGCAATTACAGCAACGAGAATTTTATTGATATCCGTAGAAGCGAAAATGACATAATAAATTATAAGAAGCTGTACCATAGTAGGAGTACCTCTTATAATTGTGAGATACGCTTTGAGAATAATATTCAGAAGCTTAAATTTGCCTGTCTTATCACAGGTGCTTCTGAGTATGGCAATCAAAAATCCGAGTACAATACCGATTAAAACAGCAAAGAAGCTTATTTCAAGAGTAACAAGCAGACCGTTTGTGATGTTTTTCCATCTGCTGTCAACAACGAAATTGTTATGTAGTTTTTCCTTAAAGCTTACGTTTGTGTCGATACTTCCGTTATTTATGATAATAACCTGAGTTGCAGTAGTATATGAATCAGTAAAATCAATGCTTTTGAGTCTGTCCTCTGTAACAGTCATACCTGATAAGCCGATATCTGATTTTCCCGACTGTACGGCACTTATAATACTGTCAAACTCAATATCTTCAATTTTAAGCGACATACCGAGAATATCACATATAGCTTTTGCAAGGTCAATATCAATACCGATGATTTCTCCGCCCTCCATATATTCATAAGGAGCAAAAGTAGCATTTGTAGCAACTTTAAGAGTGCCGTTGCTTCTGTCAACGTCTTTCTTCGGAATGTATGGGAATTGTCCCTTTGTAGAATCTCCGATATAGTTTGAGATGATTTTTTCGAGTGTTCCGTCTTGTTTAAGCTGAGAGATGGCAGAGTTTATATCCTCTCTTAGCTGTGGATTTTTCTTTGAAATGCAGATTGCATATTCTTCAACAGCAAAATCCTCTTCAAGAATTGAAAGTTCAGGATTTATTTCAACAAAAGCATTTGCAGGAGCTTCGTCAATAACAATGCAGTCGATTTTACCGAGCTTCAATGCCTGTACAGCGTCTGCGGCTTTATTAAAACGCTCTATAGTAGAGCCTTCCTTTTCATAATCCGAAACAAAGATATCTCCCGTAGTTCCGAGCTGAACGCCTATTGTAGCTCCCGAAAGGTCATCAATTGTCTGCACCTTGGATTGAGATTTACTCTTATCATCTGAATTGCATGAAACGAATGCAAATAATGTTATCGCCAGAAGCATCAGAATGATAAAAGGTCTGATACTGTAAGATTTGCTTTTCAGTCTTTTCATTTATATTAATCCTCCGTATTGCGAAATAAAATGTACCTGTAAATTATACCATAATTATTGCGTTAAATCAACTTTTTATGAAAATATCTTTTAAAATCTGCAATTATATGATATAATAAATAGAAGTATTAATTATACTCTTATTATTTAGTCGGAGGAACACAATGAATATACAGATTTTCGGAACAAAAAAATGCTTTGATACCAAAAAAGCAGAGCGTTATTTCAAGGAGCGCAGAGTAAAATATCAGCTTATTGATATGAAAGAAAAGGGAATGAGCAAGGGTGAGCTTCAGAGCATAATAAAAGCTGTCGGAGGAATAGACAACGTCATTGACAGCGGCGCAAAGGATCAGGATACAGTTGTGCTATTAAAATATCTCACAGAAGCGGATAAATTTGAAAAACTGCTTGAAAATCAGAGCGTTATAAAAACTCCCGTTGTAAGAAACGGAAAAGCCGCAACCATAGGCTATCAGCCTGAAATATGGAAAGAATGGGAATGATTTTCCTTTTCAGACTAAACAATAATATGTCAAATCGGGCGGATATTATCCGCCCCTGCACAGCAAAAGCCCGTAACTTTTTTGTTACGGGCTTTTGTTATAATCATGTTTACAGATTAAGTACATATTCAAGTATAAACTCAGAAAAAAGCTTGTTTTCCTCGCATATTTTATAGTTTTCACCTTTAAGGAGTGACGCCATTTCATTATCGGGGACAAGAGCAGTATCAGCAAAATTAAGCATTGAGCAGTCTATCATACTGTCACCTGCCGCAATAACTTTATCTGCACCGTATATTTCACGAAAACGATTGAGCGAAAAACCTTTATTCGCATAAGGAGGGAAGAAATACATTTTGTTTCCTGAATATTCAATTGAAAGGCTTGTATCTTCCACACATTTTGCCGCTATATCCTGCATTTCATCTCTGTTATAGCAGTATACGAAAAGGAACATTTCATCTACAATTCTGACTGTTTTAAAGCATTCATAGCTTTTATATTTTTCGCAGAGATGTTTTAATTCTTCTTTATATGGTTTGTTCATTCTGTAAGTACAGTCAAGCCAGTCTTTATCGGGTTCGCCGTTATTAAGGAGAATCGAACCGTTGCAGGTCAGTGCAAGCTGTGGAGTTGTACCATCATGCCACATAATTCTTTTATACTGTGCCATTGAACGTGTTGTAACAGGCAGAAGAAGTATATCACTTCTGCTTTTCAGTTTATTCAGAAGCTCCTGAGTATATGGAGAAATATAGCTTTGCTTATTTCCGTCAAGATATTCAACGCATATATCGTTTTCAAGCTTCTTTTTATGCGAGTGAATAAGAGTATTATCCATATCGCAGGCAAAAATAATTTTTTTCATCAGCTGTCTGCAATTTTACGAATTATTCCGCAGGCTTTATAGTTTTTCAGCGGATATTCTTCAATTGCTACTCCTTTCTCTGCGGCAAGACGATAAATGTGTGCGAGATTTTTATCGTCATTAAGGCTGTGTACAAGAATTTTCCATGGAATTCTTCTCAGCAGAACTCTTGTTGCTTCGCCAATGCTCGGCTTTACGAGATTTATATCGGGTATGCCGAAATGCTTTGCGATTTCCTTTGTTTCTTCTAAGCCTTTGCCGTATTCAAATTCTTCCGATGAGTTTTTACTGTCGGAAAAATCAAATTTTTCTTCGATTGTGTTTATGAATTCATAAGTGAGGTCTTGATTTTCAAATTCTTCATAATACATTGCTCCGTGAAAATCATCACTTCCGATAATATCTGAACGTAAAAAAGTACGGCTTATAAGTCCCGATACTGTTGCATTAAGACATGAGCTTGCAATGAGAAAATCCTCGTGCGTGCCGCAATGCTGTGCAACGCAGGCAGGGTCTGAAAGTACGGCAATTCCGGCGTCAACCTGTGGAAAATCCTTCATTGCTTCTTCAAGCTGACGGGTGATTGCGCCTTTGCCTGTCCAGCCGTCAACGAACTGAATACAGTCTGCATTATGCTTTGAAAGAATGAAATTCATTGCATTTTTGTCAATTCCTCTGCCTCTTATAATAGATATGGTGTAATGTGGGACAGTTATGCTGTATTTCTTTTCAAGATAGCGTTTGATTAATATTCCGACAGGTGTTCCTGCCCTTGCAAGTGAAACAATGACAGGCGCTTTATTTTTACTTTTATAGATTTTATCCGCTGCATTTCCGACAGCTTTTGCAGTAATTTCGCTGAATCTGCTTAGTGCGTCTTTATATGTAGCAAGATATTCAGGGGAGGGGGGATATTCCTTCGGTAGCATTTCGCAGTAGTGAGTTCCGCTTTGGATAAAGCGTTCACGGATACTGCTGTCAAGCGGCTCGATTATTCCTGTAATATCCTTGAGAAGTATTGTTACATCCTCTGGTTTATATGAGCTTTTCATTTACACTCTCCTTTATGCCGTATATATCACCGAGAGTTTTAATTCTGTATGCCCAGTGTTCGTGACATTTTACCTCGTTCATACGGGATATACCCTCGCTTTTGCTTACTCCGAAGCTGTTGTTATCCCAATTCAGAATCGTTAAAGCGTCGTTGTAATCTTCAGCCGAAACTCTCAGGTTATTATTAATAAGAGGAATCTGTGACGGATGCACAGCGGTTTTTCCGATAAATCCGTTTACCTTATCAAGCGAAAGCTCAGCTTTCAATCCCTGTGCCCATTTATCAGTATCATCTGTTCCGAAATATTCCCATACAGGTGCAGAGAGAATAAAATTCTGTGCAAAGACATTTATTATATCGGTGAAGATATCTCTTACAACTCCGATGTCATAGATAGTCTGTGTAATGCTTCTGCGGAGTCCGTAAAGGTTGCAGAAATCGTTTCCGCCTACACGGACATTGAGTATCATTTCCTTTTCTTCAAGGAGAAGATTACTAAGCTGTGAAAGCTCATGCATTCGTGTTGTCTTGTTTGCAATAGGAGCACTTTCAAGGATAGGCATAGCATAAATGCGTTTATCTTTGCCATTGATTTTACTCATAATTTCAAGATATTCATTTGCATTTGACATATCAAATTTCGGCAGTATATAGCCTGTAAGAATATCAGAAAACATTGCAGTTTTACTGCTCAGACTTTTCAGATGCTCAGGAGTTCTTACACGAACAAATAAAAGCGGCAGTTCATCCTTGCTTTGCGTATGCGTATATATTTTATCAAGCGTTTCAATAAGCTTGTTTTCTGCTTGTTCAATTGCGTTGTCCATAATAGCGTCTTCAAGACAGAATGCCATAGAGGTAAGACATTCATATTCCTTGTTTATAATTTTCTCCGCTATTCCGCTGTTAATCGCAGGAGTATAGAGTAATCCGCCTACTTTAAAGGGGAGTGTATCTTTCATTTTGTAAGTCATTTTTAACCTCTGAGTGTGTTTATTCTTCCCATTTTATGAGATTTATGTTTTTATTTCCGCATTTTATCAATGCATTTGCGAGTGAATTTATGCCGTCATCGGAAACAGATTTACTGTCGGTGATTATAATTACGCAGTCGTATTCGTCCAAATCGTAGATATAGGTTGTCCTTTCACGGTCATAAAGGCTTGCAAGCTCATATCTGCTGTGAAGAGGATATTCTTTTTCTTTGCTTACTGCTATCGGACTTCTTGTTGTTGAGTGGCATTTTACATTTTTTTCGATTATACTAAGCTTTGAGGCGATGTATAATGCCGGATACATACATTCTTCTGTTCCGAGTATAAGAATATTGTTTTCATCTTCAAAAGAAATTCTTGAGCGTATATCCTCATATAAAGTATCGCATGCTTTGGAATAATTCGTTCCGCTTACAAGTCTTCTTGCGTTTTGCATTCCAGAAAAAGCAAGCTCGTTAATGCTTATATCAGGTTTGGAAATATCCTTTTCGTGATAGTATCCGTTTCCAAGATAGCGTGAGGCGATTTCCGTGTATGTATCGTGCTGTGTTTTTACAAGATAATGAACGTCAATATTACATTCGGAATATGTTTTCTGCGATTGTTCATTCATTCCGTTTAAGAGAGAAGCAACAGCGAATTTACAGTCATTTCCGAATTCTTTTATTATTATATCAATTATTTTCTTGATTGTATTTCCTGTTGTGATTTCATCCTCGACAAATACAATTCTGTCAATTGAGCCTGTTATTGCTTCAATATCATCACGCACAAGCTTCTGCTCAGTTGCATGACTGTGCGATTCTGTAAAATTGAGCCATGTTACATCGTCTATACTCTCTCTTGTTGTCTGTATGTATGGGGTATCAAGATATGAAGCAAGAGCTGCACCTATTGCCGTTGCGGTTTCCGCAAAGCCGATAAGAAGCAGTTTTTCATCAGGATAAGCTGCTTTTACTTTTGTAGCAAGTGAAGCTGTCATATCAAAAAAATCCTGTGGATTTACGGGGATATGCTTTCCCTGTAATTTGTTTACTACAAGATATGCTCTTTTAGTATTGTTTTCACGTCTTGCAACTGCGGCAAGCTGTTTTTCTGTATACATAAAATAACCTCTGATAAACTCAAACACAGCCATATAAGGCTGTGTTGAGATTATAATTTTAATTATAATTATTTTGCTGCTGATTTATTGAATATAGCTTTTCTGATTAAGTCAACAGGAATCATTGTTGCTGCAAGGAGAAGTACAGCTATCCATCCCATAGGTCCGAATGGTACACAGCTGAACATATTGCTTATCCATTCAAACGGTTTGAAGGAAATGAGTGAAATGTTTACAATTGCAGCCTGAATTAAAAGGATTGCAAAGAATACTTTAAGGAATCCTGTATTTTCATTAAGACGTCTGAAAATTCCGAATTGTTCATCTCTTACGTTAAAGCCGTTGAAGAGTGCACTTGCTATAAAGAGTACAAAATAGCCTGTGAGATGCTGTGCGTCATTTTCAAATAAGTTTCTGAAAAACGGAACTTTAAGATAAATAAAGCTTAGTGCAACAAGCCATATACCCATAATGACAATCTGAGTCATCATTTTTTTGCTTACAATGCTTTCATCACGTCTTCTCGGACGTTCATTCATATACTTTTTGAGTGCAGGTTCGTTACCGAGCATGATTGCTCCGAGTCCATCCATTACAAGGTTTACGAAGAGAAGATGTGTAACCTTGAGTGGTTCTTCAATTCCGAAGAATGGTGCGATAGCACTTACAATAACTGCGGCTACATTGATAACAAGCTGGAATTTGCAGAATTTGAGAATGTTGTGATAAATTGTTCTGCCGTACCAGATAGCGTCCTTGATTGATCTGAAATTGTCATCGAGTACAACGATTTTTCCAGCTTCCTTAGCAGCTTCTGTACCGCTTCCCATTGCAAAGCCTACGTCAGCACGTTTGAGAGCAGGTGAGTCGTTAACGCCATCGCCTGTCATACCTACAACGAGGTTCATTTCCTGACAAAGTCTTACCATTCTTGATTTATCTGTCGGGAGTGCTCTTGCGATAACACGGATATCAGGGATAATCTTTTTAAGCTCATCGTCTGTCATGCTGTTAAGCTCAGCAGATGAAAGAGCAATATCAGTATCTGATTTGAGAAGTCCTGTATCCTTAGCGATTGCCTTTGCAGTTTCAAGTCTGTCACCTGTAATCATAACAACCTGAATACCTGCATTCTGTACGTCTGCAATAGCGATTTTTGCTTCAGGACGTACATCGTCACGGATACCTACAAGACCTGTGATAATGATATCATCATTGATTTTGTTCTCTGTCATAGGGCTTTCTGAATAACCGAATGAAAGAACACGCATTGCCTTTGCGGCAAGCTCATCAATTTTCTTGTCGAGTGCGGCTTTATCAATATTCTTGATGTTGCCGTCTTTATCAAGATATTTTTTAGCGTTTGCAAGAAGTCTTTCAGGAGCACCCTTATAGAATGTCTTGCCAAGCTTTTCAATTCTTGCCTGACTGAATTTATTTGTTGAATTGAAGCCCTGTGATTCTGTAACTGTATATTCCTTGTTTGATGTAAGCATAGTGAATGTTGTTTCGCCGATAAACTTCATAAGAGCCTGGTCTGTTGCGTTACCGCCGATTACTTTATGCTGTGCGTCAAACATTGACTGTGTATTCTTGCCGATTGCAAGGTCTATATGACCTTTTACAGCACTGTGATTGCTGAGGTCTGAAAGAGGAATTGAATTTCCGTCTGCTGTGAAGAAATCAACAACTTCAAGCATACCCTTTGTGATAGTACCTGTTTTATCACTGAAAAGAATGTTGAGTGAGCCTGCTGTTTCGATACCCTCTGCTTTACGCACAAGTACATTATGGTCAAGCATTTTACTTGTATTCTGCATAAGTACAAGAGAAATCATAAGCGGAAGTCCCTCAGGTACTGCACAAACTATGATTACAACTGCGAGAGTTACAGCTTCAACGAATTTACCGATGATTTCGCCTGCGTCCTGTGCAAAGAATGCGGAAGCACCGCCGTCGTTCTGGAAGAAGATGAAGAAGCAGATATACATAACAGCAATAACGATAGCACCGATATAGCCAAAGGTTGAAATCTGCTTGGCAAGCTTTGCAAGCTTGACTTTAAGAGGTGAATCAGGCTCGTCATCCTGCATTTCCTCAGCCATTTTACCCATCATTGTTTTAAGACCGACTTTTCTTACATCGAGAACACCCTCGCCGTCAAATACAACTGCACCTCTGAAAAGAGAGTGCTTATCAACGAATGTATCGCCTGTGATGTTGTCTGCAAGCTGAAAATCTGCGTCTGCGGCTGTTTTCTTACATTCCTCAGCTTCACCGTTAAGTGCTGAGTTGTCTACGTTGAGATGTCCTGAAACAAGCACACCGTCAGCAGGGATTTTATCACCAGATTGGAGAAGAACTTTATCTCCCACAACTACATCGTCTACATCAATTACTGTAATAAGTCCGTTTCTGTAAACCTTACATTCGTCTTTTTTTGTGTTATCCTTGAGTTCTCTGTATTTTGTGTCGCTTGCAACACCTGTTTTAGCTGATACAAATGCAACTATGAGAATAGCTACGATTGTTCCTACAGGCTCGTAGATTTCAGCATATCCGAAGAAGAACATTGCTATCATAAGTGCTGTGATTGCAAGCAGAATTTTTATCATCGGGTCTGAAAATGTTTCCTTGAATTCCGCCCAGAACGTAGTAGGCTCTGAATCAGGTATGGCATTGGAACCGTATTTTTCTCTCGATTGTGTGACTTCTTTGTCGTTAAGACCTTTGAATTCCATTATTACTCCTCTTTACTGTTGAATTTGGCACAAAGTATGCAGTATCTTTCAGATACTGCATAACGTCTGATATGTGGTTTATGCAAATCTCTTTACAAGCTCACCGAGTCCGGGGTCTGTTGTACCCTGTCCCATCGGGTTGAACTTCCATTCACCGTTGTGTCTGTAAAGCTCACCGAAAATCATTGATGTCATTCCCGAATAGTCGTCTGTGAGGTTGAAACGACACATTTCTGTGTTTGTTCTCTGGTCAACTATTCTGATGAAAGCATTACGGATCATACCGAAATGCTGTTTTCTCGGAACTGCCTGATAGATATTTACAACCATTATGATTTTATCGTAATCTGCAGGAATTGCAGGGAGGTCAACAACAATCTGTTCATCATCACCGTCACCTGCACCTGTGAGGTTATCTCCCATGTGCTTTACTGATTTTGATGAGTGTGTGAGGTTACCGAAGTAAACAATGTCTGATTTAGCAACATATTTTCCGTTTTTAAGCATAATAGCGGAAGCGTCGCAGTCGATAGACTGAGCCTTGAGTGAGAAAAGTCCCTTTTTCTGCTGTACTTCATCCCAGCCAAGACCTACAACTACCTTTGCAAGTCCTGCGTTATCTTTTGTAAGGCTTACTTTCTGTCCTTTTTGTAAACTGATTGACATAACTCTGTATTCTCCTTTATGATTTATGTTTATTCAACTTCAATGCCGTAGTTGTTGCAGAGTGCGGCAAGACCGCCCTGATAACCGCTTCCGATTGCATTGAATTTCCATTCGCCGTTGTGCTTGTAAAGCTCGCCGAATACTGCGGCAGTTTCGATTGAAAAATCTTCGCCAAGGTCGTATCTTAAAATTTCTTCGCCTGTTGCTTCATTATAAATTCTGATGAAAGCGTTGTTTACCTGTCCGAAATTCTGTGATCTTGTTTCAGCGTCATATATAGTAACTGTAAATGCAATTTTAGAGATGTTAGCAGGAACGAGTGAAAGATTGATTTTAATCTGTTCATCATCGCCATCGCCAGCACCTGTGAGGTTATCACCGAGATGCTGAACACAGCCTGTCGGGTGCTTTAAGTTACCGAAGAATATGAAATCCTCCTGAACTGATACCTTACCGCTGTCTGTGAGAAGAAATGCGGCAGTATCAAGGTCGAATGATCCGCCTGTATCGAAATTGTTTACGTCCCAGCCAAGACCTACAACTACATTTGTAAGTCCCGGATTATCCTTAGTGATGCTGACTTTCTGTCCTTTTTGTAAGCTTACGGGCATTATAATTTCCTCCTTAAATTATGCAACTTCAATTCCGTAGTGGTTGCAGAGTGCGGCAAGACCGCCCTGGAAACCGCTTCCGATTGCATTGAATTTCCATTCGCCGTTGTATCTGTAAAGCTCACCTACAACTACGGCTGTTTCAATTGAGAAATCTTCGCCGAGGTCATATCTGATAAGCTCTTCATTATTTTCTTCATTTACAATTCTTATGAACGAGTTTGAAACCTGTCCGAAGTTCTGGTTTCTTGTATCTGCGTCATAAATTGTAACTGTAAATGCAATTTTATCAATATTTGCAGGAATTGCTGAAAGGTCGATTGTAATCTGTTCATCATCGCCGTCACCTTCACCTGTGAGGTTATCGCCGAGGTGCTTTACAGAACCGCTTTCGTGTTCGAGATTTCCGTAGAAAACAAATTCTTTTTCAGTAGGGCATTTTCCGTTTGAACCTACCATAAATACTGCGGCGTCAAGGTCGAATGCTGAACCTGAATCGAATGCATTAACGTCCCAGCCAAGACCTACCATGATTTTTTTAAGTCCCGGATTTCCTTTTGTGAGGTCAACTTTCTGACCTTTTGCAAGATTGATTGGCATAATATCACCTCATATAATTATTTATTCTGATTGCTTTTTGGCATATTGTATTTTTCATTGAATTCATTCTTGATAGCTTCAAGACGAACCTGATCCTCGACACGCTTCTTCTTAGCGTTCTCCTGAATAAGCTTTGTTTCATCAATACCGTTTACAATAGTTCTCCATGTAGATTCAAGAGTTTCAATCTTAACAGCACTTGTTGATGCAAGTGAAGCTGTCATCTTGGACTGTGCAACTGTATTGTTAGCATTCTTGATGAGCATTTCATTTGTCTTTTCATCAAGAGCAGCCATTGATTCAGCCTGTACACGCTGTCTTTTAAGCATAATTGCCTGTGCGAGTGCCTGCTTGAATACAGGGAGTGTGATGATGAAAGCAGAATTGATTTTTCTTACAAGGTTCATATTGCTGAATTCCATTGTCTTAATCATAGGAATTGACTGAATTGCGACGTTTTCAGCAATACGGAGATCCTGAGTTCTCTGTTCAAGCATCATAAGTGCCTGCTGTAAGCTCTGGATTTCAAACTGGATTGAATTATCGCCTGTTGATTCGAGGTCAACCTGTCTTTGAGCGATGTATTCCTCGATTTCACGACAGCCCTGTTCGCCTGCGAGGATGTATTTTACAAGCTCATGATAATACTGAACGTTTGCATCAAACATTGTATTGAGCTTGCGGTTTGATTCCTTGATTTCAGACTCATATTTTTTAAGCTGAACGTAGATTTTGTCAACCTCTTCACCCATAGTATGGTATTTTGCAAGGATTTTATCAAGCTGTTTTCTGAGATTATCGAAAAGCTTGCCGAAAAGGCTCTTATTTTCCTTGATTTCGTCGATATCGAACTTTTCCATAATCTTTGCAAGAGTATTGAGCATCTCGCTTGATTCATCAAGCTGTGACATATTCATACTGTTGAGTACGATGTCAGAAGCCTTTGAAATTTCTTCGGCAACAGGTGCACCGAATGAAACGATAGACTCAAGATTATGGATTTCGATAGTGCTTACGATTGCATCTACTTCAGGAGAATTGACAAGCTCTGCGTTCATCTGCTGTCTGTCTGCAACAATATCGTATTCTTTTACTTCTTCGATCTGATTTGCTGCTGCGGGAGCTGTAGTAGTTGCGGGTGTCTGTGGAGTTTCTGCAGGTTTTGAAAAGTTTAATCCCATAGTTATGTACCTCTCTTGAATATTTTATCACGCCATGACTGACGTGTACTTGACTGAATTAATCTGAAATCGGGGATATGCAGGTCGTAAAGATAATTGCCTGCCTGATGCTCCTCGATAACATCACCGTTAAAGTGATTTTCTACCGTCCTGTATCCCGTAGGAACGAAAAACAGTACATCAAAGCCTATAAGACTGAGAAGTGCGGTAAGTATTGAATCTTCAAGTGAAATTAATTTTTCACTTGTATTGATGTATATTATCTTAGGATTTTTCTTTGTGAAGTCAAATCTCTGGATAAGCCTTACAATTTCGGTTTTCATTGACAGTGCAACAGAAACTATTGTGTATTCCGTGCCATTCTGGAATGTGCCTTTTATAAGCTTTCTGTCAATGAGAAGCTGGATTTTATCAAGGATATGCTCCTGCATATTTTCCCTTAAAAATCCGTATTGATAGCATTTATGCGAGCGTATTTTTTCACGCTGAAGCTTGCCGTTTTTCAGAAATTCTGCCGCAAACGGCTTTACTGAATTTCCCGGCGGTACAAATGGAGTTGTCTTAATCAGATATGTTTCAGGTGTTACAAGTGATTTTATATCTGACCAGTACTGTGTGAGCTGTGAATCCTTTACTCCCGAAACCTTAGCGAAAATGACAGGCATCATAACCGTATCGTTTTCTGTGCTGAAATTCGGTCTGTATTTAAGCTCCTGATCCCACAGAATAGCAATTTCCTCATACATTGTACTCAGAATTACAGGCATAGCCTTGCCATGCTGCATATTTCTGTACATTCCCGAATCCTGATACATCATTGTATCAAGCTCACGTTCTGCATGATAAGCGGCTGTTCCTACTCTGATATTTGAAGTGCTGTCGGGGAATTGTTCAATGTCAAGCGGAGTTGTGTAATTTACTTCAAACAAGACATTATCCTCGACGCAGCATTTTGCTTTAAGCGACGGATTGAAGATTATTACATCAATCGGAAGCTTAGCAAGGAATTTTATGAATAATGCTTCGTTATCTGTAAGGCAAGGTCCGAACAGAATAAAGCATGGGATTTCATTTGGCTTGATACTGAGTTTTGACTGATAGCGTCTGAACCAGCATATAAGATATACCGCCTTGTTCATAAGCTTATTCAGATTAAGCGAATAATTCTTCTCGGCTTCGAGAAGTGTATCTATAAAAGCCTTGCGGATTACCGATGAAAGTATTGGTGTACCTGTAAAGCCTGTTTTTGCCGAAAGGTCTGAGAGCATTTTTTCCGTATCGGGATAGTTTTCACGCTTTACTGAAGCAATTTCATCAGGTGTAGGCATTGGTATGCTTTTATTTATTATGAGCTTTTTTCTGCCTGATTTTTCAAGCTCAGAGTTCAGATGTGCAAGCTCATTCTGATATGTTACCTTATCCTCAACACCGTTCATACGGAAGAAGCAGTTATAGAAAAATCTTGAATCTGTGCCTCTTGATGATGGGGGAGTGAGGATATCCTCATAGAATTTACCACTGCACCATGCATTCGTGCAGTTGATAATTTCAGGTTCTTTCCCGTACATTCTTGCACGGTTTGCTTTTTTTACTATTTCTTTTTTGATAGTTTCAAGCGAGAAATCCTGTGGGAAAGCTGTCTGATTCTGTATTTCAAGCTTGTCCGAGCGTGCAGATGAAGCATCTACTGAAAGATATGCACTGTCGCCGCCGTATTGCAGAAGAACAATATCACAGCCTGCCGTTGAAAGAATAGAAAGGAGAATAAGCTCATAGTTTGAAACATTCCCCTGATAGAGAATTTTCGGTATCTGATTGTTACCGAGCTGATTTACAATTCTCTCGAATTTATAGTAAAGCCAACACATCATTTTGACGTAGGCATTTTTCAGCATATTATCGTTTTTGCCCTCTTGTTTTAATTTCATAAGAGTAGCAAACAATGAATCCGCCACATTTTTACGCTGTGTGGGAGTCATTCTCGGGAGCCATTTACTGAGCCTCTGATTGAAGAATTCAGCAGACATCTGAAAATCCTGTCCCATAATTTCGTTATAGTATGATAAATTCTTTTCATCGGGATTTGCGATTTTATTTTCAATTATTACACCTGACATTCTTGCCGCATTGTAATATTCGGTAATAAAATTATGTATTTCAGCGTTATATCCGCATATTCTGTAAAAGAATACACCTTTTACGCTTCTTTTATCAAGGTCGAGAAAAAAATCGTTTAATTGATGAATTTTAATATGTTCAAGCATATATTTTCACCGCCGTATTTATAGATTACAGATATTATATAAGCTGTAATTACATTTTTCATTTATTCTTTAAATTATAACATATTTTGTATAAAAAGTCAATAAAATATGCTCCTGCAAACAAGTATTTTTATAAAATAAAACTATCTGTATTCTTAAATCAGAATTATACAATTCTGACGTAAATACTTGGTTTTTTATTTGTTGTGAGCAGTGCATTTATTGAGCCATTCTGTCATAATAAGTAAAGAAACGGCAAAGAATGCAAGATAAATCGGATATAATCCGATATTTATATGCTGCGCAATGACTCCGAAAAGCGGAGGCATAAACGTTGAACCTACATAAGCGCTTGCCATTTGTATTCCTACAAGCGACTGTGAATTTTCCTTTCCGAAGTTGTAAGGTGTAGAGTGAATAATACATGGATAAACAGGTGCTGCACCGAGTCCGATTATCACAAGTCCTATAAGTGCAGGAATGTCGGCTTCATATGGAATTGCAGTAAGCGTAATTCCGCCGAGCATAATAATTACACCTGTTCTTATCATATTTTTATCGCCGAATTTATCAGCGATAAAGCCGTTAAGGAAACGCCCTATTGTTTCACCCAGATAGAAAAGTGAAGCGAATTTTGCGGCAGTTTCGGCATTTACACCTCTGAAATCAGACATATAGCTTGCCGCCCAAAGTCCTGCTGTGCCTTCAACAGCACAGAAGCAAAGAAAAGCACAAAGTACCATTGGTACTCCGTTTATACGGAATGCCTGAGAAAGTGTAAGTGATTTTGGTGTAACTTCATCTTCTGATTGTGAAGTCTTGCTTTTCCAGATAGGAAGTGTGAAAAACATTACTGCTGTAAGTGCAAGCTGTAATATTCCTACTGTAAGGTAACCCTTTTCCCAGCCAAAATTTCTTGTAAGGCAAAAGCTCATGATAGCAGGGCTGATTGTTACGCCTACGCCCCAGAATGCGTGAAGCCAGCTCATGTGACGTGAGGAATAATGAAGTGCCACGAAGTTATTGAGTGCAGCGTCAATCGCACCTGCACCTATTCCGTAAGGAATTGCAAGCAGGCAAAGCATAAGGATTGAATCAGCAAGTGAAAATCCTATAAGTGCAATTGCTGTAATCCCTGTGCTTACTGCAGTAACTAAACCTGTTCCGAGCCTATTTATAACTCTTGCGGAATACAGACTTGAAATAATTGTGCCGCATGAAATTATCATTGTGATAATTCCTGCATAGGAAAGCGGTGCATTGAGGTCAAGTCGCATTACAGGCCATGCGGCACCAAGAAGCGAATCTGGAAGTCCAAGGCTTATAAATGCGGCATATATGATTGCGAGCAGTAATGAAAACATATTTTTAACTCCTTGAATATTCATATCGTTAAAAATACTTTATCAGAAAAAAGGGTAAATGTCAATATTATTCATATCGTCACAAGCTCTTATCTGACTGTAATATGATTATATCATAAGTTCAAATGAACTTCAAATAGTGTTTTTTGACATTTCGACACGTTATGGTGATTAATTCTGTATTTTTTTGTAAATAGCTCTCTGTTTTATAAAATTACATTATATTTCTCACGATTTCTTCATTGTATGTTTTTTGATGAATATTTCATTTTTTCTTTGCTATTGAAAAATAGCTCCAAATATGGTAAACTACAATTAAAGAAATGCAGGAGGGGATAAAATGCTTGATTTGTCAAATCTCGAAAAATATAAAGAAAATAACCGCATTGAAGCTAAAAAGGCAACAGGCGGACTTCCACGCAGTATATGGGAAACTTATTCTGCTTTTGCAAATACTCTTGGCGGAGTCATTCTCCTCGGTGTAGAGGAGCGTGAAGATAAATCACTTCATCCCGTAGACCTTACCGATACAGACTGGCTTCTTACGGATTTCTGGGAAACTATCAATAATCCCTCAAAGGTAAGCCTTAATATTCTTACTGATAAGGATGTAAAGGTGCGTATTTCGGAGGGGAAAAGGATTATTGTTATAAATGTTCCCCGTGCACAGAGAAGTGAAAAGCCTGTTTATATAGAAGATAATCCGTTTCTCGGCACTTACCGCAGAAATGGTGAGGGAGATTATCGCTGTACTCCGCAGGAGGTTGCGGCAATGCAGCGTGACGCATTATACAAAAGCAATGATATTCTTGTTCTTGAGGATATGGATATTGATGTTTTCGATTATAACAGTATTGCAAGCTATCGTATGCGTATGAATTCTTCACGCCCAGGACACATATGGGGAACGCTTGATGATATAGATTTTCTGCAAAAGCTCGGTGCTGTCGGAAAAGGCGATGACGGCAGACTTCATCCTACTGCGGCAGGACTTCTTATGTTCGGATATGAATATGAAATAGTGCGTGAGTTTCCGTCATATTTTCTTGATTATCAGGAGAAAAACGATAATGATACAGGCTGTGTTGACAGAATTGTTTCATCTTCGGGTGACTGGAGCGGTAATATTTATGATTTCTATTTCAGAGTATACAAGAAAATCTCAAAGGATATAAATGTTTCTCAGAATAATGCAGGTGATAATGATTCTCCCGTTCATAAGGCGCTCAGAGAGGCTCTGACAAACTGTCTTATCAATGCTGATTATTACGGCAGACAAGGGCTTGTTATCGTAAAGAGAAAAAGCATGATTACCTTTTCAAATCCCGGCGGCTTCCGCATTGATATAGAAGCGGCGAAAAGCGGAGGAATTTCAGACCCAAGAAATACTACTCTTATCAGAATGTTCAATCTCATAGATATAGGCAAACGTGCAGGAAGCGGTATTCCGAGTATTTTCCATATATGGAATTTACAGGGCTGGAAAACTCCTGTTATTACCGAGGAATTCAAGCCTGAGAGAATTACATTGTCACTTTCTCTTGAAGAAGGCGATGCCGCTGATAGCAATAGTGTCGCTTCTAATCGTATCAGGGATATGCAGAGGGATATGCAGAAAGACGCTATAATTGAATATCTTACGGATAATGTTTCTGCAAAAGCTGTGGATATTTCTGAATATATCGGTGCAGAATTAAAACAGACGGAAATTCTGCTCGGTGAGCTTGTTGATGATGAAATCATTGTACGGGATTTTGGTAAACAGGGGAAAATATATATTCTTAAAGCTTAGATTATCTGGATGTGATTAATTTGAAAAAAACATATATTACAACAATGCCCAATCATATCGGTGCATTTTTAAAAGCAAGCAGATGCTTTGCAGAGCTTGGAATCAACATAACACGAGTGAGCTATAACAAGGCTATTGATTCGCATACTCTTTTCATTGATGCAGAGGGGACACCCTCACAGCTTGAAAAGGCTGATATACGTCTTACCGAGATAGGCTATTTACAGCCCGATAAAAACGATACAAGCATTGTGCTTCTTGAATTCTGTCTTAAGGATGTCCCGGGGAGCGTTACTGATGTACTTGCACTTATAGATAAATTTGATTTTAACATATCATATATAAGCTCACAGGAAAACGGTACTGATTATCAGCTTTTCAAAATGGGACTTTTTGTGGATGACGCAGATAAGATTTCGCACTTTCTTTCTGAAGCGGAAAAGCTTTGCCGAGTACGCATGATTGATTATAATCATACTGAAAAATTCTATGACAACAGTATTTTCTATAACAGCTTTGTTTCTGAAATTGCAAGGAATATCGGTCTTTCCGATGAAATGAAGGACAGACTTCTTATAAATACAAATCTTGCAATGCAGACTCTTGACGAGCAGGGAATGTCGCCTTACAGAACATTTGACAGTATCGGCAGATTTGCTGAGCTTTTAGCTTCGTGCAAGGGTGAGAATTTTCTTCCGAGAATTACAACTCACAGAATTACCGATAATACAGAGATTATTCTCATTGAGCCGCCATGCGGAAGCAATACCGCAATTATAAAAAGCGGCAGTGAGTTTTTATTCATTGACTGCGGATATGCTTGTTACAGAGAGGAAATGGAACAGCTTTTCAGAAAAATACTGCCCGATTATGATAATATGAAGAAAACAGTTCTCATAACTCATGCAGACCTTGACCACTGCGGATTGCTTCCATTATTTGATGAGATTATAGCGAGCGAAAAAAGTGCAGAGTGTCTTGAAGCGGAATACTGCGGAGATGATGGATTCAGAGAGCAGAACAGGCTTCACAAGCCTTATATAAATATCTGCAAAATTCTTACAGGATATATGCCGCCGACTCCCGAAAAGGTAAAAATAATCCATAAAGGACGAACAGAAGAAAATATGCCGCTTGTGCAGACGGGGTTCTTTGATTTCGGCGACCTGCACTTTGAGGTTTACGAGGGCAGGGGAGGCCATCTTGCAGGTGAAATTGTCCTTATAGATTATGCAAATCACATCGCCTTTACGGGAGATGTGTATGTGAATATAAAGGGATTTACTCCCGAACAGGCAAAATATAATCAGTATGCACCTATTCTTATGACATCTGTTGATACAGACCCTAAACTGTGTGCCGTTGAAAGAAAGACTATAATGCAAAGGCTCGGAGCAGGCAAATGGCAGATTTTCGGTGCACATGGCTTTAAAAAGGATTATTGTGTCAATGAGCAGTAAAAATCTTTTTGGACAAAAATATTAATACTGACATAATGGGGGATTCTAATGGAAAATATGAAGATTGAAAAAATTATATTCTTTTCACTTTTTATTCTGTTTATTATTTATTTTGTTTTTTGTTTTCCGGCTTATATTGAATCTTACATGTGGTATGCAAGTGATTATGACACAATTGTAAAAGAAAATACTTTGAAAAGAATATCTTCTTTTTTTAAAAGCAACAAAATATTATGTTCCTATTACAATAGGTTTAATTCTCAATCTAAGTATGTTGATAATATTGGTTATGCTAATTTATGC
>JAFWWU010000141.1 GCA_017523285.1 Ruminococcus sp.
CCAAGCGATATACTTGATGCCATAAAATCAGATATGGTTGCGTGGAAAAACTATGAGAAATTATCCGAGCCATACAAACGCATTCGCGTTGCCTATATAGATGCGGCAAGAAAACGTCCCGACGAGTTCAAAAAACGCCTCGAAAGTTTTATAAAAAAGACTCGTGAAGGGAAAATAATCGTCGGATACGGTGGTATAGATAAATATTATAAATGACAAATTCCAATTTGATGAGCATTTAGGAAAATTAGAATTTGATGAGGTGAGAATATGGCTATGTGGAATCCATGGCGAGGTTGCAGAAAATACAGTGAAGGTTGTCTGCATTGCTATATACATAAAGGCGATGCAAAACGAGGTGTTAATACAAACGACATTGTAAAAACAAAAGATTTTTGCAAACCTATTGAGAAGTTGAAAAACGGAAACTACAAAATGAAAGCAGGGATAGTTTATCTTTGCTTTTCAACAGATTTTCTGATAGAAGAAGCAGACGTATGGCGCAAAGAATGCTGGGATATGATAAAAGAGCGACAAGATTGTACTTTTCTTTTTCTGACTAAACGGATAGACAGATTTGCAGATTGTGTTCCTGCCGATTGGGGCAATGGATATGAAAATGTTGTTGTGTGCTGTACTGTTGAAAACCAAAAAAATGCAGATAAAAGATTGTCGTTATTTGAATCACTTCCTATAAAGCACAAATGCATTACTGCACAACCGTTGCTTGAAAAAATACATATTGAACCGTATCTTGATGATGTTGAACTTGTAGTTGTGGGTGGAGAATCAGATAAATTTGCAAGACCTTTTGATTATGCATGGGCATTAGATATTCGTGAGCAATGTATCAGAAAAAATGTTTCTTTTGAATTCAGACAATGCGGAACTCACTTTATTAAGGACGGTAAAGAATATAAATTACAGACAAAAGACCTGTGTAGTCAAGCAAGAAAAGCAGGAATAGATTTTATAGCAGACAGATAAATTCCAATATATCGAACTGAATATTATTACATAGCCGTTTGTGACTAACAATCACAGACGGCTTTTCTTATACCCGAAAACAAGAAAGGAGTTTTGAGAATGATACAAGCTTGCAGGCAATTCTATCACAGTTCCTGTTGTGGAGGCACTTGCAAGGAATCTTTTGAAATTTGATAAGGAGATGAGAGTAAATGGAAAATATGATTCAGACATTTGTCAATGAGGAATTTGGTTCACTGAGAACCTTAGAAGAAAACGCCAAAATTTTATTTTGCGGCAAAGATGTAGCTATGGCGTTGGGATATAGTAACACAAAAGACGCAATAAAGCGACATTGTAGGTGGGGCGTTAAACACGCCCTACCTCATCCACAGTCTCCGAACAAAACTATTGAGATGTTTTTTATTCCAGAGGGCGATGTGTATCGCCTTATTGCACATTCCCGACTTCCTGCTGCGGAAAGATTTGAGGAGTGGATCTTCGATGAAATCCTCCCCACCATCCGCAGAACCGGTGGCTATGTGGGTAATGAAGATATGTTTGTGGAAAGCTATCTTCCTTTCGCCGATGACGCAGTGAAGAACCTGTTCCGACTGAATCTCATGACTATCCGTCAGCTGAATGAGAAAATCAGAAGGGACGAACCTCTGGTGCAGTTTGCCAATCAGGTAGCGGACACGGAAAATGTCATCGACATCGGCAAAATGGCAAAGCTCGCCAATGAGGAAAACATCCGCATTGGACGCAATACGCTGTTCCGCTGGCTCAAGGGCAGAAAAATCCTCATGAGCAACAACATCCCCTATCAGCAGTTCATTGACAGAGGATATTTTGTGGTGAAGGAGTCTGTATACGAGCATAATGGTATGCAGAAAACCTATCAGCAGACCTACGTCACAGGTAAGGGGCAGCAGTATATCATCAGACTACTGAAAGAATATTTCAGGGAGGGATGCTGATGCCCAACCATGTAACAAACATCATCACCTATGAGGGTGACAGAAAGCAGATTGCCGAAATGCTTGAGGCAATCAAGAACGATGAGCTTGGCATCAGTACAGTAGAATTTAATATAACGATGTAAAGCGATTGAGGTTGCAGGTTTCTTTTTGAAATCTGTAACCTCTAATCTATTGAAAAAGATAGTGGGATGTGGTATAATATAGAAAATTGGACAGACTTCAAAATTGGAGGAGTAAGTATGAATGAAAAAGCACAGTCAAACAATGGTATCATTTCTCTATTAGCCTCTCTTGCTTATTTAGCCAATGGTGTTCTGATCTATTTTAACAACGATGTTGATAAAGTCGGAGCAAAGATTCTTTATACTCAAATGGGATTGATAATTGTACTTTGGGCATTATGTGCAATTGCTTTTGGATGGTTTTTCAAGAAAAAAATATGGAAATCCAAACAGAAAGCAACAGCTATATTTTTGCTTGTTATATGTATGCTCCTTGCAATGTTACAAATTTCATCCTTCACAGACTGCTGTGCCGATCTTGCAGGAGGTACAAAATCAATCGTTACAAATGATTATCCTGTGGTATGGGATAAGATTTTTCTTTCAGCAAGTGATGAGGAGTATGCTTATGTTTCAGACGATATTGCTGAAACACTTAATGAAAATAAAGTACTTACAGTAACATCAAATCTTGAGCTTGAAAGAGAGAATTATGTTGAGGTAGTGTATTATCCACGAACTCACATACTGATTAGTGCGGAGATTGTGCAGCAAAACTGAATACTATTACACAGCCGTTTGTGACTAACTATCACAGACGGCTTTTCTTATACCCCAAAACAGAAAAAGAGGAGGTGAACCCCGTATGATGTATCTTTTCGTAGGAATGCTCCTCGGCATCCTTGTAGGACTTGCCGTAGGCAGTGCCTGTGCGTCCTTTGCATGGGCAAAGGCAGAAATCCGCAGACTCAACCGTGAACTTAGAAAGGAATATGGCTATGCAGACGAGCAGAAGTAAAACGAAACCCCACTACACCTTCACCGACAGCAGCATTCCCGTGATGCTCCGCAGCACAAAGGCTCTGCTTTCCCATAAGCAGTACAAGAACCTGTGCATTGCGGTCAACGAAGCCGAAGGCTACCACGAGAAGAAGAAAGTCATCTTCCGCTGCATCGAACCCGTCATCCGTAAATAAGTAAAGGTCGTTTTGCCAACAGCAGGCGGCGAGTCGCCGCAGACAATTGTGCCTCCATACAGATTATGGAGAGCCGAAAGTTTGCATGTCGGCACGTCCGACAGATTAATATCTGTTGTTAGCAAAGTGACTTGGTAGTTCTTTCTTTTCTGCTGTTGGTATAAACGGCAGAAAGGACAGGAATGAACAGTTTTATGTCATGGGTAGGCGGCAAGAAGTCACTGCGTGATGCGGTTCTTGCAAGATTCCCTCCCTATTATGAACGATATATCGAAGTCTTCGGTGGTGCAGGCTGGATTCTGTTCCATAAGCCACCCGGCAACGACTTCGAGGTATACAACGATTTCAACAGCAATCTGGTGAATCTGTACCGTTGTGTCAGAGATAACCCGAACAAGCTGAAATACAAGCTGAGATATGTCCTTGACTCCCGTCAGGACTTCGAATGGATTGCAAGCCTGCATAAACGTGGACTTTTCCCAAGATTTCGGGATTATGACAGAGCTGCGAAGTTCTATCAGCTTGTCAGATACAGCTATGCAAGCGGACTTGACAGCTTCGGCAGTCAGCCGCATTCCATATGGTCGGACTTTCCGATGATAGATATGGCGGCAAGAAGGTTGCAAAAGGTTGTGATTGAAAACAAAGACTTTGAGAAGCTCATCAGGCAGTATGACCGCCCTGTGAGCTTTTTTTATTGCGATCCGCCGTATTTTGCAACAGAAAACTATTACAAGGATGTGGGATTCACGACGAAAGACCATATCAGACTGCGAGATACCTTGCTCGGCATTTCGGGAAAGTTCCTTGTTTCCTACAATGACTGTCCCGAAATCCGAGAACTGTGGGATAAGCCCGGCATCTATATTGAGGAAATCAGCAGAATCAACAACCTTGCACAGCGATATGACGGCGGCTGTCAGTATGCCGAGCTGTTAATATCCAATTACGACACAAGTGAAAGAGCAAAGATGGCACGTCAGCTGTCTTTTTTTGATGAGAATGGAGGCTTGATAGAATGAACGATACAAACATTGTGTACACCAAGGGCTTTGTCAATGACGATGGCTGCATTGAAATCCCCGGTGTGTTTCTTGAAGATGGTGCAGAGGTAGATCTTGCCATCAAGACAAAGGCAGGACGCTTTGAGATTGCGATGTTCCCGTCTGAGGAAGTACAGCAGGCAGAACGTCATGAAGTAAAGCACTGTGGTATCTCGGAGGAAGAAATCATGAGGGTGTGTTCTGCACACAATGACTGCACCGCTTGTCCGCTGAACGATTATTGTGGGGAGGAGTTTGCTGATGAGTAAAATGAAGGTGCTTGTCATGGAGCCGACAAAAACACCCTACGTTAAGGAAATCTCCCATGATCTCCATGAGATGCAGGAAATTGTGGGTGGATATATTGAGCCGATTTATTTCGAGGAAAAAGAGGATGCTATTGTTTATTGCAACGATGAGTTTCTCCTCCACGACTATGCTCCCAACCGTTTTGTGGGAGAAATCCTAGTGCATGGTACGTTTTTCGTAGTCGGAAACACCCAGAACGATGAGGGAGAATGGGAATCCTGTTCCCTTACCGATGAACAGATCGCCAAGTACACAGAAAAATTCTGGGCGTATCTTGTACCCGTAGAAAGGCTCGAACAGCAGGAAGAAGAATGTGATGAGTCCGAGGATATCGGACTTTCGCAGATATAACGAAAAAGAAGGAGTGATGCCGAATGAAAATCAGTGCAAGTATCAACAAGATGGTGGACAATCCCGATTCCGCAACCAAGGCGTTTGCCAGTGTTACCCTCGACGGAATGTTCGCCGTACACGGTCTCAGAGTGATGGAGAGCGAAAAGGGCAGATTTGTCAATATGCCGTCCACTTCCTACAAGGACAGAGATGGCAATACCCAGTACAATGACACCTTCCATGCCATTACCAAGTCCGCCCGTGAAGCCATCAATCAGGCTGTGCTGAACGCTTATGAATTCAAGCTTCAGCAGGTGCAGGCAACGGAGATTGATGTAGAGCCAAGCGAAGAAGAATCTGAAGAAATGGAGGAGCCTGAACCCGAAATGTCTATGTAATCTGCAAAAGAAAAGCTGTGTAACTTGGTGCTAAGGTAGAAGTTTCGGAAAAAGACTGGATTTGCAAAACTTCTTGTGATATGGTATAATTAACCTAATACAAGGAGGGATTGCTATGAAAAAATCCTTACTGCTTCTGCTGTTGTGTGCAGGAATTCTGACCGGCTGTGGTAATCAGGCATTGCCTGCAGAACCGACGGAAACCTCGACGGTGAGTCAGACAACATCAGCCGTGCAGGCCGCAGAGCAAAGCACAACAACTACCACAACAATAACCGAAGGGATACCCGAAGTCACTGAAACTTGTTCGGAAGTGATCTCATCGGTTACCACTGTCACAGAAACCAATACAGCAACGGAAGAAATTCCGAATGATACCGAAAGCACCACAACCACAGCTACTGTGCCGGAAGAAGAAACACCTGCTGTGCAAAGCACAACCACAAGGGCTGATGATGTAGTGACCACAAAAATCACAACGACCACCAAACCGATTGTGACAACAAAGGTAACTACTACAACAAAGCCAGTGACTACCACAAAGGCAACAACTACAACCAAAGTAACCACTACCACCAAGGTGACAACCACTGCTCCGATACAGACCACGACAACTACAACCACGACAAGTGCGGAGGATTACTACCACGAAATCGGCAGAAATCTGAGCCACGATGGAACAGACTATGGCAAAGCCAAGGCTGTGTACGACTGGATGCGAGCAAACGGACATGGCACCTGTGTCAACTACTCCTACCAGACATATCTGGTCTGCGAAGGAATCGGGTTGGAATGCTACGGATGTTGGACGGATGCAGGTATCTACGGTCACACTGCGAATATTGTAAAGGTAGAGGGCATCTGGTATGTGTTAGACACACAAGGTGGTTTCTTCCTGCACTATAACTACGGATTTACTGAAGTCATAGACAAAAATGAAAACCATGTAGCAGACGGCAGTATCATCAGCAACTACAGCTACGAAGAACTGCACAGATAAACGATATAGAATCAGAGCCGAGAAATCGGCTCTTTTTCTTTGCCAAAATGAAGAAGGAGTGATGCGTGAATGTTTAAGAACAACAGAATCATCAAGAAGATCGGCGCAGGGTTCATGGCTGGACTCTGCGCCTTTTCTATGCTCGGCACTTCCATGGGAGGTGTCATGAGTGCCAAGGCAGAATATATTGCAGGCACTGAAAATCCTGCTTTTCCCACCGTGGATGAGGTGATCTTTCAGGCAGCAACACTGCTGGGCTCTCCCTATGCGTTCGGCTGTAAGGGATATACAGGTATCTACTATCAGGACAGCTACAAGCCCCTCGATACAGAGTTTGTCCGTAATCAGGGAATTGACTGTTCGGGACTTGTATACTACACCCTTACCCATCTCGGCTTCAAGACTGCAGGATTCAGCTGGAACAATCCGGTTCCTGTTGACACAAACCATTGGTTGAGTATAAACGACGACTGTACAATCACCTATAACGGTGTTACAACCAAGGTAGATGTGGAGAAAATGAGTCTTCCCACACCTGCGGATTCCGATGCGGCGGTAACCTATGAATATTGGGAGTGCGAGGATGGCTCGACCATTACCCCCGGCTCTGTAGTTGTTGCCAATAAGACGGGAACAGATCACGCATGGATCTATATGGGTGAGTTTGATTCCAGAGATGAGGTTGTCAGCTATCTGAAAAACATCGGTGTACCCGAAACGCTCATCACAGCACAGACCGTAGGCAGCGGCAACGGTGGCGGTGGCAAGCACTGGCGTATTGAATCCAATGGCTCTCAGGGCGTTGTCATCAATAACAATGTGGACGGCAAGAGCAGCAGTGCCTTTGAATGTTCTGCCTTCAGAATCACGCAGCGTGAGTTGACCTTCGAGATCAAGAAGGTTTATAAGGAAGATAACACTATTGCTATCAATGGCACAAGCCCGATTGATGGTACAAAAGCAATCTATGGTGTGTACACGGAAAAGGAATGTACTAACAAGGTTGCTGAAATTACAATCGGTGAAGATGGCACGGGTTCTATTGAACTTCCCAATGCACAGTACTATGTTAAGGAGAGCTCCGCACCGACCGGTTACGATCTTTCAACTGAAGTGTTCGCACTGAATGCTAACAAGCAGGTTTTCGTAACCGAGGAAGTAACGGAGGGAGTCATTAAGATTAATAAAACTGCCGAGGATGGTATCGTAGCAGATAGGGAATTTAAGGTATCCTGGAATGAAGCCGGCGTTGAACGATATAGAACAGCTGTTACCAATAGTAACGGTATTGCAGAGTTTTCAGGACTTCCCGTTTATGACTTCTCTACCAAGAAAGCAATCACCTACACCATCAGCGAAATCAACATCGAAACCCGTTACGAAACACCGAAAGCGCAGAATGTAACGCTCACAAGCGGTACAGTAGACCTTACGGTCACAGCAAACTTCGTCAACGAGCTGAAAACAGGTTCTATCCGCATCAACAAGCAGTCTGAGGACAATCAGAACGGCGACAGAACCTTCACAGTAACCGGCAACGGTGAAACCTACACTATCACAACCGGTGCTGACGGTATCGCAATTCTTTCGGACATTCCTGTGTACAACAGCGCAAACGAAAAGATTGAGTATACCATTTCCGAGAAGGATGTGCCTATCCGCTATGTAGTGCCTGCCAACCAGACAGCAACTCTCACAGCGGATGCAACGGTGGACGTAACCTTTGAGAATGTCCTCAAGAAGTTCACAGTGGAGGTTGTGAAGAAGGACATCGAAAACGGCACGGCACAGGGCGACGCAAGCCTTGCAGGTGCTGTTTACGGCATTTACAATGGTGATGAACTCGTCGACACTTACACAACAGACGAATACGGCAGCTTCACCACTCATGAGTTCAACTGCGGCGAGAACTGGACAATCAAGGAACTGACTCCTTCCGAGGGTTATCTCCTCGACTCTACTGTATACGAAGTAGGTGCAGAGGAAAAGAAATACACCATTGAGAACAACGCAATCGAAATGACAGTGTACGAAACACCTGTCAAGGGCAAAATCTCCATCATTAAGCACTCTGATGATGGCACAACAGGAATCGAAACTCCTGAAGTCGGTGCAGAATTTGAGGTACATCTCAAATCTGCAGGAAGCTATGCAGAAGCAAAGGAATCTGAAAGAGATTACCTTGTGTGCGATGAAAACGGCTTTGCACAGACAAAAATGCTCCCTTATGGTGTGTATGTCGTACACCAGACAGTCGGCTGGGACAACACTGAATGGGTGGATGACTTTGAGGTCAATGTGTGTGAAAACGAAGAAGATTACTTCTATATCATCAACGACGCAGTCCTTACCTCCTACGTTAAAATCGTAAAGAAGGATGCAGAAACAGGCAATATCATCCCTGTGGCAGGCATCGGCTTCAGGGTATGGAACTGTGATACAGAGAGCTATGTGGTACAGGAGATCAAGTATCCTGCTGTTACCGCACTCGACACATTCTATACCGATGAAACAGGTACTCTTATGCTCCCGAATGAGCTTGTCTACGGCAATTACGAGCTTCATGAGGTACAGTCCGCAAACGGATATGTTCTCGACAGCACACC
>JAFWWU010000142.1 GCA_017523285.1 Ruminococcus sp.
ATCAGTCAAGCGGCTATGCAGAAGTAAAGCAGAATTTCATCACTCTCGGTGGTAAGCCACTTAACGCTAAGGGCGGTCAGCATAATGACGGAAGTATCAGCGACGATCCAGGTACTACTACGCCAACAATTCCATCAGAACCAACAGTAGATCCTGATGCAAACGGATATTACTTCCACAACACATTTGAAAGTTCAACTGAAGACTGGGAAGCAAGAGGTTCTTCATCAGTTGCTCAGACTACAAAACAGGCTTACGCAGGTAAGGGTTCACTTTATGTAACAGACAGAGCTGAAACATGGAATGGTGCTGCAATCCCTCTCGATTCATCAGCATTCGTTCCTGGCAAAACATACAGCTTCAGCGCAATGGCTATGCAGAATTCACTTGCAAGCGAACCTCTCAAACTCACTCTCCAGTACACTGATTCAACAGGTACAGAACAGTATGATACAGTAGCAGAAGCTGATGGCTCTAAAGGTGTATGGACAAAACTTGAAAACACAAAATACACAATTCCTTCAGGTGCTTCAAATCTGCTTCTCTACGTTGAAACAGCAAATGAGCTTGTAAACTTCTTTGTTGATGAAGCTTTTGGTGCTGTTGAAGGTACTTCACAGACAGTTAAGTCAAAACTCGGTGACGTAAATGCTGACGGCAAAATCGATATTGCTGATGCTGTTGCACTTAATGCTTATCTTTTAGGCAAAGACAGTGACATTACAGCTGAAGCAGCTGATATCACAGCTGACAACGAGCTCGACGTATTTGACCTTACAGCTCTTAAGATTCTTGTTGTAAATTACGTTGAACCAGAACCAGAGCCGGAGCCGGAGCCAATAACAACTACTACAGCTCCACAACAGCAGACAACTCCACCAACAAGTGGACTTGACCCATCAAAGCCAATGGTTGCTATCTCATTCGACGACGGTGCTGTTGGTACAGCTGCTAACTCAACTTCAATGAGAATTCTCAACGCACTTAACAAGTCAGGTTTCCGTTCAACATTCTTCTATGTTGGCGACTGGACAAATGCAAGCAATCAGGGTGAAATCGTTACAGCTCACGGAATGGGTATGGAAATTGCAAACCATACAAAATCACATCCATATCTCACTCAGAAATCAGCTAACGAAATCCGTTATGAATATGATTCATGTGCTGACAAGCTCAGAGGTATAATCGGTACAGAGCCATCAAAGCTTCTCAGATTACCTTATCTTGCTTCAAATTCTACTGTTCAGCAGACACTTTATGATGCTCCACTTATTACTTGTTATATGGATACTGAGGACTGGAACAATGCTTCAAGCGATCAGATCATCAACAAAATCAAGGGTGGCATTCAGAATGGTTCACTCAAAAACAAGATCGTTCTTGCTCATGAAACATACGGCTCAACAGCTCAGGCTATGGAATATCTTTGTCCATACCTCAAGGAACAGGGCTGGCAGATCGTTACAATTTCAGAGATGTATGCTGCAGGCGGCAAACAGCTCACAGGCGGTCAGATTCACACTGGCTTCTAATAATTAAAAATTAACGGGAGATTTCGAATCTCCCGTTTTTTTGCGTAAAAATAACCGCACAGCTTTAATTCTGTACGGTTATTTTCTATATATCAGTCATATCATATTCTTCTTCGCTGTTATCGAGTGCAAACTCTATAAGCTTGCTGTAAAAGCCAGCGGGATCATTCATAACCTTTTCGCCTATAAGCTTTGCCTGTGTCAAATCAGGAGCAAAAAGCTTTAAATCCATAAGGTCAGCCTTGATATCAAGGAAACGAATACTTGTGTAATATCCGCCCGATTCAAGCTTTATATATTCAATCTTTACTTCCTTTTCCTTTTTCATCCTTGCAAGATACTTCATTGCCGAAAGCATAAGCTTTTCTCTGTTCGACTTAGGAACATAGGATTTAAGATTTTTTGCACAGTTAATACCCTTTGCTGTCAGAACATAACAATCGTTTCCGTCATCATTCTTCTCAATACGGATTGACTCATTTTTAAGAAGATAATCAATCGAATCCTGATAAAAGAAATAGCTGATAATCTCAGAGCCGACAGCAATTTCATAAAGCTGTTCGGTTTCAACAGGCATATCCACCTTATAAAGAACATAGCATAAGAGAATATTCAGCGTGTATACATCCTTTATATCAGTATCAGCCATTTCAGTAATTTTAGAAATTCTATCGTCCTGCATTCAGTTCTCCTTTAGAAATTCGGATAATCAAGCATATGTGAAAGAATTGCAAGGCTTACTGCCGCTTCTACACACGGAACTGCTCTCGGAACTATACATGGGTCATGACGTCCCTTGATTTCAAGGACTTCATTTGACATATTGCTGTAATCAACAGTTGCCTGCGGCTTTGCAATTGATGGTGTAGGCTTGATTGCTACATTGAGTGTAATCGGCATTCCCGATGAAATTCCGCCCAATATACCGCCATGATTATTTGTTTTTGTCTTAACATGACCGAAATCGTCAACGTAGAATTCATCATTATTCTGGCTTCCGACCATTTTTGCAGTCATAAAGCCTGCGCCGAATTCGAGTCCCTTTACAGCAGGTATTCCGAATATGAGCTGTGCAATTGAGTTTTCAAGTCCGTTGAAAATAGGTGAGCCTATTCCCGCAGGAACATTTATTGCGGCACATTCGATTATACCGCCGAGAGATTCACAGCCAAGACGAGCTTTCTGTATATCCTCGAACATAATCTTACCTTTTCTGTCGTTGATTACAGGAAATTCCTTATATCTTACATCAAGTATATCCTCACGGCTTACTTTTACATGGTCAAATTCGCTGTCCCTCGTATCGTGTATTGAAAGAATATGTGCACCTACATAGATGCCTCTTCTCTCAAGAATCTGTGAGCATACCGCACCTGCAAAGCAGAGAGGAGCTGTAAGTCTGCCTGAGAAATGTCCGCCGCCTCTTACATCATTGAAGCCTTTGTATCTCAACGCACCTGTGTAATCGGCATGTCCCGGACGTGCAAGACGTGAAATATTAGAATAATCACCTGAATGTGTATCTGTATTCTGGATAAATGCACAGAGAGGTGTTCCCGTTGTTCTTTCATTATGAACACCTGAAAGAATCTGCGGCATATCCTTTTCACTTCTTGAAGTTGTTGTTCCATCTTTTTTAGGAGCACGTCTTGCCATAAATCGTCCGAGTTCCTCGACGTTGATATATTCGCCTGCCGGAAGATTATCAATAACTACTCCTATTGCAGGACCATGTGACTCACCAAAAATTGAAATTGAAATACGGTTAGTCCAGATTGATGACATTCGTTTTTCCTCCTAAAATATTATAATCCCTGAAAAAATCAGGATATGATTTTTCTACCGCTTCCGCACCCTTAATGATAACGCTTCCGCTTGCTCTTGTTGCGGCAATTGCAGCACTCATTACTATTCTGTGGTCGCCAAAGCTGTCTATTGTTCCGCCGTGAAGCTCTGCAGGCTCTATTCTGAGTCCGTCGTCGAGAACGGTTACTTTTCCGCCAAGCTTATTAAGCATATCGGAAACTGCTGCAAGACGGTCACTTTCTTTAATTCTTAAACGCTCTGCATTATGGATTTCCGAAGCCTCGCTGCCAAAGCATCCAAGAACCGCAAGAATCGGTACAAGGTCAGGAATATCCGAACAGTCGGCATTAAAGCTTTTAAGCTGACCGGCTTCACTATTATAACACATTTCTTTTATAATTTCAAGAATTTTCTTATCGCCCTGTACACTTTCTGAATTTAAGTTTTCAAGCAGAACATTGCTTCCGATTGCATTTGCAACATAGAAAAAAGCCGCCTGTGAAAAATCGCCCTCAACCGAGCAGCTGCATGGTCTGTAAGCCTGTCCGCCCTTTATTCTGTATCCGTTTTCATTTTCGTCTACTATTATTCCGAACATTTTAAGACTTGCAACAGTCATATCAACATAAGGCTTTGATTCAAGTCTTGATGTCATAACAATTTCGGAATTCTCTGAAAGCAATGGCAGAGCAAATAATAAGCCTGTTACAAACTGTGACGAAACATTGCCTTCAAGACTGAATGTACCGCCTTTCAGCTTGCCTGAAATATCAAAAGGCATTGTATTATTATAATCAAAGGTTATTCCCTTTGAAGAAAGCTCTCGTGTAAATATATCTATTGGGCGCTGTGGAAGTCTGCCCTGTCCGCAGAATGTAGCATCTGCACCGAGTGCCGCTGCTACGGGTATAAGAAATCTGAGCGTTGAGCCGCTTTCACAGCAGTCAAGAACTGCTTTTTTATTCGGTTCGGATATTCCGATTACTTCAATTTCATCTTCACGCACAATAAAATCTGCGCCAAGCGCTTTTATTGAAGATATAGTAGCGTCAATATCCTTTGAACGTGAAATACCTCTGATAACGGATTTTCCGTTGCTGAGTCCCGCACATATAAGCAATCGATGTGCATAGCTTTTTGATGACGGAATCTTAACTCTACCGCTTAAAACCGAAGGCTGTATTCTGATGTCCATACTATTCCCCCATTATTCCGAAAAATTCGTCTACTGTTGCTCTGCATATTTCAGCCTTGCCTATTTCACGGCAGACTATATAGCTTATGCTGTCGGAATCACGTTTTTTATCCTTCGCACAGAAAGGCAGAAGCTCTGACATCTTTGCAGGAACATCAATCGGAAGTCGGTATGCCTTTACGCAGTCAGCAAGCTTGTTATATACATCCTTATCACAGAATTTATCTGTTATGTAACACATTCCCACCGCTACACCGCTTCCGTGAGTATAGGTGGAATAATTATAAAAGCCTTCAACAGCGTGACCAAGCGTATGCCCGAAATTCAGCGTCATTCGCTCACCGCTTTCAAACTCATCAGCTTCAACTACCTGACGCTTTATATCAATACAGCTGTAAACAAGCTCATCCATAATTTCTTCGATAGTGTCAAGATTTCTCTCTGCAATTTTCTCAAAAAGAGACTTATCTTTTATCATTCCGTATTTTATTGCCTCAGCCATACCATCGGCAAGGATTTCAGGTGTCAGCGTTTTAAGCGTATCGCTGTCACAGATTACGAGTGCAGGCTGTTTGAACGCTCCGACAAGATTTTTTCCCGCAGGAATATCAATAGCAGTCTTGCCGCCTACCGATGAATCAATCTGAGCAAGAAGTGTGGTCGGAATCTGTACAAATTCAACGCACTGAGATATGTAGCCGCCGCATAACCAGCCATATCGCCTGTTACACCGCCACCAAGAGCAATTATTATATCTTTTCTTGTAATTTCATTTTTAGCAAGAAAATCATAAATTTCATTCAGAGTTTCGGAATTCTTTGAAGCTTCTCCGTTAGGGAATACAAAACGGCTGAATGAAAAACCGTTTTCTGCAAGTGATTTTTCTACTGTATCGCAGTATAAAGCTTCAACGATATCATCTGTAATTATTACTGTTTTTCTTGATTTTGTAACATCTGCAATAAGCTTTCCGCAGTCTTTAAGAATACCACGCTCAATTACAACGTCATAAGAACTGCTCGCATTAACTCTTATCGTTTTCATTATGTATCACCCTATATATTATTTTTTCTTCTCTGCTTCTGAAGTCTTACATCTTCGCCTTTAAATTCAAGGCAGGTATACACAGCACAAAGTCTTGATACTACTCTTTCGTCATATCTTCTTTCAATACCTGCATAATCAAGATTTGTGCTTATGATTGAAGCTTTATTGCTGTTAAGTCTTGTATTTATGATATTATATATCACCGAACTGTAAAATGAAGTTTCAAATTCTGTTCCGAGGTCATCAAGGATAAGCAGGTCACAATCAAGAACAAGTGAAAGCGTATCGCCGTCATTGTCGCTGCGTCCGAAATGCTCCTTTTCGATTTTTCTCAGAATATTTATCGCTGAATCATAGATAACGCTGTAGCCTTTTTTCAGTACAGCATTCGCAATTGAAAGCGATAAATGCGTCTTGCCGAGTCCTGTTCTTCCGAACATTAATATACTTCCGCTTCCACTGTTAAAATGCTCGGCATAATCCTTTGTAAATTCAAATATGCGTTTCATTATATCATAATCCGCACCCGAATAATAAGAAAGGCTGAATGTATCAAAGCTTGAAAGGTTAATCTGTGAATTCTTATTCATTTCATTTGCCGAAAGGTTTCCATAAAGCTTTTTAAAACAATGACAGAATTCACCGCCGCAATATCCCGTATCCTGACAATCCGGGCAATTATAGCGTATTTCAAGATAATCCTCAGGATAACCGTTTGAAACAAGAAGATTTTTTATCATCGCCTGAGCCTCAAGATTTGTACGTTTGATTCTTTCAATTTCCTGCTCGACATTCTTCTTTTCGGAAATCACACGCATAAGCTCTTTTCCCGTATCAAACAGACATTTATTTATTTCATATATTTCAGGAATTCTGCTGTTTATTTCATCTATTCTCTTATCATTAAGATATACAGCGTCAAGTCTGCGCTTATTCATTACAGCCTGAGCTTCTTCAAAAATCCGATTATCCATTTTTTACTCCTATATATTGTTTATAAGCGATTTATACTTATCGGAAAACGAACTGTTTTCTGCCTCTGTATTCTTTGAAGTATTATTTTTCTTGTATTCCGCCTCGCTGTTTCTGACATCTTCAAGAGTTCTGAAACCACTTTCACTCCATTTTATGAGAATAGCATTTATGTAGCTGAATTTCATCTTTTCAATCTGTTCAACAGTCTTTTCATAAGCATATTTTATCATCGGAATAGGGTATGAAGCCTTTTGCCATTCATTTATATACTCCATCTGACTCTGTGTAGGTCTGCGCTTCATATCAAATGCCTTCATAATTGCATATACAAAGGTTCTTGTTTCACTAAGATGATTGATTTCTGTTTCTGCGAGTGGAAGTGTATTTATACCCTTTTCATTCCACGAATAAGCAATTTTTTCAATATATGATATACTTACCCTGTCTATTGATTTACAGTAAACAAGAAGCATTATTATTACATCAACAGGAAGTCCGAGATAGCTGTTCATCCATATAAGCGATTTCTGCATTGTGTAATTGAGATTTCCAAGCTGAAGCTCTGCAAGCTGAAAAAGTGATTTTGTATCAGATGAATCATTAACAGCCTCAGCTATCTCCGAAGGACTCATCTTTAAACCTGCACTTGAATCATTCTTCTTACGTTCTTCGGATTCTTCTTTAATATTCTGCTGTGAATTCTCCTGCACCTTAACCTCAGGTTCAGGCTGAAAGTTCATAAATCCATTTGAAAAAACAGCTTTATTTTCCTGTGAAGAATTACTGTCAAGCACATTTGCCTGCTCCCAGAATAAAAGTGCTTCTTCCGCCTGCTCGGGAGTAATGCCTATTGCTCTTGCAATTTCATCACTTGTGCAAATTCTGTTATTATTACGCAGAACATAAATCAGAGTCTTTATCTGAGCTTCATCCGCAAGTTTCAGAAAATTATCGGCTACAATACAAGGTACGCCGAACATCATTCCCCACATACCGCTGTTCACTTTAAATTCCACTTTGCACTTCCCTCCCGTTTCATTTTCAGATACATTATTAATTATAACACAATCGGGAATAATTTTACAATACCTTTTTTATATTTTTTGTTTTCCGCTTTAAAGTGTAGCGGTATCATACATTTTTTTAAGCTTGCCAAGCGCCTTTTTTTCAATTCTTGATACATACGACCTTGAAATACCGAGCTTTTCAGCTACCTCGCTCTGAGTATGCGGTTTTGCTCCATATATACCATAGCGGTATATTATTATCTCCTTTTCTCTTTTATCCTCAAGGAGCTCTATGAATTTATAAAGCTGCTCTGTTCTTATCATAAGGTCAACCTGTTCATCTACATCTGTTCCGTCATCAACTATATCCATAAGCGTGAGAGAATTACCGTCTTTATCCATATCAATCGTTTCGTTTATGTAGACATCACCTGCCGTTTTTTTAGTTGCTCTGAAATTCATAAGTATTTCGTTTGCAATGCACCTGCTTGCATAAGTTGCAAATTTAGCTCCTTTTGAATAATCAAACGTCATTACAGCTTTTATAAGTCCTATTGTACCGATAGAAATCATTTCCTCCTGTTCAACCGTTGATGTACTGTATTTTTTTACAATATGTGCCACAAGTCTCAGATTATGCTCTATAAGCTTGTTTTTTGCAGCTTTATCACCTTGCGACATTTTTATAAAACATTCTTCCTCCTCTTTTTTGCTAAGAGGTCTGGGAAATACTCTCATGCTTTCAACGTGAAGTGCAAGAAAAATCCAGCTGCTTAATAAACCCAACAACATAATTACATCACCTTTCTGCTGTTATATTATCTGTATATCAATACTATGCAGCTCCACTTGTACTTTATTTCCCATAATTTGACTTTTATATGCTTTTTATGCTATAATTTTCAAATAAAGAAGGGCGGCATTATAAATGAACAAATATTCAGATAATCATCTTGAATATAAATATTCAGATTTCTACATCAATTTAAAAAAACTTCTGAAAAATTTCCGCAGATATCATACATATCAGCTTATACTCGAAATAATCATATTTATAGGTTATCTTTCGGTAATTGTTTTAGATGAAGCGACTTCAAGGCTTACACTTCCGTTTCTGCTTTTTCTTCCATTATTCTTTTCAATGGGAAATTTATTGCTTTATTTCAGAAAAAAAGATTACATCACAAACGCTTTTGGAATACTTCTGAATGTTGCAACTATTATTTCAATGTCATTTGTAAATGCCGATGCTTTACACGAAACACTGATTATAATAATACTTTCGATAATAGTTCATATAATACGTTTCAGACATATTTACTGCGAAGAAGTAGCTTCACAGCTTTACGGATATCCTGATTTCAATGGATTTTTTATTGAAAATGAAGCTTCAACAAACAGTTCTCTCGTTGAACTTATAGAAGAACAATATGAAGAAACAACCGCAAATAAACATATACAGGCAGAACTAAAATATCTTTATTTATCTAAAAAAGAGAAAATTCTGCCTGTTGCTTCAGCAATAGTTATCGCTCTCGGAATTGCATTCTCATACTCCAATTCAGTATGCCTTAGCAAAATAAATAACGCCAAAGAATTCAGTATATATACCTATGACAAAACCTCACATTACATAAAAGGCGAAATATCAATAATTCCTGCTCATATAGGTGTATACAGCACATCGTTTGAAGATTATAATGATTATGTTGCCATATATAATACAGAAGCTTTTGTTATCAGAACAAGCAACGCCATTGATTATGAATTTAATATGATATATGGTTATTATAACAATAAATTCTTAGGATATGATGTACCCGATTCACCGCCGCCTCCTGCAAGCTTTGTGGGACAATATATTCCTCTTAAGGATAAAGACCGCTATCATACTGAAAAAAACGATTTAAACCACACTTTAGCAGCTGTACAGAAACAATCTGATATAAACACAGAAGATATAAACGTAAATGATAAAGGATATATCGAAATTCTTGATATATCAGCTATACAGTCAAAACGCAACTTAGGATTCTTACTTATATTTATCGGATTTGCAATTTATGGCATTTCACTTGTTTTCAAGAAAAAATAACATGTACTATTTCTCATAAATTCCTCATACAATATAGTATTTATACTTGCGGAGGTTTTTATGAGAAAAATTTTTTTGATTTTTACTGCCTGTCTTATCGCTATTACAGGATTTTCGGCAATAAAACCTGAGGCTGAAGAATTTTCGGCATATATCCTTATCGAAGCTGAAACCAAAACTATCCTTGAAGAAGAAAACTCGGATGTAAAGCTCAATTGCGGTTATCTTTCCAAGCTTATGTCGCTTATTGTCATTGCCGACGCTATTGAAACAGGAAAATTCAGCCTTACAGACACACTAACCGCACCAAGTGCTGTAAGCGGCTTAAAAGGCTCTGTTATATGGCTTGAACAGGGAGATAAACTAAGCGTTGACGAGCTTCTTAAAGCTGTAATTATCGGTAACGCAAACGATGCGCTTGCAACTCTTGCGGTTGCATCCCATCAGACTATCGAGGATTTCACTTCCGAAATGAATTCCCGTGCATTCGATATCGGGCTGAGAAGCACAGCATTTTATTCGCCTTTCGGCTATTATAACGAAAAAGAACATACAACTGCTCACGACCTTGCTTTAATTTGTTCTGAGCTTTCACACTATGATTTTCTTCAGCCTTATTTCAAAATCTGGCGTGATTTTATCAAAGACGGCAGCACAGAACTCGTTTCCGAAAACACACTCATACGCACATATAAAAATCATATTGGCTTTAAAGCGGCTCACTCCGAGCAATCGGGTTACTGTATCGCAGAGGGCGGAATTTCGGATGACGGAAATAGATTTATAGCCGTAATTCTCGGTGCAGACAGTGAAGAAACATCATTCTCTCTTGCAAAAAAGCTTCTGAACAAAGCTTTTACTCAGTATAAAGTTACTGTTACGGGCTTTCCCGATGAATTCTTAATTCCTATAAATGTTAAAAACGGAACTGAAAGCGCCGCAGAGCTTGAACTGAAATCACAAAGCAGTATCGTCATTCCAAAAGGTACATACGAGCTGACAAATAAAGTAATTCTCCCGGATTATATAAGCGCACCTGTAAAAAAAGGGCAAAAAATAGGTAGTATTGGATTTTATAATAAAGATACTCTTGTTTATGAAACAGATATAATTGTTAAAGATAATGTTCCGAAAGCTGATTTCGGCTTTGTGTTTAAGCGAATGTTGTCTAACCTGTTTAAAAAATAGATGTAAAAATGTGCAAAATAAACAATGTTGAAATATCCACTTGAAAAAATCTTAAAAATATAGTATTATAATATTGGTAAAATATATTGTAAAGGCTGTATGATTAAAGCAGTATTCCTGAAATTTACTTTATCATTCATGCCGATACAAAACGGAGGTAATTTTATAATGTCTTTAAAGCTTAATACCAAATATCTCGAAAGCTTTATCAACAGTGATGAGTTAACAGGTATCAAATCTCAGGTAGAGGCTGCCGCTAAAGCTCTTCACGAAAAATCAGGCCTTGGAAACGATTTTCTCGGCTGGGTTGAACTTCCAACTAATTACGACAAAGAAGAATTCGAAAGAATTAAGGCAGCTGCAAAGAAAATCCAGTCTAATTCCGATGTTCTTATCGTTATCGGTATTGGTGGTTCATATCTCGGTGCAAGAGCTGCTATCGAGCTTCTTAAATCGCCTTTATATAATAATCTTAAGAAGGATACTCCTGATATCTATTATGTAGGTAATAATATCAATCCTACTTATCTCAACGAAATTATTTCTATCTGCGAAGGCAAGGACTTCTCTGTAAACGTTATCTCAAAGTCAGGTACAACAACAGAACCTGCTCTCGCTTTCAGAATCTTCAAGAAGCTTGTTGAGGACAAGTATGGCAAGGAAGGCGCTAAGGACAGAATTTTTGCTACAACTGACAAGGCAAGAGGAACTCTTAAGAACCTTTCAGATACAGAAGGCTATGAAACATTCGTTATCCCTGATGATGTAGGCGGACGTTTTTCAGTTCTTACAGCAGTAGGTCTTCTCCCTATCGCTGTTGCAGGCTGCGACATTGACGCTATCATGGCAGGTGCTGCTAAGGCTCAGAATGACTATATGGCTGATTTTGATAACAACGACTGCTATAAATACGCTGCTATCAGAAACATCCTTTACAGAAAGGGCAAATCTGTTGAAATGCTCGTTTCATACGATCCTGCATTCGTTACTATGGCTGAATGGTACAAACAGCTCTTCGGCGAAAGCGAAGGCAAGGATAACAAGGGTATTTTCCCATCAGCTGCTGTTTTCTCAACTGATCTTCACTCTATGGGTCAGTTCATTCAGGAAGGCTCAAGAGTTATGTTTGAAACTGTTGTGGATATCAAGAATCCTAAGCAGGATCTCTTCCTTGAAGACGACGCTGAAAACCTCGACGGACTTAACTTCCTTACAAATCAGAATATGTCCGTTGTAAACAGAAAAGCATTCGAAGGTACTGTTCTCGCTCATACAGAGGGCGGAGTTCCGAATATCATTATCGAGCTTGATAATACTGCTGAAGAAGCATTCGGCTACCTCGTTTATTTCTTTGAAAAGGCTTGCGCTATTTCAGGCTATGTTCTCGGTGTTAATCCATTCAATCAGCCTGGTGTTGAAAGCTATAAGGCTAATATGTTCGCTCTTCTCGGCAAGCCGGGTTATGAAGGACAGAAGGCTGCACTCGAAGCAAAGCTTGGTTAATCCAGCTTTTATATAAACTAAAAATCACACTGCCATACACGGCAATGGAAGGAGTAAATTATGATTAAACTTATTACAGGTAAAAAGGGTACAGGAAAAACTAAAGTCCTTATCGATATGATCAACGATTCAGTAAAGACAACAAATGGCTGTCTGGTTTGTGTAGAAAAAGGCGAAACACTCAGAAGCTCAATCAGCTACAAGGTAAGATGGTGTGGTGTTGAACAGTTCAACATCAGCGGCTATGACGCTTTCTACGGCTTCCTCGCAGGTATGCTCGCTGGTAACTACGACATCAAGGAAGTTTTCATTGATGGCATCATCAAAATCGGCGGTCCTGACCTCAACGAGCTCGGCTCTATGCTCGAAAAGATTCAGGAACTTGTTGGCGATGACACTAAGGTTGTTTTCACAATCTCAGCTGACAACTCAGAGCTTCCTGAATCAGTTACAAAGTTCATTGACTAATTAATGTACTTAAAGGTAGAGGAGAGTTTTCATCTCCTCTGCCTAATAATTTTGAAAAAAAGTATTGACACTTTTTGTTTATTGGTGTATAATATATTTTGTAATGCTCTAAAGGATAAAACATTATGATTATTGTTTTAAAACAGCTTTTTAATATAATCGGAGAGCGTAAATCTATCGATTATGCTATTACGCCTGAAGAATTATCTTCAATCAATGGCTATAATTTCAATTCTCCGATAAGTGTTAAAGGTGAGATTTTCAACAGAACAGGTATCGTTTATCTCAATTTCTCTGTTGACTTTTCTTTGGAAATCGTTTGCGACAGATGCTTGAAAGAACTCAATAGGGATTATCATTTTGATTTTGAACATATTGTTGTTAATTCTGCTAATAGCGATAACGATGAATACATTGTGGCTGACGGCGAGAGCATTGAACTTAACGATATTGCTGTATCAGATTTATTGCTCCAGTTCCCTACCAAATTCCTGTGCGATGAAGACTGCAAGGGTCTTTGTATGGTCTGCGGTTGCGATTTGAACGAATCTGAATGCGATTGTCTAAAATAAAGGCAGTTAATGCTTTATAAGGAGGTGCCGGAATGGCTGTACCAAAGAGAAAAACTTCTAAGGCAAGACGTGACAAAAGACGTTCTGCTGTATGGAAGCTTGATGCTCCTGCAATGAGCAAGTGCGATAACTGTGGTGCTATCAAGGCTCCACACAAGGTTTGCAAGAATTGTGGTTTCTATAAGGGCGTTGAAGTTATCAAGGTTGACGCTGAATAAGCCTATATTCCAAATATGCAAGGAGGAGAGGAGGAGTAATCTTTCTCTCTTTTTTCAGTTTATACTAATTTACGGAGCTGTTATGGTTAAAATCACCGGTATTATAAAAAATTCTCCCGCATATCATTCCGATATGAGAGAAAATGATGTCCTCGTCAGCATCAACGGTCATAATATAGCCGATGTGCTTGACTATATGTTCTATGCAGCTGAGGACTTTCTGAAAATAACTCTTCTGAGAAATAATGAGGAAATTGCTGTCGATGTTAAAAAAGGCGAATATGACGACCTCGGACTTGAATTCGACAGCTTTCTTATGGATAAAAAGCAATCGTGCTCTAATAAATGCGTGTTCTGTTTTATCGACCAGATGCCCAAAGGTATGCGTGAAACTCTTTATTTCAAAGACGATGACGCAAGACTATCTTTTCTTCAGGGCAACTATGTTACTCTGACAAATCTGAGTCAACAGGATATTGACAGGATTATAAATATGAAGCTTAACATTAACGTTTCGGTTCATACTACAAATCCACAGCTTCGCTGCACTATGATGAATAATAGATTTGCAGGCGAAAAGCTTAAATATCTTAAACAGATGACAGACAGTGGAATCAAGCTTAATTGTCAGATTGTGCTGTGCCCTGAACTGAATGACGGAGATGAATTAAGACGCACGCTTACTGACCTCGGCAATATGATGCCGAACATCACAAGCATTGCAGTTGTTCCTGTCGGACTTTCAAAATTCCGTGAGGGATTATATCCTCTGAAGTCGTTTGATAAAAATTCAGCTTCTGAGGCTATTGATATTATTGAGGAATTTCAGAATAAATTCCTTGAAAAATACGGCTCACGCACAGTTTTTCCGTCTGATGAATTTTTCCTGATTGCAGAGCGTGAGCTACCTGATTTTGATTATTACGAAGATTTCTCTCAATACGAAAACGGAGTCGGTATGCTTCGTTCTATTACTGACGAATTTGAAAAAGCACTTGAAATTGCTGAATTTGATGGTAAACGCTCTGTTTCAATTGCAACGGGATACTCCCCTTTTGAACAGATCTGTAAGCTTACATCGCTTGCCTCTGATAAATGGGAAAATCTTGACTGCTCTGTATATAAAATAAGAAACGACTTTTTCGGTGAAACTATTACCGTTACGGGACTTATTACGGCAACTGACCTTATAGCTCAGCTTAAAGGAAAAGAGCTTGGAGATGAGCTTCTTATCTCATCATCAATGCTTCGCAGGGATTCAGATGTATTCCTTGATGATCTGACTGTTTCAGATGTCGAAAAAACCCTTAACGTTAAAATAAAGGCTATAAATAATGATGGTTACGAATTGCTTGACGCAATTCTTGGTATAGAGTTCTGAAAGGAGATGAACAATTATGTCATTACCTATTGTCGCTGTTGTAGGGCGTCCTAATGTAGGGAAATCAACACTCTTCAACAAGCTTATCGGTCAAAGACTTTCTATTGTAGAAGATACTCCGGGTGTTACCCGTGACCGTATTTACTCAAAATGCGAATGGCGTGGCAGAGAGTTTATGATCGTTGATACAGGCGGTATTGAGCCGTCAAATGACGATGTAATACTCGCTCAGATGAGAAGACAGGCTGAGCTTGCTATCGAAAAGGCTGACGTTATAGTTCTCGTTACAGACGTAAGATGCGGAGTTACCGCTAATGACTACGCTGTAAGCGATATGCTTATGAAAAGCGGAAAGCCTATCGTTCTCGCTGTAAACAAATGCGACGCTCTCGGCGACCCGCCTATGGAGCTTTATGAGTTCTATAACCTCGGTATCGGCGAGCCATTCCCTATTTCTTCCGTTCATGGTCACGGTACAGGTGATATGCTTGACGAGGTTATAAAGAACTTCCCTGACGAAACAGAAGAAACAGAAGATGACGATTCAATCAAGGTTGCTATTATCGGTAAGCCGAATGTTGGTAAATCCTCACTTGTAAACCGTATCGCAGGCGAAGAACGTGTTATCGTTTCAAATATCGCAGGTACTACCCGTGATGCTACCGATACAGTTATCGAAAACGAGCATGGTAAATTTGTTTTCATAGATACGGCAGGTATCAGAAAAAAATCCAAAATCAATGACAAGGTTGAGCATTACAGTGTTTTAAGAGCTTATATGGCTGTTGACAGAGCCGATGTATGCGTTATTGTTATAGACGCTGAGGTTGGCTTTACCGAGCAGGATTCAAAGGTTGCAGGATATGCTCACGAACAGGGCAAGGCTTGTGTTGTTGCTGTAAATAAATGGGACGCTATCGAAAAGAACGACAAGACTATGCAGGAATACCGAACAAGACTTGAAAACGATTTCAGCTTTATGTCCTACGTTCCTTTTGTATTTATCTCAGCTAAAACAGGTCAGCGTGTAAACAAGCTTTTCGAGCTTATCAAATACACTCACGACCAGAATTCAATGAGAATTTCGACAGGTATGCTCAATGATGTTCTCGCTTATGCAACATCAAGAGTTCAGCCTCCGTCAGATAAGGGCAGACGTCTTAAAATTTACTATATGACTCAGCCGTCAACAAAACCGCCTACATTCGTTACATTTGTAAACAGAGCTGATTTATTCCACTTCTCATATCAGAGATATATTGAAAATCAGATTCGTTCCACATTTGGTCTTGAGGGTACTCCTGTACGATTCATAGTCCGTGAACGTGGAGGCAGCGATAAATAATGAGTATTATTCTTTCTATTCTTGCAGCGGCTGTTGTTTCTTATCTCCTCGGCAGCTGTAATTCCTCTATTATAGTTGTAAGGCTTCTCAAAAACGAGGACATCCGTGAACACGGAAGCTGCAATGCAGGTCTTACAAACACATTACGCTGTTACGGAAAAAAGTGTGCGCTTATAACGCTTATCGGCGACCTTTTAAAAGGTGTTGTTGCGGTATGCATATCAAGGCTTATATGCAGTCTGCTTGAGGGTGGACTCTCCCCTGATAATGATACACACTATATTGCATATATTGCAGGATTTTTCGCTATTATCGGTCACGTTTTCCCTCTTTATTACGGTTTCAAGGGCGGAAAAGGCGTTCTTGTGGGTGTATCGACATTCATTGCGGTTGATCCGCTGTTGTTCTTTATTCTTATACTCGTTTTTGCAATTGTACTTTCAATTTCAAAATATGTTTCACTTGCCTCAATTACTGCATCGTCTTTATGTCCTGTCGCAACATTTTTACTCCATTATTTCGTTTACGACGATTCACTC
>JAFWWU010000143.1 GCA_017523285.1 Ruminococcus sp.
AATGCATTGATTGAGAAATTAGAAGAAAAGAAGATAGTTTGTGGTGTTACTGTTGTATATTCAAATGACCGTACACAATATGATTCTTTTGTTACTAATGAACGACCAAATTTTGAACATCTAACCTACAAATTACGTGGATTTATAGGAATAGGAGAAAATTTTGAAATTGAATTTGAAGAATGGAGATGATTAATAATCTCGATTTTTTCAAGTAGGGGCGGATATTATCCGCCCGCAAAATAAAGGTTTATACAAAATTAAGGCTATCGGAAAAATCCGATAGCCTTTTTGTTATTCTTCATCGTCATCATCGGTGTATTCGAGAATATCTCCGGGTTGACATTTGAGAACACGACATATAGCATTGAGAGTTGAGAAACGTATTGCACTTACTTTGCCTGTTTTTAGTTTAGATAAATTTACATTAGCAACGCCGACTTTTTCAGAAAGCTCATTAAGAGAGATTTTTCTGTCAGCCATTACTCTGTCAAGACGTAATATAATTGACATTCAGATACCTCCTTAAAGCGTTTCATCGGATTCTTGCTGTAATTTACAGCCGTATCTGAAAATGTAAGCAAGAGATATAAGCATAAAACCAATAATAAGACATGCTATTTCGCCTTCGTAGATTAATAAATCCACATCATTATAAATACCGCTGTAAAACAATACAGATGATACAATCTTGATAATATATCCGATTATCCCTGTAATCAGCATTATTTTAGCCGCCGATTTTATTTTATCGGCAAGGCTGTAAGTGAATGGCGAACTACCTGTTTTTAATTCATCAAACATTTTTGCAATAAAGGTGAATGATATACACATGCCTATTAATGTAATGGCGTTTTCGGCTGAAAAGAGAAATGTATTCCACCTGTTGCCATGAACTATGTCTATGAGCATCTCATAAATAAATGTTAATGAACAAATAAACATTCCCCCTGACATAGTAATTGCGATGATTTTGCAGATTCTGCAAAACTTGATGAAATCTTTCTTTTCAATTTCCGATGTTTTTTTGGATTTTTTAATACTTGTTTTCATAAAATAACCTCCATTCTATTTTTTGTGATTAAGATATTATAAGCGCTTATCTTAATAAGAGTATAACATATAAATTTACGTTTGTCAATAGTTAATTTACGATAAACATTAAAAAGTTGATAATTTACATAATATTTTTTATGTTTGATGCGTATTGCACTTACTTTGCCTGTTTTCACTTTTGACAAAGCAGAATCAATGTGATATAATAAAAAGGTATTTGTAAAAATCAATCAGACTTTAAATAAATGAATATATGAAAGGATAAGGAAATGGCAAGAAAAAAAGAAACCCCCAAGCCGAAAAAGGAACACAATGCCTATATCGAAGGCTCGGGTATAGTTGTAAATGAACAGATAGCCGATACGCTCAAAAAAAACTATATGCCTTATGCAATGAGCGTTATCATTTCGAGAGCACTTCCTGAAATTGACGGCTTCAAACCCTCGCACAGAAAGCTCCTTTATACTATGTATAAGAATGGACTTCTTCGTGAAGATAAAGAGCGTTCTAAATCCGCAAACGTAGTCGGTGCAACAATGAAGCTCAACCCTCATGGCGACCAGGCTATTTATGAAACAATGGTGCGTCTTACGAGGGGCAATGAGGCTCTTCTGCATCCTTATGTTGATTCTAAGGGTAACTTCGGCAAGGCTTATTCAAGAGATATGCATTATGCCGCTTCACGTTATACCGAGGTTAAGCTTGACCCTATCTGTAATGAGCTTTTCAGGGATATTGATAAGGAAACGGTAGATTTTGTTCCTAACTATGATAATACAATGCAGGAGCCGACACTTCTTCCTGCAACATTTCCGTCTGTTCTTGTAAATGCAAATGTGGGTATTGCCGTATCTATGGCAAGCAATGTATGCTCATTCAATTTGCAGGAGATATGCGAAACGTGTATTGCTCTTATGAAAAATCCTGAGCATGATATCCTCAGTACGCTCAAAGGACCTGATTTTCCAGGCGGCGGCTTTATGTTCTATGATGAAGCTGAGCTTAACAAGATTTACGAAACAGGCAGAGGCAGTATAAAGGTACGTTCAAAGTATAATTACGATAAATCTGCAAATTGTATAGAGGTAACTGAAATCCCATACAGCACTACTGTTGAGGCTATAATTGATAAAATCGTAGAGCTTATAAAGCAGGGGAAAATCAGAGAGATTTCATATATCCGTGATGAAACTGACCTTGACGGTCTTAAAATTGCAATAGACCTAAAAAGAGGCGTTGACCCCGATAAGCTTATGCAGAAGCTTTTCAGACTTACTCCGCTACAGGATAATTATTCCTGTAACTTTAATATTCTTATTGCAGGCACTCCGAAGGTAATGGGGGTAAGAGAAATTCTTACCGAATGGACAGCTTTCCGTGAGGAATGTGTCAAGAGAAGAACATATTACGACCTTACAAAGAAGAAGGAAAAGCTTCATTTGCTTGAAGCTCTCAGTAAGATTCTTCTTGATATCGATAAGGCAATAAAGATTATCCGTGAAACAGAGCAGGAAAGCGATGTTGTTCCTAATCTCATGCTCGGCTTTGGAATTGACGATATTCAGGCTGAATATGTAGCTGAAATAAAGCTGAGAAATATCAATAAGCAGTATATCCTCCGCAGAATACAGGACGTAGATACATTGAAGCAGGAAATTGCCGAAATGGAGGAAATATTAAGTGACAGAAAGAAAATTCGCAAAATAATCGTTACAGAGCTTCAGAATGTTATCAAGCTTTACAGCAAGCCGAGAAAAACTCTTTTCTATTATCAGTCTGATATTGAAAATGAAGTTGTTGAAGATGATGTACCTGATTATGCAGTTAATCTTTTTGTATCGGCAAGCGGATATTTCAAGAAAATCACACCTCAGTCACTCAGAATGAGTGGAGAGCAGAAGCTCAAAGAGGGCGATTATATTACAGAAACATTTGAAGCAACAAACAAAACAGAGCTTATATTCTTCTCAGATAAATGTCAGGCATATAAATCAAAGGCAAGTGCGTTTGATGATACCAAAGCAAGTCTTATGGGTGATTATATTCCTGCAAAGCTCAGCTTTGACAGCGAAGAAAGCCTTAAGGCGATGATTCCGACAACAGATTATGAGGGATATGTAATGTTCTTCTTTGAAAACGGAAAGGCGGCTAAAGTACCGCTTAAAGCCTATGAAACAAAGACAAACCGTAAAAAGCTTGCAAATGCATATTCTTCAAAGTCACCGCTTGTAAGGATTCTGTATATATCAGAGGATTGTGAAATACTCCTCAGAAGTTCAAAGGGAAATGCTCTTTTATTCAATACGGCAATGATTCTGCCTAAGTCTACAAGAGATTCACAGGGCGTACAGGTTATCACATTAAGAGCAAAGGCTGTTCTTGAAAGTGCGGAAATCGTAACAGATAATCTTTCAGAGCTTGAAAAATACAGGTCAAAGAATATTCCTGCCGCAGGAAAGCCTGCAAAGGAGCTTGGTGACAGTAATCAGCTTAAATTATAAAAGGAACTGTAAAACTTAATGAAGCTAAAATCAGATAAATATCTATTATGTGTTCTTGGAGCAATTATAGGTGCTGTTTCGTTTGTTTTAATTTATGGAGTGAAAATTCTCAATCCGACTTATGATGCGTGGATTTTCAATCAGAATGGTGATATGGTACAGCATCAGCTTGGCTGGACGTTTTTTCGAAATTCAGACTGGAGCTTTCCGCTTGGAATTATAGATGGACTTTCTGAAACTGATACAGTAACATGCGTAGTTACGGATTGTCTGCCGCTATTTGCGATATTTTTCAAGCTATTTTCGTCTGTTTTGCCTGAAACATTCCAGTATTTCGGAATATGGGCTTTGACGTGCTATATAATACAGGGAATTCTCTCGGCCGTAATACTCAGAAAGCTTACATCAGATACCATATTTTCACTTATCGGAACTGTTATATTTACTACGTTTTCTGCTGTTATTGAACGATTTTATCATCATGATACGTTAATGGCACACTGGCTTATACTATTGGCGGTATTTTCGCTTGTATATCAGAACCGAAAGTGGAAATATCGTATAACTCCGATTATAATATGGTCGGTAAATGGTATGCTTGCTGTAATGATACATTCTTATTTTCTGCCGATGATTTATATGGTAATGCTTGGATATATCATAATTGACGTGTTTGAAAATAAGAAGTATCTCAGACCTGCCGCAGTATTTCTTTCAACAACTGTATGCTCTGTCATAACAATGTATTTTATCGGAGGATTTGCAGGCGGCGGCTCAATGTCGGGCGGAGGGCTTGGTGTATTTTCAGCAAATCTGAATGCATTTTTTAATTCGTTCGGTGATTCCAGATTTCTTAAACCGCTTAATATAACAGGTCAGCAAAAGGAAGGCTATGGCTATCTTGGACTTGGAGTAATACTGCTTTGTTTTGTAGCATTATTGCTTTCGGTTTATTATGTGGAAAAAAAGGCGAATATAAAAAGAATTATAAAAAAATACAGAGTAAAATTAATCGCAGCAGCTGTTATTATGGCTTCAAGCGTATATTTTGCGGTTTTTCCCGTAGTTACGCTTAACAGCAGGACACTTTTTACCATAAATTACCCTGATATTATTTATAATCTGCTTTCGATATTCAGAGCATCGGGAAGATTTATATGGGTAGCAGATTATACTATAATTCTGGCAGCACTTTTCGTTTTATCAAAGCTCAGAAAATCTGCTCCAAAGACTATGCTGGTGATACTTTCGATATGTGTAGGAGTACAGCTTCTTGATTTTTCGGAGTATATAAAGCAGACAAATGCGAAATTCACTACGGAAATGACATATTTTCTTCCATCTGAGTTTGAAACTATTTCTGAAATAACTGATGGAAAAGAAAAGTTTGTATTTATTCCTGCAAACAATTCAGTTATGCCTCCGCATAAGGATTTATTTGAATTTGCGTATTATTCAGCTGAAAATGATATGGAAATGAGTACGTTTTATCTTGCAAGAAATGATAATGACGGATTGTTGAAGTATATTTCAGTTCAGCTTGAAATGCTTGAAAGCAATAACGCAGATGCCAATGCGGTATATGTGTTCTATGATAAATCAATGATTTCTGAAAATCTCGATAATATAGAAATATATGATTTTGAAAGATATACTCTTTTAATGATAAAATAAAAACTCCGATGGAAGCGATAAGCTTCTGTCGGAGTTTTCTTTAAATATATAAATATTACTTGATATCCTTTTTCTCAGTAACAATACAGCCTACGATTAAAGCAGCCGCACCGCATACAATTGCAACGATTGTTGCTCTGATAAGGTCATCTGAGGAAGCACCACCCATTGTGAGAGCGAGATCATTTCCTTTTGATACTGTTGAAAGTACATTACCTGAGAGTGTGTATTTAGTAAGGTCGAAATCCTTTTCAGGCTCAAAGATTTTATTTACAGCGAGTGAAAGAAGCTGATAAATCAAAGCACCCATACCTGATGCAAGTGAAATACCTACAATCATAGGCATAACCCTGCTTCTTACAAAATATGTAAGTGAAGAAACAAAGAATGCAAATGCAAGGTGGAGAAGAATCTGAACTCCGAATACCTTGGCGAATTCTCCCAAATCACCCATAGAAGAATTTGAGAAGAGAAGCGCTGTTATTGCTGTTGTAGCTATAAAGCATGCAAGGAGAGAAATAATTGTATAGATTGCAACTATAATCATATTTGCAATAACAAGCTTGCTTCGTTTGAATGCAAATCCTGTAAGGTTTTTGATATAACCGTTTTTAAGCTCACCATTGATGAATATTACAGCAAAGATTGTAACAAGGAGAAGAATGTTACAGCCTGTTATATTAGCTTCTGTCATATCGGTACATTTCCATTCTATTTCGCCGAAAAATAAGGGTTCTTCCATTTCAGCGATTTCTTCTTCGGTTAATTCTTCAGAAGCTGAAATTTCATTTGAAAGCTGATTTTCTACAATCTCAAGAAGCTTGAACATTGCAGGGTTGAGCATAGAAATGAGAAATGTAAGCACAAGAATAATATATGTACACTTACTTTTGAGAAGTCGTGTAAATTCCATATTAAGTATATTAAGCATTGTTTTTACCTCCTGTAAGCTTGATAAAGTATTCCTCGATTGAATCGTTTGCTACGCTGATTGATTTAACTCTGATTTTCTTTTCAGCAAGAGCAAATACCATTTCAGGTACAGAATCGAAGCCTTCAAGAATTTCAATGTTGTTATCATCAATGATATTCATCTTATTTATACCGAGTGACTTTACAGCTTCAGCGGCAGCCTGTGAGCTTCCGTCAGTAATAAGCTTGATACGCTCACGACATTCCTCAACGAGTTCATCGTGGCTGAGTTCTTTAATGAGAACGCCGTTATCGATAATACCGAAATGTGTTGCAACCTTAGAAAGCTCTTCAAGAATATGGCTTGAAATGATGATTGTCATATTTCTTTCTTTTACAAGAGATGTAAGCATTTCACGCACTTCAAGAATACCCTGTGGGTCAAGACCATTGATAGGCTCGTCAAGGAGAAGAAGCTCAGGATCGCCTACAAGAGCAAGACCGATACCAAGACGCTGTTTCATACCGAGAGAGAAGCAGCCAGCCTTTTTCTTGCCAACCTTTTCAAGACCGATAGTTTTAAGAATACCCTCGATATAGCCTTCCTTGTTAATGCCTGCCGCTTTGCATTTGAGTTTTAAGTTATCATAAGCAGTCATGCCTGGGAAAATACCTGGGTCTTCGATAAGAACGCCGATTTTCTTCATTTCTGACGCACGGTCATTATTCTTCTTTCCGAAAAGTGTGATATTGCCTGATGTAGGCTTAGCCATACCGCATATCATTTTGAGGAATGTTGTTTTTCCTGCGCCGTTTCTTCCGATAAAGCCGTAAATAGCACCTTTTTCGAGGTGAACATTAACTTCGTTTACAGCTTTTTGCTTGCCGTATATCTTGGTAAGCTTATCTGTTTCAAGTAAATAACTCATTGTTTTAATCCTTTCTGTGTTATATTGGATGAAATAGACTGTTTTATAGCTTACATTATATCATATACTAAATATTTTGTCATTAATTTTCGAAAAGATTTTGAAAAATCAGAAATATTGAAATAAAATATTAATTATGATATAATAAATACTATGAAAAATAATCTACAACTGTTCATACAGTTTATATACAGTATACACTGTTTCAAATAGTTTGTCAATAGCAATGGAGGAATTTATGTCAAAAATTTTATTGGTTGAGGATGACGCAACTCTGAATAAGAATATAAAAATGGCTCTTGAAATGGAAAATTATGAAGTAATTACCGCAAAATGCCTTGCAGAAGCGGCGGAATTATATGGAAATGTGTCATTGATACTGCTTGATGTAATGCTGCCTGACGGCAGAGGGACTGATTTTTGTATGAAAGTAAGAGAAAAATCAAATGTCCCGATAATTTTTCTTACTTCCTGCGATGATGAGGCTGATATCATAAAGGGGCTTGACTGCGGCGGTGATGATTACATTACAAAGCCTTTCAGATTGAAGGAGCTTTTTTCGAGAATCAAGGCAAATCTCAGACGAAGCGCACCGCAGGCAGACGGTCTTTCTTTAACTGCAATCGAACAGCAGCTTTTTGATTATCTTAGGATAAATAAGGGAATGGTGCTTTCAAGAAGTCGTATTCTCGAGCATTTATGGGATTCAAAGGGGACATTTGTAGATGATAATACGCTTTCCGTACATATAAGCAGACTGAGGGAAAAGCTTAAGCAAAACGACTGCGGAAATATAGTTACTGTGAGGGGAATGGGATATAAATGGACAGATTAGAACGATTTTTTCTTAACAGTGCCATAGTAAGATTTGTTTTATCCCTTATTATTATATGTATTCTTGCAATGCCCGTATGTTTTTTTGCAGCTGATTTATGTGCCGAAAAGATTATTGAATCTCAGATAGAGATTTCTCTTTCTGCGGCGGGTGGAAATATGACTGATGCAGGCTTTATTACAAGCGGAATAAATGAAGAATATATTTCTAATTCCGAACAGGTTTTTGCAAAATACGGAGTAGACAGAGATATTTCACCAAGGCTTGTACATAATTTCAAGGAAACAAGAAAAATGCTTTTTACTCTGCTTAGTTCACTTGTTTCGGTTATTATCCTTGTTATTCTTACAATCGGAGTTGTAAACCGAATGAAAACAATGAAGCGTATAGACGAAATACGCAGAGAATGCTCTGAAATCACCGACGGAATAAAGAAAATGGTAAGAATTACCGATAAGGACAGCGGAAGCCTCAAAAATCTTGCCGATTCAATAAATAAGCTTGCATATATGGCTGATAATACAGCTTATATGCTTAGCCGTGAACGTCATTTCTTAAAGGAATTTCTTACAGATTTTTCGCATCAGCTTAAAACTCCGTGTGCAGTTATACGTCTTAATAACGAATTGCTTGATAGTATAGGCAGCAGTAATGACGAGAAAAGCGAAATGCTTATATCAGAAATAAATTCACAGCTTGATATTATTGAAAATATGCTCAATGAATCGCTGAAAATTGCAAGGCTGAATGCAAATACAGTTGATTATAATTTTGTAAACGGGAATGTTACAGAGCTTTGCTCTGATGTAGTATGCAGACTTTCTGCAATTGCAGATAATGAAAATGTAAAGCTTACGCTTGAAGAATCTCCCGATATATTCATGAAGCTTGATGATGTGTGGCTTAATGAGGCTTTGTGCAATATTGTAAAGAATTCAATTGAACATTCAAATGCGGATGAAGTTAAAATATCTGTAAGCGAGCTTCCTACATCTGTTTCTGTAATAATCGGGGATAACGGCGATGGTATACCGCAGGAGAAAATCTCTGAGCTTTTCAACAGATATAACACAAAAAGCCGCAGTACAAGCGTTCAATCATCAGTCGGAATAGGTATGGCTATTTCAAAGAAAATAGTTGAAGCACATAACGGTGAAATACTTGTATTTTCAAAAATAGGTGAGGGAACTCGCTTTGAAATAATTTTTTTGAAAAAAATATAATTTCGTCACTTTGGCGTAAGGTTTGTAATTTATAATATAACCATAAAGTAAATGAAACGAAATAACACGGAGGTAATCATTATGGAAAACAATACAATTATAAGCCTTGAAAATGTCAATAAGACATTCGGCAAAGACGAAAATGCAGTAGTTGCACTCAATAATGTAAGCTTTACAATCAATAAGGGCGAATTTGTTGCAATTACAGGCGAAAGCGGAAGCGGTAAATCTACTCTTTTAAGCGTTATCGGCTCGCTTGATAAGGCGGATTCGGGAAAGATTATCGTAAACGGACAGAGTATTTCCGAGCAGAAGGATGAAGAGCTTGCAATATACAGACGCAGGAATATCGGATTTATCTTTCAGTTTTTCAATCTTATTCCTGTACTTAATATTGAAGAAAACATAATGCTTCCGATTAATCTTGACGGCTTAAAGCCTGATGAAAAATATCTTGAAGAATTACTTGAAATAACAGGACTTACATCAAAGAGATATAATTTCCCTCATGAGCTTTCGGGCGGACAGCAGCAGAGAGTATCAGTTGCAAGAGCGCTTATTCATAAGCCACCTGTAATTCTTGCCGATGAGCCGACAGGAAATCTTGACTCTAAAAACAGCCGAGAGGTTATAACAATGCTTAAAAACTCCGTAAAAAAATACGGACAGACTCTTGTTGTTATAACTCATGACGGAAATATAGCTTCACAGGCAGACAGAATTTTCACAATGTGTGACGGTGTTCTTACCGAAAAGGAGGGGACACTATGACATATCTTATAAAGCTATCCTTAAAATATCTGAGAAGACAAAAGCTAAGAACATTTCTTACATTTATGTGTATAGTTCTTGCGGCATTCGGAATTTGTCTTTTTGCCGCATACGGAAGTGCATATTATAATTCAGCGATAAATGTTGTAAGCAGGACAAACGGAAGCTATGAAGTAGCATTTGATGAGCTTGTTAATGAAACAAACGCTGATATATTTTTAAATCATGCTGTTGTTGACAAGGGATATTATTATGAACTTGAACACGCTTTATTTAAAAATTCGCTTTTGGCTGAAGAGCCTGAATATAACTATTTTGATGTAATGGTAAACGAAAAAAAAGTATATACAGATACTGAAATACGTCAGATATATATTATGGGTGATGACTCTATTGCACCTCCTAATGAGGTATATCTTCAAAACGAAAATGGAGAAGAGATTACTGCATCAGCGAGTATGAAAAAAAATCATTATGTTATATCCGGAAAAGCACCTGAAAATAAAGGTGAAGCAGCTGTATCGATAAAATTCAAGGAAATGGGCTATGAAATCGGTGATACGATAAGTATAACACTTAACTCAATGTCATCATATATCAACTTTAATTCACCCGAAGTTGAGGCAATAAAAGAACATTTAAAAAAGCTCAATGAAGAAAGTGCTGATGAAAAACATCCCATATATCGTTATATTATAGAGCTTGAAGAACCTGAATATGTTGAAGGTATAACTCTTCAAGGTACAACACTTAAAAGCGCTTTTGCTTTATACGGTCCTGAATTGTTTGAAAACTGTACAGAATCAAATTATTTTGAGTTTTTACCTTTAGAAGATAAGAGAATAGAAAATGCACAGACAATAACTGTTAAGATTACGGGCTTTACAGATTTTTTAAATTTATTTAAATTTGCTTCACATTCAGACGGTTTTAATACTCAGAAAGCGGTTTTAAACGGAACTGTTGATTCATATGATCAGACGTTTCCGATTGCATTTGCAAGAATAGATAAGGATTCTGATTTTAATGAGGCGGTAGAAACTCTTTACGTTGACCTCGGATATGATAAGAATAATTTCCTTATCGATAATCAGGGAAAGCTTGCCTATAACAGCATACTCCTTGCACTTGAATTCCGTGACTATAATGCGATAGCAAGCGTAATAATGATTTATGCATTTTTAATTGTAGTTGCTCTTATTGTGTGGCTTATATGCCGATTCAGTATTGATAATGCGTTTGAAATTTCTGTGCAGGAAAGAGTAGTTCACTTCAATACAATGAGAACTCTGGGTGCTTCAAAAAAGCAGATAGCGGTTGTTGTACTTTTTGAAGCTATATTCTATTCACTTTTTGCAGTACCTTTGGGAATGCTTCTTGCGATACTGACCTGCAAGCTTTCTATCGGTTATATTGTTGAATCGGGAATTGAAAATATGCTGACACAGACTGCGGCAAAGGGACATATTATTTCTGCATATATCGACCCACGCTTTATGCTTATTGCAGTAGGTATAACTCTGGTTGCTATTTTCATTTCAGCATATACATCGGCAATGTGGGCAGGAAGAAACTCAACTATCAACGAGGCTCTTTCTTACGGAAAGCCACATTCTGCCAAGAAGCAGGCAAAGAGAGTAACAAAGCTCGGAAGAGTTAAAAACTTTATTTTCACATATACAGTACAGAATATCAAGCGTACAAAAAAGAGATTTCTGATTTCTGTTGTAACAATGAGTCTTGGCGTTCTGATGTTTGTATTTACATCTGTAATAAGTGTTAATCTTCTGTTGGAATTTGTAAGTATTTCAAATATTAATCAGAGTGATTTAACTTTGGATATATGGGAATACAATGATTTATCAGATATTGACGCTTTTTATGATGATGAATTTTCAGATTATACTCATACATCGATTTACGGATATTCTAAAAATACTATAGAGGGCGAGGGTTTTGAAGAATTCTTCAAAAAGATAAGCGGTGAATTTTATAGTTATACAGTTGATAAGAATGGCAAAATCCCATTCGGTTCACTTCAATTTATTGATGAAAATACATATAACGATTTTATAAAGCCGACTTATAAAAAGTCATACAGCGAGTTTGTAAGCGAAAAGAAAGGTATTCTATCATTCGGCGGTTATTATGACAAGGAGAAGAATAATATATTCTATTCCGCAGGAGATGAAACACTTCCGAAAGCTGTGATAAGTCCTATTGACAGTTCAGATGAGCCTGTGAAATTTGAAATTGCAGGAGCAATGCAGGCTAAAATTGATGGCAATGTCGCAGCAGGTGCATTCTACCTTCCGATAGAATTTTTTGAAGATTTCAATGAGGATTTCTTCCCATATGCGAATATTCAGCTTAATATTTATCTCAATGATAATAAGGATGCATACGATAAGGCTTATGCGGCAATAGAGGAATATAATTCAAGATACGGCGTAGAAGGCTGTTATGTTAGTGTGGATAATTATCTGCTTAATAACAAGCTTGGCGCATTGCTAAAGGGAATTATAATAATGGTATCTTCATTTATCCTTATTATGTGGCTCATAGGAATTGTAAATATGGTAAATACGATTAATACGGGCGTACTTAACAGACGTCGTGAGCTTGCAATGCTTAAAGCAGTAGGAACAAGCTCAAAGATGATAAACAAATCTATTTATCTTGAAAGTATGATGTTTGCATTTACTTCAACCTTGATAGGACTTTTAATTGCTGACGTTGTTGTAAAGTTATTCCTTTCAGCTGAGTTGTTCAGTGATAGTATTCTTGGTACAATAGTTATTGTAGGAATAAATGTAATCACAATTATTCTTAATGTAATTATTGCTGTTCTTGCGGCTAAACCATCGCTTAACACAATCAAAAAGAAGAATATAAACAATCTTCTCAATAATATTGAATAAGCTTATGCGGACAGTCTTTACAGGCTGTCCGTTCTGTGTATATTGACAAAAAACAGCGTATGGAGTATAATTAACCTATCACAAAGGATACGGAGAAATTTTATGGGACTTAATGATAATAACAGCTTGAAAGCTATGAATTCTCAGCAGAAAAGCAACTATATAAATATGGTTGCAAATATTGTTAAGGATAATGTTAAGGTTGCAAGCTTTAAGATTTTTGATACATTGGTTTTATCGGGCTTCTGGGAAAATTCTGATCTTTTTCATCTTATGGAAAATGAATTCAGGGATTTATACGTTGGTAAAAAGACATTCTATGAGCTTCGTAAAACAGCAGAGGAAAAGGCTCTGAAAAAATCAAAGACAGGCAAGCCTGAATTTGATGAGATTTACAGACAGCTTGAAAAAATAAGCGGAATAAGTCCTGACAGTGCCGAAAAGCTCAAAAAGCGTGAGCTTGAACTCGTGGAATATTACTGCTATCCGAGAGAGTGCGGATTAAGACTTTATAACGACGCACTTGAAGCGGGCAAGAAAACTGTTCTTGTTACAGATTCATATCTGCCGAAGGAAACTATCGGACGTATTCTTGAAAACTGCGGAATAAAGAATTATACTGCGATTTTTATAAAAAATCAGAAACAGCTTAAAAAATCTGGCGGTACTATATTCCCGATAATCATAAAAAAGCTTGATTTGCGTCAGGGACAGCTTGTGCATATAGGCGGAAATGTTGCTGATGACGTTGAAGCTCCCGTTATACAGGGAATCTCTGTTGTGTATCTGCCCGATTGCAAAGAGCTTATGATTAAATCGGGAAGGCTTTCTGCTTATGTCGAACAAAAGCTCGGCAGGAAATATAATGAGCCTGAATATATCGGTCTGCGTTGTGCTATGAGTCTTTATGCGGAAAGATTTTTTGATTATCCGACAAATCAGGTCGTTTCAGGTGATTTCTGCGGAAGTATTGAAAATCTCGGCTTTTTAACGCTCGGAGTTCTTTCACTTGCTAAAGATTACGCTGTTTCGTCGGATGTTGAAGCGTTTGTACTTACTGCGCTCGGAAAAGAAAAGAAATCAGCTGATATGAGCAATGAATTTGCAGAGCTTTTTGAAAGCCATTATTCAGATATAGCTGAAAGCTTTGATTTGAGAAGCTGTAATATCTTCCTTGAATATTATGTGAAGCATGGTGCACTTTACGACAGAATGCTTATTCAGAAGCATCTTGATATAAAGCAGATGCAGAAGTGGAATGATACTGCGGTTGAAACGGATATTTCTTCCGATAACAATAAAGAATATAAATTTGAAAAATACGACAGCGAAAATGAGCTTGATGCAAAACTCTTTCCGAAAGGCTCAAAGCGTCGTGCACTTATGGAAAAATTGCTTAGCAAGTTTTAATTGAATTATTAATATAATAGGTGACATCGCACAAATTAACGCATTGCGTTTTGTATGATGTCACCTGTATTTTTTGCTTGCATTTTTTATTGATATGTGGTAAAATATGTATGTTCAAAAAGAACGAAAGGAGTTTTTTATGCTTAACGCAGATCTTAAAAGCTTCAAATTCACTTCAGGGCATGACGGACTTGAAATTCATGCGTCAATTGCTGTTCCTTCAGGTGAAATAAAGGGTATCGTTCAGATTGTTCACGGTATGTGCGAATATAAAGAGCGTTACCTGCCTTTTATGGATTATCTTGCGGAAGAGGGTTTTATTTCTGTTATTCATGATAACAGAGGTCATGGCAAGAGTATAAGCAGTGAAGAGGATCTGGGCTTTTTATATAAAAAGGGTGACGAGGGCTTTGTAAAGGATATATATCAGCTTTGTAAAATTGTTAAAGAGGCTTATCCTTCAGCTCCTTATTTTATGATTGGTCACAGTATGGGTTCACTCGGAGTGAGAAATTTCCTCAAACAGCATGACAGTGAGGTTCAGGGTGTATTTATTCTCGGAACTCCTTGCTATAAGAAGTTTTCACGCTTTGGGCTCAGCGTAGATAAGGCGCTTATGCAGAAGCTCGGTTCACATTTCAGAAGTGAAAAAATAGATACGCTTGCACAGAAATCACTCAACAAGCCGTTTGGCCGTGATAATACAAGAAATGCGTGGATTTGCAGTGATAAAAATGTAGTTGCGGAGTTCAATGCCGATTCCGGCTGTAACTATATATATACTCTGAATGGTTACTCATCGTTTTTATATCTTCTTGAAGATGCTTATTCAAAAAAGGGGTGGAGAGTTGAAAACCCACAGCTTCCGATAAGATTTCTTTCAGGAAAATGCGACAGCGTAATGGGCTGTGAAAAGAAATTCCTTAAATCTGTTGCGCTTATGGAAAAAATAGGCTATGAGAATGTTTCGCATCGTTTGTTTGACGGTATGCGTCACGAAATTCTTAATGAACGTGATAAAATGACGGTTTATAAGGATATTGTAAAGACTCTCTATTCATGGCTTGACAGAATTAACCGAAATATGTAATCATATCATTTTGCAAGGGCGGATATTATCCGCCCTTGAATTTTTGTATTACCCAATCGAGCGGATGATATCCGCCCCTACTATTATAATTCAAATGGGATGCCGAGGGCGGCATCCCCTACATAACTTTCGAAAATTTTTTCTTTTATTCTCGAAAATATTGATTTATAAAAAGATATTTGATATAATTTAATAAAATAGTATATTGCGATAATAATTCTGAATATATAGGGATGATTTTATGATAAGAAAAACACTAAGTTTATTTTTATGCACTGTTATGCTTTTAGGTGTGATGTGCGGCTGTAAGAATAATCCTAAGTTCACCGTTGATGAAATTCTTGAATATATGAATGAAAAATATGACGAAGAATTTACTTACATCAGACCAGCAGATGTATATCAGCCAGGAGTAGATTCGTTTGAGATTTTCGTAGCAAGTGATAAATATCCCGATGAGGAAATATTTGCAAAATGTTTATTTAACACAGAAACGGGAGAAAAACGATTTTGCGATAATTATGTTTCATATATTTATGAAGATGAAGTTCGTGATTTATTAACTGAATTGACTCAAGAGGTTTATCCGGACGCAAAAGTAAGATATGTACCAATTTATAAAGCATCTACTGATAATGGTAAGGATATTCCGTCTTTAGAACAGTATTTATCCAGAAGTTCTTCATCAATTGACTATATGATTTTGTTATCTGATGAACATGACGAGACGTTATATAAAGAAGAATTGAATACGTTAATTGATAAACTGGAAGAAAAAAGGTGGTTTGTAGTATTACTATTGCATATTCTAATGACCAAACACATTATGATACATTTGTTACTGATAAACGACCGGGAGAACATATGGTCTACAAATTACGTGGAGATATAATAATTGGGGAAGATTTTGAAATTGAATTTGAAGAATGGAGATAATTAATAATCTCAACATTTTTTCAGGTAGGGGCGGATATTATCCGCCCTTGAATTTTTGTATTACCCAATCGGGCGGATGATATCCGCCCCTACTGTTATAATTCAAATGGGATGCCGAGGGCGGCATCCCCTACAAAAATATAAAAAATTTTCTTTCAGGTATGGAAATTGAATTTGAAATATGGTATAATAAAAAAGTATCTGTAAATGAAAGGAAAGCTTTTGATTTTTATGAACGTATACCTTGATAATGCGGCTACAACAAAGCCGTGCAAAGAGGCAATTGAGGCGATAAATTTTTCTCTTACCGAAAATTACGGCAATCCGTCATCACTTCATTCATTCGGACTTAAAGCACAGCTTGCGGTTGATGAGGCAAGAAAGATTATAGCTTCGGCTTTATCGTGTGATGCACAGAATATATATTTTACATCGGGTGCAACCGAAAGCAATAATATGGCTTTAAGAGGTATTGCAGGCGCTTACGGGAAAAGAAAGCCGAAAATTATAACAACAACTGTTGAGCATGCTTCCGTTAAGGAAACTGTTGCAGACCTTGAAAATAAAGGCTTTGAAATAGTGAGAATTTCTCCCGATGAAAACGGAGAGATAAATCCTGCTGATATAGTAAATGCGGCAGATGAAAATACCTGTCTTATCTCAATGATGCTTGTAAATAACGAAAACGGATATATATTGCCTGTTGCAAAGACATTCAAGGCTGTAAAAAGAAGATTTCCTGATATAATAACTCACTGCGACTGCGTTCAGGGCTTTATGAAGCTTCCTGTAAAATGTGCAGAGCTTAATGCTGATATAATCTCACTCAGCGCACATAAAATCCATGGCGCAAAGGGCGTAGGTGCGCTTTATATCCGCAAGGGAGTAAGACTTACTCCGATTATTACAGGCGGTAAGCAGGAAAAAGGGATACGCTCGGGAACGGAATCAGTTCCGCTTATAACAGCTTTCGGTGCGGCAGTAAAAAAGCTTGAACCTACAATTCCCGCAAGATACGAAAAAGCATCTGAGCTTAAAGCGTATCTGCTTGATAAGCTTAAAAAGCTTGACGGCGGTGAAATTACATACAATTCGGGAGAAAACTGCTCTCCTTATATTATAAATGTGTCATTTGAGGGTATACGCTCTGAAATAATGCTTCATTTTCTTGAAGAAAAGGGGATTTATGTTTCAAGCGGCTCGGCTTGCTCAAAGGGAGCAAAAAGCGGAGTTCTTGAAGAGCTTGGAGTAAGTGCGAAAAATGCCGACAGCGCAATAAGAGTCAGCATAACCGCAGAAACAACCGAAGAAGAGCTTGATTTGTTCGCTCAGGCTGTTTCAGAGGCACAGAAGAAAATTATGAAATCAAAGTAAAATAAAGGATGATAAAGATATGAGAGAGTTAATTCTTGTAAAATACGGTGAAATCGCACTCAAAGGTCTTAATAAGAATACCTTTGAGGATATTATGGTCAAGAATATAAAAAGACGTCTTAAAAAGCTCGGAAAGTTCAACTTTTCAAAGGCGCAGTCTACATTATATATAGAGCCTGCCGATGAAACGGCAGATATAAACGGTGCAGTTGAGAAAATCAAAAAGGTTTTCGGTGTTGCGGCACTTTGCAGAGCTTGTACCTGTGAAAAGAATTTTGAGGATATCTGTGCCAAGAGTATCGAATATCTTGAAGATGTTCTTCCTTATGCAAAGACATTCAAGGTTACTGCTAAACGTGCAGACAAGGCATTTCCTATGAAATCGCCTGAAATCTGTATGGAGCTTGGCGGAGTTCTTCTCCAGAAATTCCCTAATCTTCAGGTTGACGTTAAAAATCCTGAGGTTACTGTAACTGTTGAAATCAGAGATACAAACGCTTTTGTTCACGCTGAGAATATCAAGGGCGCAGGCGGACTTCCTGTAGGAAGCAGCGGAAGCGCAATGCTTCTTCTTTCAGGCGGAATTGACAGCCCTGTTGCAGGATATATGATGGCTAAAAGAGGTATACATATTTCAGCTATACATTATGTAAGTCCTCCGTATACATCAGAAAGGGCAAGACTAAAGGTTGAAACTCTCTGCGAGAAGATTACTGATTACTGCGGAAATATTTCATTCTTCTGTGTGCCGTTTACAGAACTTCAGGAAGCTATAAAGGAGCATTGTCCTGAAGAATTCTTTACTATTATAATGAGAAGACTTATGATGGAAATCGCACAGAGAATTTCTGACAGAGAGGGGTGTCAGGCACTTATCACAGGCGAAAGCGTAGGACAGGTTGCAAGTCAGACAATGTCAGCTATTGCCTGCACAGACGCAGTATGCAGAATGCCTGTTTTCAGACCGCTTATCGGTATGGATAAAACAGAGATTATCGAGATATCAAGAAAAATAGATACATTTGAAACATCAACACTTCCTTACGAGGACTGCTGTACAGTATTTACTCCTCGTCATCCTAAGGTAAGACCGCAGCTTTCTGACGTAGAAAAGGCGCAAAGCAGCTTTGATTTCGAGCCGCTTATCCGCAAGGCTGTAGAGGAAACAGAGCTTAAAGTGTTCAGATGTGATGAATAAGCTGTTAAAATAAGTTACGAAAGTGATTTGCGACAGTTTGTAATTTGTGTGGAATTAACAAAAAAAGATTGGAGCTTGTATGGGAAATAGTCTGATTTCTGAATGTTGTAGCGAAAACCTTGACAAAACGGTCAGAAATGTTGTAAAATTATTAGAGCATAGTAGGTGTACTATCTCTACAGCAGAAAGCTGTACAGGTGGTCTGCTCTCTCAGCTTATAACCTCCGTCGCAGGAGCATCGGCTGTTTTTGAGGGCGGTTTCTGCACTTACTCAAACAGAATCAAAACAAAGCTCCTCGGTGTTCCCGAAGAAGAACTCGAACGCTATGGTGCTGTAAGCAGTCAGGTTGCCTTGTCTATGGTTAAGGGGCTTAAAGCTTACACAGGAGCTGATATATGTGTTTCTGTTACAGGTATTGCAGGGCCTGACGGCGGTACTGCCGAGAAACCTGTGGGAACTGTGTGGTTCGGTTTTTCAGCATTCGGAAAGGAATTTACACGGCTTCCTGAATTATGGACGCTTGCCGATAAAAGTCGGGGTAATATAAGAATGGCTGCGGCTGCGTTTGCTTTTAGTGTTATTGAGGAAATTCTTTTGGAGGACGTTCAATGAGTGAAAATGAATTGAATAAATACAGTCCGTTAAATGAAAATGAATCCAAAGAGAATTTGTCAAGAGCTGAGAAGATACTCGCTATAAAACGTGCGATGAATCGTGCTGAAGTAGCTCAGGAAAATCCTGTATCGTCTGTACCTGATGACGAAGGACAGGCTTACGATGAGATTAAGGCTGCTCAGGCTCAAAACGATTCAGTTCCCCAAATTACTGAGGAAAAGAGCGATAACAGCTCTGATGCTCTTGAGGATTGGGAAAGTGCACTTGCTGCAAGAATTGCACTTCGTGTGCAGAATTCAGGCGGCATTCAGCAGAGTTATGACTCTGAGGATATATTTTCAACGGTTAATGACAGAAATTATTCCTCATCAGTAAATGAAAACATCACAGAAAATTCTTACATAGAAGAAAATGAAGAACCTGAAATCGCTGCGGAAGAAGCTGAGGCTTCAAAGGGTGATACAAAGGTTATGGAAACAAAGTCTGTTAAGGCTGCGGCGAATATAGAAGCTGCAGAAAAAACAGAGAAATCTGAAGAAAAAACAGACAAATCAGAAAAGAAGGATAAGAAGAAAAAGAAGAAGTTCTCAATCAAGAATGCGCTTCTCTCACTTATTCCTAACAAAAAGGACTCGGTTCCTGAGATGATCAGAAAGATTGTCTTTCTTGTTGCACTCGTTGCAATAGCTGTATGTAGCTATTTGGTTTTTGATTATCTTATTGATAACGCTCATACCCAGAAGGTTTATGATGACCTTATGGATGATTATACAACTGACATCGTTGAGGACAGTACTCCGCAGTATGAGAGCGAAGAATACTGGCCGTTGCTCAGCGGTGCGAAAAACCTTCTTGCTATAAATAAGGATGTTGTCGGTACTATTGAAATACCCGGTGCAGATATTTTTTATCCTGTTTTACAATCTGATGACAATGAAAAATATCTCAATATTAACATAAAGGGTGAGCCTGCAAAGGCAGGTGCAATCTTTATGGATTACCGTAACCGTTTTGACAGGGTTATTGATGGAAAGCTCTCAGAGCCTAACTCACAGAATCTTATCATTTACGGTCATAATATGGCTAACGGTAATATGTTCGGTAATCTTAAACAGTACAGAAACAATATTCATTACTATGGCAAGAACCCGATTATTAATCTGAATTCAAATTATGCCTGCTATCAGTATAAAATCTTTGCATTTTTTATAGTAGATGCATTTGACAAGACAGATACATACTTCGATTACTGGAATAAAATCAATTTCGCTGACGAAGGTGATTTCTATTATTTTGTCAATGAGGCTAAGCGCAGAACAATACGTCTTAATGATGTAGATGTTAAGTATGGCGACCAGCTTCTGACGCTTTCTACCTGCAATGGTATTTTCGGTGAAGGTAAGGGCGGAAGATTTGTTGTTCTTGCAAGAAGAGTGCGTGAGGGCGAGGACCCATATGAGGGTACTCAGAACAGCACAGCAAATCCTAATATCAAATGGCCTTCAATCTACTACAGATACAATAAAAATTCAAAGTATGATCCCGATGCAGAGTTTGTTCCTTACGGTTGATAGACGAGGTAAATTATGAATAATAAAGTGAAAATTTCTATTGCGGCAGGTGCTGTGGCGGTTGCTTCCGCTGCTTGTGCGTTTACTGTAATGCTCACAAAAGATAAGGTTGATATACCTACTGTAAGCGTGCTTGAAATTTCGGAATTGCCACCTCCTGAGCCTATAAAGGTTGACGAAGAAATCAAATGGTGGGAAAACGAGGAATATTCGCTTTTTCCAAGCGGTCAGACAGGTCGTGCCAAGAATTTTCTTAACCGCAATGATGATATAATAGGTTGGATTAAGCTCGATAAGACAAATATCGACTTTCCGATTGTTTTAGACCCAGGTGATATATGTGCGGAAGATAACCCTGAAAACGTTATTTGCAGTGCAAATTCATATTACCTTGATAAAGACCTGGATGGTTCTCATCTTACATCAGGTACTCTGTTTATGGATTACCGTAATGTTTTTGGTGAGGTAGAGTCCGAGCAATCAGACAATCTGGTTGTTTATGGTCACAATATGATAGATAATTCTGCATTCGGCTCATTGAGAAGATACAGGCAGGATTACAGTTTCTATGCTGAGAGTCCCCTAATTGAACTCAGTTCAAATTACAGGGATTATCAATATATAATATTCGGATTCATTATTACAAGCGGCTCTTATGACGCTACTGATTTCCGTTACTGGAATATGGAGAATTTTGAATCTGAGGAAGACTTTAACTTTTACGTTGATAGGGTACAGAGCAAATCGCTGGTTGATACAGGTGTTGATGTACAGTATGGCGATAAACTTCTTACATTATCTACATGTTACAGTGGTGGAGATAATATGAGATTTATCGTTTGTGCAAGACGTCTGAGAGATCACGAAAGCTCAATTGATACTATTGACAGAACGGAGGCTTATTTAGAAAAAATACGTCAAGAGGAAGCAGCGGAGGCTGCGGCTGAAGCAGAGGCTGCCAGCCAAGCGGCAACGACTTAAAAATTCTATACAAGAATAATAGTCTACGGACGATAATTTAGGACAGAACCTATAAGCCTTTTTCAGAACAACTAGGAAACAACAGGTTAAGTCACTCCTTTGATTATCAAAGGAAATAAAACCGATCAAAATCGGCAAGATGGAGTAATTTATGAAAATGCGAATACCACTAAAGGGTGTTTCGGCTATTATGGCAGCAGCGCTGTCGTATGCCGGTTTCAATGGTGTTACTACTGCTGAAACTACACTCGAAGATGCTGATCTGAGTGCAGCCAACATCAGTGTTGTTGAAACAGCTGATGATGATTGTGAGGTCACCGAATGGTGGAAGGCTGAAATCACAGATTATGATTCGAGTTTATCATTGATCAGTTATGAAATGACCCCTGAAGCAACTCAGACTGAAAATGAAGAATCACAGGTACAGAATGATGTACTTATAAATGGTGATGAGGAAAAGGCTGAAAAAATTGAAAACAGTGTAGTTAATACTGCACCAAGCTTTGTTGCATCACCTGATACAGTTTCCCCGGGTCCGGTTCAGTCGATGCCGGAACAGGAGAAAGAGGCTATCAACGCTCAGTCAGGACAGTTTGTATTTACAACTTATGGCTGGGGACACGGCGTTGGAATGAGTCAGAACGGTGCTAACTTCTACGCTATGTACAGTGGTTGGACTTATCAGGACATTCTTTTCCATTACTACCCTGGAACTTACCTTATGAATACAGGAACAGCTGGTTCAGAAAAGGTTACAGTCGCAGGCGTGAGTGGAGATGTATTGTCAACGGTAGCCGGCATTGTGTATAGAGAAGTTGGTGGTTCAATGTCAACAGAGGCTATAAAGGCTCAGGCTGTTGCGGTGTATAGTTACATTAAGTACTATGGTAACGATAGCCACGATTTAAGAATGAAATCAAATCCTCCGCAGAACGTAATCGATGCTTGTGCATCAGTTCTCGGTGAGGCTCTTTATTACAACGGAGAATATGCTTTGACGATGTTTGGCGCATCAAGCGGTGGAACGACTGCAAACTGCTATGATGTGTTCTCAAAGGATATTCCATATCTCAGAAGCGTTAAAAGCGAATACGACGCATCTTGCGACCCGCACTACGGAACAGTGAAGTACATTTCATCTTCTGAAGTAAAACGTCGTGTAGAAGCTCGTTACGGCATTAAGCTTTCTGCAGATCCGGTAAATTGGTTTAAGGTTATGGCAGGCGACAGTGGTTACATAAACAGTGTAGAGATTGACGGTCAGATTACGGTACGAGGAAATGACCTCAAGATTTGCCTGGGATTGAAATCACCTAAGTTTGATATAGCTTATGCACAATAATTAAATAGATAAAGCTCACAAGTTTGAACTAACCCCACTTGATGTTCAGATTGTGAGCTTTTTTGTTTGTGTTTTTATATTTTGTGGTGTGAAATGGGTGAATGATACAATAAAATCCCTGATATTACCAAAAAGTTCCAAAATAGTATAAATAATGATAGATTTATAGGTGAAATGGTGGTTGTGGGTGGTGATGTAGGGTAATCCCCTGTAAATTGACATATCTGACGAGGAGAAATCAGTATTTCTCCTCGTTTTGTTATTATGCATAGCATAGTAATCTGAAATTTTCCCACTTTTTACCACCAAATCTGAAAAATGGTGGTTTTAAGTTTATTTTGTTAAAAATAGAATATACGTTCTTTTTGGCGCGGGTTGTTTTATTGTTGAAAATATACAAATATAACAATAAAGTTATACTAACTTTGTGCATTTACGATATTGCAATAATTCTGTGTATGGTTTATAATAAGTATGGTGACAAATGGCACGATTTGGGGTGAAAAATTCCAACGTGGTAAATCAAGGGAAAAAGGAGAGGAGAAGATGGAAGCTACATTATGCGGTTCGTATGAACATTCAATAGATGTTAAAGGCAGAATGAGCTTTCCAACAAAGCTTCGTGATATCCTTGGTCCTGAATTTTACCTTTGTATCGGTCACGATGACAAATTTATCGCTGTCTATTCACCTGAAAAATTTGAGGAATATCAAGAAAAATTAAGTTCTATCCCCGGAAAAAAAGGTAGCGACCTCAGAAGAAAGCTTCTTTCCTGCTGCGACCGACAGATTCCGGATAAACAGGGCAGAATTCTTATTCCACCTCAGCTCCGCAAGCATGCTCTGCTTGAAAAGGATGTAGTTGTTATTGGTGCATCAAATCATGCTGAAATCTGGGATAAGAAGTTATGGGATGAATTCAACGAAAGAGTCACTGTTGACGATCTCAGTGATGCACTTGAAGATCTTGTGCTTTAAGAGGTGGCTATGGAATTTACTCATATTTCTGTTTTGCTTAATGAAAGCATTGATGGACTCAATATCAATCCCGATGGTATCTATGTTGACGGTACTGCGGGCGGTGCGGGGCATTCCTGCAAAATTGCAAGTAATCTTAGTGAAAACGGTATGCTTATAGCTTTGGATCGTGATCCTGATGCAGTTGCTGTTGCAACGGAAAGGCTTTCGGTTTATAAGAATGCAAGAGTTATCAGAAGTAATTACTCTCAGATAAGAGAGGTGCTTGATGAACTCGGCATCGACAAGGTCGATGGTGTTCTTATGGATCTGGGAGTATCATCACACCAGCTTGATACAGGAAGCAGAGGGTTTTCATATCACGTTGACGCTCCTCTTGATATGAGAATGAGTCAGGACGGTATTAGTGCCGCTGATATTGTCAATGGTTATTCTGAAAAAGAGCTTGCTAAAATCATTTTCGAATTCGGTGAAGAAAAATTCTCACGTCAGATTGCGGCAAACATTGTGAAGACGAGAGAAATTGCTCCGATACAGACAACTATGGAGCTTGCCGAAATTGTAAAAAACAGTGTGCCGCAAAAAGTAAGACGAGAGAAAAATCCCTGCAAAAAAACCTTTCAGGCTATAAGAATTGCCGTGAACGGTGAGCTTGAACATCTTTCAAAGGGTATTGATGAAGCTTTTTACAGTCTGAAAAGCGGAGGACGTCTTGCTGTTATTACCTTTCACTCTCTTGAAGACAGATTGGTTAAACAGCGTTTTGCAGGTTGGTGCAAGGGGTGTACCTGTCCTCCTGATTTTCCTCAGTGCGTATGCGGAAAAGAGCCTGAAGGAAAGCTTGTAAACAGAAAGCCTATTGAGGCAGAAAAAGAAGAATTGGAAAACAACAACAGAAGCAGAAGCGCAAAGCTGAGAATTATAGAAAGGAGCTAAGGTTGTTATGACAAACAGGGATTCGACTGCAAATAGAGTCGAACCAATCCGTAAGCCTGATTATAACGGCGAACGTGTTAAACGCAAGTCTTATAACAGACCTGATATTGTTATGAAGCAATCGGAAATAAGAGCGGGCTCCGCTATTTCTATATTTATCGCAGCGATTATTGCTGCTGCAATGCTCGGTTCAGTAATATATACTCTGAACAAAAGAAATGATGTCTATAATCAGATTATAGCGCAGACAAAGGTGCTGACAGAGCTTGAAGCTGAAAACGTCAGACTGCAGTCAAAGCAGGACAGTAATATGACTCTTAAAAATGTAGAGGAATATGCAGAAAATGTCCTCGGAATGCAGAAGCTGGATAAATCGCAGATTGAATATATCTGCATACAGACAGATGACGTAGTTACAATTCCACAGGCAGAAGAAAACATATGGATAAAAATAAAGAATGCGTTTAATAATGTCGTGGAATATTTAAGAGGATAGTTTGTATATAAATAGAACATAGGCTATCCTGCACAAATTATGAAGCTAACGGTCTAAAAACCGTAGTTATAGTAGAACAACAGGAGATACAGCGAGTGGTGATTATATAGGAATCAGGAGCTGCTTCAATGAGAAACGCAAAAACATTGAAGCGGTGGTTCCTTACTGTATGTTGGAGAGCATACAGTATTCCCTTGTCGTATCATCAGAAGAACATCAAAAAAATAAAGAACACGATGTTCACAAGGCGGGGTATCAATGAGGTTCCCTGCCTTATTCTGTTTTATGGTGTTTTGTTGTGCCGAATGGCACGGCAAGATTTTAGATATAAGGAGCGTTTTATGAACACACCTACAAATTCAATGAAATTCAGAGCTAAAATAACAATGACAGCGATATTTACTGTACTTTTTTCTGTTATTGTTTATCAGTTCTTCAAGATAGCTGTTCTTGATAATGCAGAATATCAGGAAAGAGCTAATGATTATCATTTCGGTCCGATTACTATTTCAGCACACAGAGGCTCGATTTATGATGCAAACGGAACACCGCTTGCAAGAAGTGCGTCGGTTTATAAGGTTTTTCTTGACCCTACTGCTTATCGTACTGATTTAAAATCGCTCCAGAAAGAAATTGATGAATATAATGCTGTAAAGAATAATCCTGATTATAAAGAAAACGAATACGATTTATCTCTTCCTGTTACTGCTGAGTCATATCGTATTGAAACGGTTGGTTTTCTTGCTGATAAGCTTGGAATAAAAATCGATACCGTTGAAAAGGCAATGGCGGCAAATAATCAGTACAGTATTCTTCAGAGTCAGGTTGAAAAGCCGATTGCCGATGAAATCCTTGAATATTTCGGCAAGTATAATTTCAGCTCTATTCACGTTGAAGAAGACACAAAGCGTTATTATCCGCAAAATGAGGTTGCCGCTTCTGTTATCGGCTTTACCAATGCTGACGGTGATGGTGCTTATGGTCTTGAAGCTTATTATAATGATTATCTTTCGGGTGTTGACGGAAAGACAATTTCCGCAAAGGACTCAAACGGCAAGGAAATGCCTTACCGATATGCTAAAACTTATGCTCCGAAAAACGGAAACGACCTTCATCTTACAATAAATACAAAGCTCCAGTATTATCTTGAAAAGCATCTTAACGAGATGATTACAGAGTTCAATGTTCAGAATCGTGCCTGTGCAATTCTTATGAATGCGAAAACAGGTGCAATATACGGTATGGCTTCATGTGAGGGCTATGACCTTAATAATCCTTATGAGATTTATGATACTCAGGTTGCCGATGAAATTGCAAAGCTTACAGGTGATGAAAGTAAGGAAGCTATTTCAGTTGCAAGAGAAACCCAGTGGAAGAACAAGGCGATATCTGAAATTTACGAGCCTGGTTCAGTTTTCAAGGTTATTACAAGTGCGGCGGCAATTGAAGAAAAGCTCATAAATCTTGAAACTGGTGATAACTTTATCTGTAACGGTGCACAGGAAGTTGCGGGTGCAACACATCCTATCAAGTGCCATAAAACATCAGGACATGGTTCACAGGATTTCTTTATAGCAATTACAAATTCCTGTAACCCTGCGTTTATACAGATTGGTCAGCGACTTGGAATAGAGAAATTCTGCTATTATTTTGAAGCATTCGGACTTACCGAAAAAACGGGAATAGACCTCCCAGGTGAAGCAAAATCATTCTATATAGACAAAGAAAAAATGACAAATGTTGACCTTGCTTCAAGTTCATTCGGTCAGGCAAATGCTATTACTCCGATAGAAATGATAACAGCCTATGCGGCAGTAATCAACGGCGGCTATCTTCTTGAGCCTTATGTTGTAAGCAAGGTTGTTGACGGAGAGAAGAATGTAATTCTCGAAAACAAGAGAACAGTTAAAAGACAGGTTATTTCAGAGGAAACATCTGCGACAATGCGTAAGGCTCTTGAAACTGTTGTAACGAAAAATCCGGGCGGAAACGTTTATCTTAAGGGTTACCGTATCGGTGGTAAATCAGGTACTTCACAGAAGCTTGGTATGACAGGTGAAGATGAAGACGCACAGCAGTATGTTGCATCTTATGTATGCTTTGCACCTGCTGACGACCCTGAAATAATTTTACTTGTTATGGCGGATATGCCTGATAAAACAAAGGAATACTATGGAAGTAAGGTAGCTGTTCCTGCGGCTCGTGATATTATGGCTGATGTTCTTATTGAAATGGGATATTACCCTGAATATTCGGCAGAAGAGCTTGAACATCGTGATGTTAAGGTTCCGCTTTTACAGGGCAAGGCAGTATCAGACGCACAGGCTACAGTTCAGGGACTCGGACTTGAAGTATATACTATCGGCGAGGGCTCAACAGTTGTGGCACAGTCACCGATTACAGGTTCAAGTGTTGCAAATGACGGCTGTGTATACCTTTATACAGAAGAAAATTATGAAACCGAATATGCGGTTGTACCTGATCTGAAGGGAGTTACAGCAAGTCAGGCGAATGAATCGCTTGCATACAGAAAGCTTAATTTCCTTGCAACAGGTTCAGCAACAAATGATTCATCGGCTACGGTAGAAAGTCAGTCAATAGCGGCAGGCTCACAGGTTCCGAAGGGAACAGTAGTAGAGCTTACGTTCAAGGCTTCAGCCGATTCAGACTAAACGTGTCAATAATCTGCTCATCAATAAGGGAGTGAAATGATGAAATTATACGAATTGCTTGAAAACAATGCAGAAACAGAGCTTCAGGATATTGAAATAAGCTCTGTTACCGACAATACAAGAAAAGTACAGGAAGGAAGCCTGTTTGTCTGCGTCAAGGGCGGAAGCTTTGACGGTCATAGTGCCGCTAAGGAAATGCTTGAAAAGGGTGCGGCGGCTGTTATTGCGGAACGTGACCTCGGACTCGGCGAAAGACAGATTATAGTTGAAAATTCAAGGGATTTTTACGGAAAGCTTTGTGCAAAGTGGTTCGATCATCCCGAAAAAAAGATGAAGCTTATCGGTGTTACGGGTACAAACGGAAAAACAACGATAACTAATATAGTAAAGCATATTCTTACAGCAAACGGACATAAAACAGGGCTTATCGGCACAATAAGAAATGAAATCGGCGATGAGGTCGTTGAAACTGCAAATACTACTCCTATGGCTTATGAGCTTATGGAGCTGTTTGACAGAATGGTAAAGGCAGGCTGTGAATATGTCGTAATGGAGGTATCCTCATTCGGTCTTGTGCAGAAGAGAATAGGCTGCTGTCATTTTGACATTGCACTTTTTACAAATCTCACTCAGGACCATCTTGATTATCATAAGGATATGGAGGATTACTATCAGGCAAAGAAGCTGCTTTTCGGTAAATGTGATATTGCGCTATTAAATACGGATGATGCATACGGAAAGCGTCTTTATCGTGAAATAAGCTGTGATAAGTATTCATTCGGAACAGATGCAAATGATGATTATTATTCAGGCAGGATTAAGCTTAAAGCAAGCGGTTCAAGCTTCTGGCTGTGTGCAAATGATAAATCACATCTTATAAAAACCAAGATGCCCGGTGTGTTCAATGTTTCAAATGTTACTGCGGCAGTTGCAATTTGTCTTAATCTCGGAATTAATATCAACGATATAATAAATGCAGTTGAAAGCTGCTGCGGAGTAAGAGGCAGATGCGAGGTAATTCCTACAAACAGGGATTTCACAGTTATATGCGATTACGCTCATACTCCTGACGCTATTGAAAATGTGCTTAAAAGCGTTAAGGAATATACAGAAGGCAGACTTATATGCCTTTTCGGATGCGGCGGGAACAGAGATGCTTCAAAGCGTCCTAAAATGGCTGCTTCTGCTTCAATGTATGCAGATAAACTGATTATAACCTCAGATAATCCGAGAAACGAAAATCCCGATGATATTATAAAGGATATTCTTGCGGGAGTTGATTTAAAAACTTCCTGTGATGTTATAACAGACAGAAAGGAAGCCATTTTCTCTGCGATAAAACATGCTCAGAAGGGCGATGTTATTGTTCTTGCGGGAAAAGGTCATGAGGATTATCAGGTACTTGCCGATGATGTTCATACTCATTTTGATGAACGTGAAATTGTTGCGGAGGCATTAAAGCAAATATAAATTAAGGGAGATAATATGGAAAAGCTGTTATTATCGGAAATAGCAAAGGCGATAAACTCGCAGTATCATAAAGAAGCGGAGATTACCGAAATATGTACAGATACAAGAAGTCTTACAGAGGGGTGTCTGTTTATAGCTCTTAAAGGTGAGCGCTTTGATGCACATGACTTTGTGCCAAAGGCTTTTGAGCTTGGTGCGGCGGCTTGCATTACGGAAAAAGAGATTGAAAACTGTGAATGTATGGTTGTTGATGATTGCCACAAGGCTTTAAAGGATATTGCGCATTTATACAGAAATAAATTCACACCATTCCTTGTGGGAGTAACGGGAAGCGTAGGCAAGACAACAACAAAGGAAATGATTTCTCTTGCACTTTCTTCAAAATATCCGACTCTTAAAACTCAGGGAAATCTTAACAATGAAATAGGACTTCCGAAAACGCTTTTCAATCTTACATCAGAGCATAAAGCGGCTGTTATTGAAATGGGAATGTCGCATTTCGGTGAAATAAGCCGACTTGCAAAAACAGCGTCACCGCTTTCTGCGGCAGTAATAACCAATATCGGCTTTTCACATATTGAAAACCTTAAATCTCAGGAGGGAATTTTAAAGGCAAAGCTTGAAATTCTCGATGGTATCGGAGAGAATGCACCGCTTGTGCTTAACGGCGATGACGCATATCTCTGGGGTGCAAAGGATAAGCTTGATAATAAGGTTTACACATACGCAATTGATAATAAAGATGCTGATTTCAGAGCTGAAAATATTATAGAGCATAATGGTATGACAGAGTTTACTGCTATTTATGAGGGAAAGGAATTTCCTGTATGCGTAACTGCTGTCGGCAGACATAATGTTCTCAATGTTCTTGCGGCAATATGCGTGGGCAGAATTGCGGGAATTGAGGATGAGCTTATTATTCCTGCGTTTACGAAATATTCAGCTGACGCTTTAAGACAGAATATATCAGAGAAAAACGGACAGATTGTAATAACAGATTGTTACAATGCAAGTCCTGATTCAATGAAGGCTTCGCTTAGTGTTCTTAACGGTATGGAATGTAAAGGGCGCAAAATTGCTGTTCTCGGTGATATGCTTGAAATGGGCGAAATGTCAGAGATGCTTCACAGAATGGTCGGAAATATGGTTTCGGCTGTTAAGCCTGATATGGTATTCTGCTACGGAAAGGACAGCGAGTACATATATAAAACCGTCAGTGAAAACGGAATTGACGGATTTTATTCATCTGATAAGAATGAGGTTGCTGACGCACTTTCACAGTATGTCAGAGAGGGCGATATTGTTCTGTTCAAAGCAAGCAGAGGAATGCGTCTTGAAGAAATAATTACAAAAGTATATGGCGAGGAGAACTGATTATGCCGTTCTGGATAAATTTAACAGTATCAATAGCTTCAATGATAATTGCAGCAGTTTCGGGTATAGGACTTGTACCTTATCTGCACAGACTTAAATTCGGTCAGCCGATAAAAACTGAGGACGGTCCGAAATGGCATGCTAAAAAACAGGGAACTCCGACAATGGGCGGAATTATGTTTATTCTTTCGGCAACAGCGGCTACTGTTATCGGATATTGTCTTTTCAGATGGAAATGCGGAATTGACGTTACCGAACAGGCAAACAGCAGGGCAGCCCTTACAGTTTTAAGCTGTCTTGTATTTTCAATTCTTTTTGCTGTTTTAGGCTTTATTGACGATTTTATCAAGGTTTCAAAAAAGCATAATGACGGACTTACTGCTATACAGAAAATTATTTTACAGCTTTTGTTTGCGGGAGCATTTCTCGGCTCATTATATTTACTGGGAGATAAATCAACTGTAATTGACCTTTGGTTTGTTAAGTTTGATATCGGAATTTTCTATTATCCGCTTATGTTTGCTGTAATAGTATATCTTACAAATGCGGTTAACCTTACCGATGGTGTTGACGGACTCTGTGGCTCTGTAACATTTGTTGCGATGCTTGTTTTCACAATCGGATGTTCTATACTTAAATTTACAGAGCTTTCAATTTTTACAATGGCTGTTGCAGGCGGATGTCTTGGATTTCTGCTCTGGAACTTCAACCCTGCAAAATGCTTTATGGGCGATACAGGTTCAATGTTCCTCGGAGCTTCCGTTACAGCTGTCGGAATAGTTCTTCATAAGCACCTTTTCCTTATTCTTGTTGCGCTTGTTTATATTCTTGAAGCGCTTTCAGTTGTAATTCAGGTATCATACTTCAAATACACAGCTAAAAAGCATTTCAAGGCAACAGGTGAAAAGGGAGTGGGCAAGCGTATTTTCAAGATGACACCTATACATCATCATTTTGAAATGAGTAATTTCAGCGAATATAAAATTGTAATAACCTTTTCTTTATTCGGTCTTATTATGGGAGTTGCAGGTATAGCAACACTATTATAAGAGATAATTTCAATAGTTTTGTGGGAGGAATAAATGGCTCAGAAGCAAACAAAAAAGAAAAAGCCGGGTATCATTAAGAGTATCGGAAGAGTATTTCTCGGCGATGTGCGTTTCGGCGAAATCAGTCTGCCGTTCTTTACCTATGTAATGATACTTATTGTTGTCGGAATAGTTATGATGTCCTCCGCAAGCTATGTATGGGCAAATGAAAAAGAGGGCAATGGTCTGTTTTATGCAAGAAAGCAGATTTTTGCGGCGATACTTGGCTTTGTTGTTATGATTTTCCTTTCATGTATGGATTATCATAATTTCAAGAAAATCAGACTTCCGTTTATCAAAAAGGTTAATATTGCAAGTCTTTTATATTTTATCGGACTTGTACTTCTGGTGCTTGTATTGATTATGGGTGCTGACGAAGGCGGTTCAATGAGTGCTAAAAGATGGCTTGTGCTCGGACCTGTCAACTTCCAGCCGTCAGAGGTAACGAAATTCACGATAGTAATATATTTTGCATACCGCATTGAGAAAAAGACAGAGGAAATGGATAGCTTCAAAGGCGGTATTCTGACTTATCTTCTTCTCCTTGCACCTTATGCGGCGCTTATTCTTATCCAGCCGCATATTTCAGGCTTTATCCTTATATGTACAATTGCCGCTTCGCTTGTTGTGTGCGGCGGTGCGAATAAATGGCAGATTATCACTATTCTTGTAGTAGGTGTTGCGGCACTTGCGTGGTATATCAACTGGCAGTCAAATATCGAGGGAAGTTATGTTGCTGTCAGAATGAAGTCATGGCTTACTCCGTTTGACGACGTTTTAAATGATACATGGCAGACATCACATTCACTTATTGCAATCGGTTCTGGCGGATTATTCGGACTTGGATTTGGTAATTCACGTCAGAAATATCTTTATCTTCCTGAAGCACAGAACGACTTTATTTTCCCGATTGTATGCGAGGAACTTGGATTTGTAGGCGCATTTGCAATAATTCTTGTATTCTTCCTTCTTGTAGTAGAGGGATATTCAATTGCGGCAAGATGTCAGGATAAATTCGGAATGCTTATTGCGGTAGGTTTTACAACGCATATCGGTATTCAGTCGATACTTAACCTTGCCGTTGTAAGTAATACTATACCGAATACAGGTATCAGTCTGCCGTTTTTCAGCTATGGCGGTACAGCGCTTATAATGCAGATGGCTGAAATGGGTATTATCCTTAATATTTCGAGAAAGAGATATTATCCCGAAGAGGATGATGAAAAAGCAGTGCCGAAAGCAAGACTGAAGAAAAGAGCATAGCTATATAAAATAGAGAACAAAAGATTTCAGCAGAGGAGCAGTATTATGAGAGTATTACTTGCAGGCGGCGGTACGGGCGGACACATTAACCCTGCGCTTGCCATTGCGGATATAATTAAGACAAAATATCCCGATGCGGAATTTCTGTTTGCAGGAACTCCGAACGGAATGGAGGCAAAGCTTGTTCCTCAGGCAGGGTATAAGCTTGAAACAATAAAAATTGCAGGCTTTCAGAGAAAAATCTCACTTGAAAATATAAAAAGAAATATTCAGGCGGCGGCTTATCTTGCTTCATCGGGAAGAAGAGCGACTGAAATCGTAAAGAATTTCAATCCCGATATAGCAATCGGAACAGGCGGTTATGTTGCCGGTCCTGTTATACGAAAAGCGGCAAGACTTGGCGTTCCGTCAGCAATTCATGAGCAGAATGCATTCCCCGGGGTTACAAACAAGCTTCTTTCAAAGGAAGTTGACCACGTTATGCTTACTGTAATCGAAGCTCTTGAATATATGGAAAAGGATAAGTTTGAATATACAGTTACAGGACTTCCTGTAAGAAGCGATATACTTAAAATCACAAAGGCAGAGGCAAGAAAAAAGCTTGGTTTTGATGATGAAATGTGTATTCTTTCATTCGGCGGAAGTCTTGGTGCAGGCTGTATAAATGAAACTATGGCAGAGACTATAAAGTGGCATACAAAAGAGGGACTTAAAATCAATCATATTCACGGATATGGCGGTATGGGAAAGGATACATTCCCTCAGGAGATGGAAAAGGCAGGTATCAGTCTTAAAAGCAACCGCCTGAGAATTACCGAATATATCAATGATATGGATGTATGTCTTGCGGCAGCTGACCTTGTAATATGCAGGGCAGGTGCTTCAACTCTTGCAGAGCTTGAAGCGGCAGGCAAGGCTTCAATACTTATTCCGTCACCGATAGTTGCGGGAAATCATCAGTTCCATAATGCAAATGTACTTGGTAAGGCTGGTGCGGCTGTTGTAATCGAGCAGAAGGATGTAACTTCGGAAAAGATAAAGGAGCATATACGCAGACTTTATGAAAATCCCGATAAACTTGCTGTGATGTCGCAGAACTGTGCAAAGCTTGCGGTAACGGATACGTCTGAGAGAATACTCGGCGTTGTTGATAAGCTTTACGAAAAGGCGAAAAAACGTAAAAAGTAACATAAAATCACTTTATGACATAGTATGATAAAAAATACTATGAGGTGATTATATGCAGAAACTGATTGTGCATGGCGGTACAAAGCTAAGGGGAGAAATAGAGCTTCAGGGCTCAAAGAACAGTGCGCTTCCGATATTGGCGGCGGCTTATCTTTGCAGTGGAAAATGCGTGCTTCATAACTGTCCGAAGCTTACGGATATTTATGCGGCTTCAAGGATACTTAATTCACTCGGCTGTAAATGTACTTTTTCGGGAAATACGGCAGAGATTATTCCGTCTGAAAGCGATTATGCGTTCATAAGTGATGAGCTTATGCGTGAAATGCGTTCTTCTATCATATTTCTCGGCGCATTGCTTGGCAGACATAAAAAATGTACGGTCAGCTACCCGGGAGGCTGCGAGCTCGGACCTCGTCCGATTGATATGCACCTTGCGGCTTTCAGAAAAATGGGAGTTGAAATAAGCGAAAACTTCGGCAAGGTAGTCTGCAATGTAAGAAAAAAGGTTCACGGAACAAAGATTTCGCTTGCCTTTCCGTCAGTGGGTGCGACAGAAAATATAATGCTGTGTGCTGTTCTTGCGGAGGGCGAAACTATAATAAATAATGCCGCAAGAGAGCCTGAAATACAGGACTTGGCTGAATTTCTCAGGCGATGCGGAGCAAAAATAAAGGGCGACGGCGAAAGCAGAATTGTAATCGAGGGCGTCGAAAAGCTTGGCGGCTGTGAATATTCGGTAATGTCTGACAGAATAGCATGTGCGACATATCTTTCAGCTGTTGCGGGTGCAGGAGGAGAGGCTATTATACATAAGGCTTGTCTGAATTGTATTGAGCCGTTTATATCGCTTCTTGACCAGACGGGATGCAGTATTTATACTCTTGACGAGGGAATATATGTGCGAAGCGGTCTGCGTCTTAAAGCAATTGAAAGCTGTATAAGGACTATGCCACACCCGGGATTCCCTACTGACGCTCAGGCTGTATTTATGGCTGCGTTGCTTAAATCAGACGGCACAAGTGTTTTTGAGGAAAATATTTTTGACTGCCGCTACCGACACACTGACGCTATGAAAAAAATGGGAGCCGATATAAAGGTTATCGGCAAAACTGCTGTTGTGCAGGGCGTTGACAGGCTTTACGGAGCAAATGTTGAAGCAACCGACCTCAGAGGCGGTGCGGCAATGGTGATAGCAGGTCTTATGGCTGAGGGTACAACCGAGGTTTCGAAAATCTGCTATATAGACAGAGGGTATGAGGAAATTGAGGTATATCTGCGTAAACTTGGTGCAGATATCAGAAGAGAATAAATTATACAAGAGGCATTGATTTTGTATGAAAGATGTTAAAAAGACAAATGTTGAAAGAGAAAACAGCAGTAAACGTATGCGCAGACGAAAACGCAATATGAATAAATATGTATTTGTTGTTATAGCAATTGTTTTATGTATAGGTGCGGCAATCTGCTTTACGTTTCTGTTCAATATAAAGGAAATCAAGGTTTCGGGCGAAGCGAGTGATTATACGGTTGAAGAAATCGTTGCGGCTTCGGGCATTGAAATGGGTGATAATCTTTTAAGACTGAAAAGAAGCAAGGCGGAAGAGAAAATCTGTACAGAGCTTCTTTATATAGAAACAGCTGAGGTTAAGAAAAAATTCCCGTTCTCGCTTGAAATTACAGTGAAAAGATGTGTTCCCGCATTCAATGTGGTGTATGAGCTTGGAACTCTCCTTGTAAGTGAGCAGGGAAAGGTGCTTGAAAATAACGGATATATCACAGAGGGACTCCCCGTATTTTACGGCTATAATCCGCTTACAACAACGGCAGGACAGAAGATTGATGCAGAGGATGAACAGAAAAAAAGAATATATAATGAATTTACTGAAATAATTCTGAATAATCCTGAGCATAAAATTGTAAGCGTTGATATGACTGATAAGCATGAAATCGTTGTTACCTATTCAAATGAAATCGTTTTCAGAATGGGTAACTGGAATGAAATAGCATATAAGCTTTCGCTTGCTGATACGGTTATGGAAAAGGTAGGCGAGGAAAAGGGCTATATTTCAATGATTGGCAAGAATCAATGCTCGTTCAGAACTACTGATGATACAGGATTTGAG
>JAFWWU010000012.1 GCA_017523285.1 Ruminococcus sp.
TAGTAGTAGTAGTTGTTGTTGTTGTGGTGGTGGTTGTAGTTGTTGTGCTTGTTGTGGTTGTTACAGGTAAAGTAGTTACACTCTCATTCGGATAACGTGTCATATGATGTTCAAATGAGCTTTCTATTTCATCAAATGATATTTCACGTCCCCATAGAATTGAATTGTTAATATTACCCTCTGCAATAGTAACATACGTTTCATGGATTTCAAGAACAACAACAGAATGACCGCTATAACGAAGAATATCACCCACACGCAAAGAATCAGCATTAAAAGACTCTGTTATTCTTGTCGGTAAACTGCCAAATGCGGCATCACTCAACATAAAAGCAAAACCTACACAGCCATATCCTCCGGAATATATACCGCCATTCCATTTATAATAATTATCATTTGTCCACTCCATTCCTGTCGGATATTTATCCTGAAGCGAAATCATAGCATTATAAACTGTTTCAGCATCATATTTTGTATTTGATGCAGTTTTTATCAGATTTCCCTCGTTCTTTTCAATTGAAATATAATCTGCCGCAGAGACAAATTGAGTGTCATTAAAAGATGTCAGTCTAAAAGCTGCTATATTACATACAAACGCACTTGCAAGAATTGATGCAAAAGCTCTCTTGAAAATCATAAATAACCCTCCCAAAACACAATTATTTTAATAAAATTATAACACATATAAAGCAAACTGTCAAACAATCGCCATATATAAAGTATAAGAACTTGACAAAATATGTAATATATATTATACTTAAGGCAACATTGCACAAGTTCTGTGTGGTATTGAATGCTATACAATAATATTTAGACTGCGCTCATTAAAGAGCAAACTATTAATCAGTATATTTTAGCTTTTGGTGGAAAGGAATTTATATGAAATTATGTCGTCTTTTTTGTGCTGGCGTAGTCAGCTTGTTACTTGTGGGATGTTATCCCGTTAGATACCATAATTCAAGCAGTTCAGATGAATCAAGTGCTCCCAAAAGTAGTGCTCGTATATTTTTGGAAGAAGAACTTGAGAAAAAATATGGGATGGATTTTGAAATACTGGGTGGTGGCTCTGTCGGATTGCTGTCAGTCGCTCAGGATTGTGATGTCAGATGTGTTGAGGATGGCATTGAGTTTGAGGCAACACTTCATACCAAGGATTATTATGAAGTGGTTAGTGAGAATTATTTGCGTCATAAGTATCTTCCACAAGTTCAAGAGGATATAGAAGCATATTTAAAAAAATACTTGTCAGACTTTAAGTTTGTTGAAATTAGAGCTAATGATAAAGAACTTCCCTTTAACACAAGTCCGAATCTTACTTATGAGGAACTGAAACAACATACTGATTTTACGTGTGATGTATATATTTCAGATCAAAGAATTTTTAGTAATGAAGAAATGTCCCTTCTTTTTGAGAAATTTGCAAGTGCCACTACGCTTCCTACTGATGAAACAGATACCACCATAAAATTTTATAAAGATGAACTCAATATGAAAGTAAAATTTTATATTTATACTGTACCACAGGAAGTGTATGATGAAATAGAATATTGCAGGAAATGGTATGATAGATGGGTTCCAGGATATGAATTATTGATAGATTAAAAGGAGAGATCCTCTGTTTTGTACAAGACAGACAATACTAATTCAAACACATTCTGATTTCAGGATGTGTTTTTTTACAATGGAATAATCCGCATTTTATATCAGAACTTGACAAAATATGTAATATATATTATACTTAAAAAAACTTGCATCTGATATCTGACTAAAATAACGGAGGATAACGATATGAAAAGCAAATTAAACAAAGTATTGTTCTGGGCATCATTTATTCCCTATCTGTTACTGGTTATGAATAGTTTTGTAAGTGCAATTAACGGCACATCAGTCGGCTTTTTCGGCGACAATACAATGTATTATGGAGCCGAAGCCTATTCTATTGCTTTTGTTTTCACTTTTTTATTATTATGGTTTGTATTTGTAGCATGTTTAATCTGTCAGATTATTATATTGCTGATTGAAAAAATAAAAAAGAAATCAAAAATAAAGCTGTATGTAATAGGAATGATTATCATTTATGCTATCGGAGATATTATGCTGATATTATAAAAACATCGCCGTAAATTCAAATATTCTAAGGAGTAAAACAATGTCAAAAGTAAACGAAGAATTCATAAGAGCCAAAATCGAGAAAAAGCTTCTTGATGATGAAAACATTGTCTGGTGCGGTTCTACTGCAAAGGGTGCTACACCACAGGAACGAAATCAGTCTATCATCACTATTTTTGTAGCTGCATTCTGGCTTTTTGTTACAGGTTCGATTTTCACATCCGCTATGCCTGTTTATATTGAAAAAACCAAGGATAATCCTGCGTTATGGATTGTAATTGCTATATTTATATTCGTAACATTTTATTTCCCTGCTGAGATACTCTATAACTATTTTGTCGGTGAATTCAGATACTATGTTCTTACAAACAAGCGTATATACATCATCAGAAAAAACGGATTTATAAAGCTTTCACGTTCTCTTAAATACTGTTTCAAAGTTTTATATGTATCAGGAACAGGCAGTATCGGAACAGTAAAATTTGTATTCAATACTTCAGGCAATAATACAGCTGTATGTTTTTCGGGAATTGAAAACGCAGATGAAGTTCACTCGCTCGCCGAAGGAGTTCTTGCCGAAGGTAATGCATATTACGATAACAGAGCAAATTTCAATTTATAAATTTACAAAGGAGTAATAATCATGGAATGTCCTTACTGCAAAAAAGAAATGGAACTTGGCTACATTCAATGCAGAGATCGTTTATTCTGGACGCCAAAGAAACATTACTTTGATATAATAACAGCTTTCAGCAATAATAACACCGATCTTACAAATGGCGGCAATGACTTTTTAAGATATGCAGTTTATGCTTATAAGTGCAGCGAATGCAGTAAAATAATCATTGATTATCCCAATGAAAGCGATAACAAGTAGGGGCGGATAATATCCGCCCGATTTGTTTATGGGAAGATAATATCTTCCCCTACACTATCATGTGGGATGCCGAGGGTGGCATCCCCTACTATTGAAGATTATTGTGTAATGTGGTATAATATAGAAAATCGTATTGTTCGATAAATAAGAATTTGTGGAGTTATAATATGACAAAATATGTACTCAAGTATTGGTTTGAATGGGGCGGTACTTGCCTCTGGTCGGATAACGATGCTGCAAGGAAAGAATTTGGTTATGCTGTTGATGAACAAAAGCTCCCGCTTTCCCGAAAATTGAAAAATCTTCTTTGCTATTTGCAAGCATATCATGATACCATGATGGACATGGATAATGCCCCTGATGATTCTCCGTGGTGGACCGAAGAAGACACAATCATGTTTAATAAAAAGAAGGAATTTGCGTATGAGCAACTTTGCAAAGAACTTGGGGAAGATTTCAAAATTCTCTATTGCTGTGGCGAGTGGTCGTAACATAAAATCCCAATTTACATAACTAATAATACGTAAGGGCGGATATTATCCGCCCTGAATTCTATGTGTTACCCAATCGGGCGGATTCAACGTTCCAAAACGGTGTATATAAAACGGGATGCCGAGGGCGGCATCCCCTACACGATTATTGCTATTGAAGTATTACCCAATCGGGCGGATATCATCCGCCACTACAAACAATACCCACGCACCCATAATAAAAGGACGGATTTTCAAAATCCGTCCTTTATTTTTTTATTCAGTTATCAGTCAAAAAGCGGAGTTGAGAAATATCTCTCTGCTGTATCAGGGAGAATTGTTACAACTGTCTTGCCCTCTCCGAGCTTTTCTGCCATTTTAAGTGCCGCAGCTACGTTTGTGCCGCTTGAAATTCCGCACATAATACCCTCAAGTCTTGCAAGGTCTTTGGCCGTCTGAATAGCCTCCTCGTCAGAAACAACGTAGATATCATCATAAATCTTCATATTGAGATTGCCCGGGATAAGTCCGTCACCAATACCCATCTGGAGATGTGTTCCGATGTTTCCGCCTGCAAGAATAGCCGCATTTTCAGGCTCTACCGCCCATATTTCAAGTCTTGGATAAAGCGCTTTAAGCACCTCGCCGATACCGCTTATAGTGCCGCCTGTGCCGATGCCCGAACAGAAACCGTGGATTTCTCCGCCAATCTGTTCAAGGATTTCAAGACCTGTATGATACTTGTGAACAAGTGGATTTGCTCTGTTTTCAAACTGCTGAGGAACGTATACATTCGGATTTTCGTCCCTTAGTCTTAATGCTGTCTGTAAACATTCATCAATACAATCACCGATATTTCCTGCATCGTGAATAAGCATAACCTCAGCGCCGTAATGCTCAACAAGCTTTCTGCGCTCCTCACTTACAGAGTCAGGCATAATGATTATGGTTTTATATCCCTTTACTGCTCCTATAAGAGCAAGGCCGATTCCCTGATTTCCGCTTGTAGGCTCAACGATGATAGTATTTTCGTTGATTATTCCCTTTTTCTCAGCGTCAAGAATCATATTGTATGCTGTTCTTGTCTTTATTGAACCGCCGACGTTAAGACCCTCGAATTTAACGAGAACCTCGGCACTTCCTTTTTTTACCATTTTATTTAATCGGATTATAGGAGTATGACCTATACATTCAAGTACGTTATCGTATACCATAAAAAGCTCCTTATTACAAAACTACCCTTTATTTTACCATATATATTCAAAAATGTCAAATTTTTGCGGCATTGAAAGTTAAAACAAAAAAATATATCCTCAATGTTGACGTTTTTGTCAACATAAGCCTTTTTTCCTGACTATATGTGAAAGACTTTTTCAGCAACGGGAAACAATCTGCGGTTTCGCACCGCTTATCAGTCGTATTTTTGAAAGGTCTTATCTATTATTAAAAAAGAGGTGTATTTTTATGGATAAGAAAAGCTTTGTGCTTTATACAGAAAGCTATCAGCAGATAAAAAAGCTCAACAACACACAGAAGGCGCAGCTTCTTGACGCTGTTTTTATATATGCGGAAACAGGCGAAACTCTTCAATTTGATGATATCGTTACAGAAATCACATTCGGCTTTATACGTCAGCAACTTGCAAGAAATGAAGAAAAATATCAGGAGAAAAAAGCAAGAAATGCCGCATATTATCAGAATAAGAAAAATGCAGAGAAAAACAAGACAAATTCAGAAACTGAAAATTCTGAAAATAACTATTCAGAAAATTCAGACAGTGATAATGTAAATGAAAATGAAAATGTTAATGTAAGTGTTAATGATAGTGAGAGTGTTAATGTTAATGTTAATGATAATGATATAAAAAATATTCCCTCACGCACTAAAAAGAAAACAAAGAAAGAATACGGTAAATGGAAAAATGTTCTGCTCTCTGATGATGAATACAAAGAGCTTACTGAAAATCACAATGTATCTTCCATAGAGGAATATATAGAACGTCTTGACAGCTATATAGAAACATCGGGCAAGAAATATAAAAATCACTTTGCCGTTATCGGAAAATGGCTCTCTGAGGATAGTAAAAAAGCCGACTGCAAGCCTGCTGAAAGTGCTTCAGCTGCCGCTTCCGATAAGTATAAATTCCTTATCAACAACATATGACGGGAGGTGAAATAATGCGCTACATAATAATGCTTTTAATTGTAATCGGTCTTGCAATTGCCGATTATATAACAGGTCTTATCAAGGCTTATTGCAGAAGCAGTCTTTCAAGCTCGAAAATGCGTAAGGGTGGACTTAATAAGCTTGGAGAGATTATCGTTATGCTTACAGCCTGCGGTCTTGATATCGGTATTCATACGCTCGGCAAATACTACAATGCCGCAGAGCTTTCGGAAATTGCAGGAGCTGTAACTGCTGTAACAGTTTTTGCATATATCACAATTATGGAGGTTATCAGCATATTTGAAAACTATGCCGAAATCAACCCCGAAGCACAGGGCTGGGCTTTATCAATCGTAAAACGCCTTAAAAATTCAGATAAACAGGAGGAAAAATAATGAGTATTTGTTTTATTGTCGGTCACGGAAAATCAAAAAACGGAGGATACGATTCGGGTGCGGTCTGCAAGGATTATCACGAATTCAGGATTGCGAAGGAAATTGCAAGATATGCTCAGATTTACTACAACAGCACTTATACTGAAAAATGTGAGCTTATGAACTATGAGGGCGATAAATATCTTACAGAGCGAATTTCTGCTGTAAATAATGCAGGTTATGATTTTGTTGCAGAGTTTCATCTCAATGCTGGCGGAGGTACGGGTACTGAGTGCTATCATCACATTGGCGGAGCTGAGGGAGAAAAATACGCTGCTAAGATTTCTGCGGCGATTTCGGAAACTCTCGGAATAAAAAACAGAGGTGCGAAAACGAAAACAGGCTCAGAGGGGAGAGATTATTTTGCAATAATCAGAGAAACAAAGCCGACTGCGGTATTGATTGAAACGGCTTTCATTGATACGGCGGATGTTGAGCTTATAAATACTCCTGACGGACAGAAAAAATGTGGAGAGGCCATTGCAAAGGCTGTTGCCAAAGTCAGAAATGCTCAGCTTAAAGCTGCTGCTGAAAATGAAAAGATATATCGTGTTCAGGTCGGAGCGTTCAAAAATTACGATAATGCGCTTGCACTCCTCGATAAGCTTAAATTCATCGGCTTCAAGGATGCATTTATCAAGTGGGAGTAAATTCCCGATAGCCTGATGTATGGGCGGATAATATCCGCCCGATTGGGCAATACATAAAATTAAGGGCGGAATAAGACCGTCACCCATAGGGAAAGAAATCAAACTGATTGAGTATATTTAAGTCATGTAGTTTATATTAACTGCATGACTTATTTTTTATTCTGATACGGGTTTATCGTTTTTATTTCTGTGTTTAATTATTTATACAAAATGGACTGAAAAATAATTTTTTAAACTCCTTGACAAATCCATTTAACAGTTGTATAATAAAAATAGATTTAACACTTGTTAAACGAATATGAAAGGACTGAATAAAAATGGGAAATGAATACAAGCGTCTGCCTGACGCAGAAATGGACATCATGAATTTTATCTGGGAAAGTGGTAAAGCTGTAAGCTCAGTTGAGATACAGGAAGGACTCAAAGATATTCACGAATGGAGTCTTGCTGTAATTCTTAATCTTCTTGCAAGGCTTACCGAGCGTGGATTTGTAACAGCAGAAAAATCAGGAAAATATAAGCTGTACTCAGCTGTTGTTAATCAAGACGACTATCTCCAGCAGGAAAGCAAAACCATAATCGACCGCATTTTTGGCGGTTCTGTATCAAAGCTGATCTGTTCGCTGTATAACGGCAAAAACCTCTCAAATGACGATATAGCATCGCTGAAAGCTTTTATTGACGAGAAATCTACTGATAAAGAGGATTAATCTACGGAGGTAAATTATGTTCGGAGTAATATTTTCTGTAACATTATCCGTAACGATAGTATCATTATTGTTTTTACTGTTGAAAGGAAAATTGATAAAACGCTACGGATTCAGAATTATATATACAATGTCGCTGATAATGGCGATAAGACTTATTATCCCATACAGCATTCAACTTCCCGATACGCCTAAACTGAATATTACTTTGCCTTGGTATCTGCCTTTGATATGGATTACGGGAGTGGTTGTCTGTGCGGCATATCAGACGGGAAAATACATATATATGAAGCGGAAAATCATCAGCTACAGCAGAAGTGTCAGCGACGAAAGCGTCCTCAAGCAATATGAAGCAGTAAAATCGGGACTATTCATTGATAACGATATACCGCTTATCGTTTCGGCAAAGGTAAGCTCGCCGATGCTGCTTGGAATTATAAAGCCATGTATTGTACTGCCAAGACATATATTTTCTGACGAGGAAACAGAAATGGTGCTTCGCCATGAGCTTATGCATTATAAGAGCAAAGACTCTTTCAAGAAACTCTTTTTTGCAGTTGTTGCTGTTTTGCAGTGGTTCAATCCTTTTATATGGTTTCTTATGAAAGAGGTATGCCGAAGTCTTGAATGCATATGTGATGAAAAGGTGACGAAAAACGCAGACAGTCAGTACAAGAAAAACTATTGCTATATGCTTCTGAAAACAGGAGCACAAAACCAGACACCAACTGCAATTGTAAATAATTTCAGTACAAAGGAGATGTTAAAAATGCGTATCAATAATGTTTTCGAGGGTAAAAGGAAAAAATCGGGAACAGCTCTGGTAACGTCGTTTACTGTGTGCATTGCGGTATTATCGGGGTTTTTGTGCTCATGCACACTTGAAACTCCCGATAATGTAAAAGATGAGATGTCAAGAATTGAACAAGGCATTGAAAACGAAAGTAACGCAGATACAAATCCGACGGAACCTGTAATTTCCGAAGATGCACTTTCCCCTGTTTCAGAGGTAGTTTCCACTGCTCAGCAGACAATCAACGAATGGAACAGCAAAAACGGTATTTTCAAGTTTGATAATTGCAGTATGCTGATTCCACAGATAACTGAATTTCCTGAATATGAAGTGAAATTTGATGTCGGTGTTGAAACACCTGAAAAGAAAATTGCTCAATTCAGACAAATTGAAAAAGAAGTTTTCGGCAAAAACTCTTTTGAAGATGATAACCTTATAATTGTTTCTATTAATGGTGATATAGGCCATATAACTCTTGATGAATACATGGAACTCGGTGATTCAAGAGCAGCTATTGCAAGTGGCGAAGAAAGCCCATCGTTTCAGCATATCTATACAAGAATATGGTGTACCAAGCCGAATTATTATAATTTTAGTGAAAGCTATGGACGGTGGTTCATTGACAGTGAAAGCTATATAAAAGAGTATAACTGTTTTACAGCAACCGAAGCTGAACTTTCAGAGGAATATATGCTTCCGGACGGTAAAATATCAATTGCAGAAGCTATGAAATACGCTGAAGAACTATCGAGAAAACATACATACAATTCCGATGATGAATTTGAATTCAAAGCTTCTTCCGTAAGGGTATATGATGCCGGTAATGGTATCTATGTATTTGAAGTTCTTGTACAGGTATATTATAAAGATATTCCTGTTCTGTCAATGGCAAAAAATTATAGAGGATCAAATATGATGAATTATCCGATGACAAGCATAGTTCGTGATGTATCAATAGTACACATGCTCAGATGCAATGAATCTGATATGTTTGATTTAACTGCAGTAAATACATCATTTACTCCTACAGGTAACACTACACAGAAGATACTTTCTTTAAATCAGGTCTTTGAGCTTATAAAAGATGAACTGTCAAATTCCGTAGTATATGATGTAAAGAACATTCAGCTTGGTTTCGATACATGTTCCAATGATGTTTTCGGCGATACAGGAATTAAAACATTACCAATATATAACGTTACTCTTGAAACAACAAGCAATACTATTAATGTTTCAATTGATGCTGTTACAGGGCATATGAATACTAAATAAAACCAGAATCAGAAAGGACTGATATACGATGAAAACTCTCAATGTTATATATACAGAGCTGAAAAAGTTTATTATCAGCCCGTATTTTATAGTGGGAGTTCTTGCGTTCACGCTGATGTGTTTCAGCTCGGCAGGATATTATGACGGCTCAAAAATGAGAGAATACAGCATTTTTGAAATGATAACGATGCTTGATGAACAAAACTCAAGGATGTATGATTTTTCTGCACAGAGTGTTTGTTCAAAAGGCTTCGGAAGCTGGCTTATGATGTTTCTCAGCATAATAGTTTCGTTTCCTTTTGTAAAGCTTATGTGCGACGAAAGACGCTGCGGCGGAAAACGCTATATCGTTGTAAGAACAGGCATATTCCGCTGGTGTGTTTCAAAGCTTGTCAGTGCCCTTGTTAGTGCCGCACTGATATGTGCTGTCGGATTTCTGCTTTTTTCGGGAATTGTACATATCATATTTCCGCAGTGCGAAACGGAAATGATGATGTATCAGGTACCATATTGGAAACTGCTGTTTCAGACTGTTCTGACGGGGATGTGCGTATCAATTCTGCCTTTTCTGATATGCTCTGTTACGACGAATCAGTATTTCTGTATATGTATTCCGTTTCTGATACAATATATGTACAATGTTGCTCAGCTTAAGCTTTCGTTACAGTTTGATTATGAAAATGATATTGTAAGAAAAATTGTGAATTCTATTACTCCTGCAAATATCGGACAAGTGCTCTACAAATCAGAAACAGGCTATTATACATTGATTATATATTCCGTATTCGCTTTGCTTGTACTGTTTATTTTCAATCTTGCACAAAGGAGGTGCACCGACAATGGACAATAAAATTTCAATCAGAAAAATATGGTCGGTTGCACAAACTGAGTGGCTTAAATGGGTATGTAATTCAAGAATGATAATAATCCCTGTATTGACTGCATTTATCTACTCCTATGCAATTACTCCGCTGCTGGAGCGTTCAGAGAAAATGGGCGAGCCGCTTAATATTCTTGAACCACTTATAGCTGTCGGAAATTCTCAGATGCTTACACTTGTTATTCCTATTGTTTTTCTGACTCTTATGAGCGATTTCCCACGCACAGACGGCTCAACGGTGTTTATGATATCACGTACAGGACGAAAAAACTGGATGATAGGTCAGATGCTTTTCGGAGCTTTAAGTGCAGTTACCTTTCTTTCGGTAATATATGTAATATGTACAGCATTTCTTACAGGAAAGGCATTCCTTGCAAACGGCTGGAGTATGGTTGCAAAAAGATATAATGTAGTATTTCCTGATGAGAGATTTGCGTTTGCTTCGGAGCTTCTCCCTGAAAACCTCTATAATCAGATGACACCGTTTTCAGCTGTAATACAGACATACCTGCTATTGTTTCTGTATCTTTTTATGCTGATACTTGTTATGCTTTTATTCAGACAAAGGAAACTCAAAGCAGGAGGATTTCTTGCAGTAAGCGGAATAATCGGCTTTGGAGGATTATTCACATCAATAAAAGCTTCATTTATGTGGTGTTTCCCGATGGCAAACACGATAGTATGGCTTCATTACACAGAGATATTCAGAAAAGAGATTTTTCCCGTGTCATATTCATACATTTATTTTGCAGTATTTATAGCAGTACTTGTTTTTGCAAATATAATTGCGTCAGGGAAATTGAGTATTGACAGTATAGATGAAACGGAGGCTTGACAGATATGATAAAAGTTGAAAAATTATCCCTTACAATAAAAGAACACGAAATACTGAAAAATATAAATCACCACTTTGATAAGGGTAAAATCCATGGACTTATCGGACGCAACGGCAGCGGAAAGACCATGCTTATGAAATGTATCTGTGGTTTTGTAAAGCCTACCGAGGGTACAGTTCGTGTAGACGGAAAACAAATCGGCAAGGACTGCGACTTCCCTGAAAATGTAGGAATTATCATTGAGACTCCGGGATTTATTCCTTATTATTCAGGCTACAGGAATCTGAAACTACTTGCTGACCTTAATAAAAAAATCGACGGAGACAAAATCAAAGAAACTATGAAACAGGTCGGACTTGACCCAAATCTTAAACGTCATGTGAAGAAGTATTCTCTCGGAATGCGTCAGCGTCTCGGACTTGCACAGGCTATAATGGAAAATCCCGATTTGCTTATTCTTGATGAGCCTATGAACGGTCTTGATAAGGAGGGCGTTGCGGATATGCGAAAATACCTCCTTGACCTTAAAGAGCAAGGTAAGACTATCCTTATAGCTTCTCACTCATCTGAGGATATTGAAATCCTTTGTGATACGGTCTGCGAAATGGATAAGGGTGTGCTTTCAAAAATCAAGGGATTTGCCGAAAAGTAAAAGTGGTTCGTTTTTCGACTTCTCCAGCGGTAATATTATAGAGAATACTTTCTCAGTAAATACAGTTTTATAGTATTACAAATATCGTAAACAATAAAAAATATATGTCTCCACATTTTATACCTTTTCTTAAAATACGGACATAGAATATATAGAAACATTAAGCACTACGGATTTTTCTGCGGTGCTTTTCTTTTTCTCTCACATAGTCGAATTGATAAAGCGTGTCAGTAGTGACGGTAAAAAACTGTGATATAGTTACCGTCACGCAATGTGTTATGAAATGTTGCAAATGTCTATATATCGTTGAATACTGTGCGTGTCAGTAGAATCTGTATTACAAAGTTACCGTCACGGAATGAAGCTACTGTCACGCTTAATTCAGCCGAAATTTGCCCTCCTTTTTTAATAGGACAAGTTGCACCACAAAATAAGTTGAGAGCGAAATAAGCCCAAAATTTGCAGAGTATGAGCACATTAAAATCGGAGATAAAAAGCATTTCTATTCTGATAAAAATATACTGGTTTGAAAGAGTTTTTTTGAAAAGCAAGCATCGCATGTGGCTATCCGCCCCACGCACAATACGGGAGAACCCGAACCCCTTTTCGGACTTACAATCGGTGCGTAACGAATCGGTTTGTAGTGAATGTATTTTAAGCTTGTAGTCCAAAAGTACAATTATAAAAATATTCTCCCAATAAATTATTGTAAGCGAAAGCTTATGAAATAAATTTTAAAGAACGGAGTGATCTAAAAATGTTCAGACGTAAAGTGAAATTCTATCCGAAGAAATTCGGAGAAACGGAGGAATATGCCGAAAGAAGAAAACAGAAAAAATACAAATACCTTTGCTGATGAGAGCAACTATATCACAACACACTGTAAGACGATCGGTGGGATTGTCTACCACATCAATTCTGTGTTTGATATGAAATCAAAGTCCACAGCAGAGGATAAACTGAAATTTCTGCTCAGGAGTGCAGCAGAAAAAATATCGTAAATAGCTGGACTTTTCAAACCGATTGTGATATATTGTATGTGATCTCAATCGGTTTGACAGAGTCCGTAAGGGCGTAAAGAGAGGAATTTATATGTCAAACACGAATAAGATAACAGCTTTATACTGCAGGCTCAGTCATGAAGATGAGCTTGCGGGAGAGAGCAACAGCATTTCAAATCAGAAAGATATTCTGAAAAAGTATGCAGAAGAGCACGGATTCTTCAATACACAGTACTATATTGATGATGGATATTCAGGAGTTGATTTTGAACGTCCCGACTTCAAGCGTATGATTGATGATGTGGATAACGGAAGAATCGGAGTTATTATAACAAAGGATTTGTCACGTCTCGGAAGAAATCATCTCCATGTAGGACTGTACACAGAAGAATACTTCCCCAAGAACAACGTGAGATATATTGCAATCAATGACAATGTTGATACTGCAAATCCCAACTCATCAGGAACTGACATGGCGGCTTTCTACAATATCTTCAATGAGTTTCATGTAAAGGAAACGAGTAAGAAGATTCGAGCCACCTGGAGAATCAAGGCTCAGCGTGGTGAAAGAGTAGCTTCACGACCTGCTTATGGTTATATGAAGGATCCTGATAATCCCAAGCAGATTATTCCTAATCCCGAAACTGCTCCCGTAGTAAAAAGAATATTTCAGATGTGTGCAGAGGGAATGGGACCGAGCTATATAGCACGTGTTCTTGAAAATGATAAGATTTATACTCCGACAATGTATGAATACAAAAGAACAGGAACCAGACTTACAGGACTTAATGAGGAGCTGCCATATTCATGGAGTGTACGGACAATTACAGATATGTTTGAGAATGTAATCTATCTTGGACACACACTCAATCTGAAAACGGAGAATATTTCCTACAAAGACCACCGAAAGCGAATCAGACCAAAGGAACAGCAGGTTATGATTGAGAATACTCATGAAGCTATTGTAAGTCAGGAAACATGGGATATTGTTCATAAGCTACGAGATGGAAAACGCAGACGAACCAAATCGGGTTACAAGAGTATCTTTGCAGGTATACTGTTCTGTGCAGACTGCAAAAGTAAGCTGTACTTTGTGTCGGGAGACAGCATAAAGACTGAACAATTTCATTTCATCTGTGGTAAGTATCGTAAGAAGGGCAGGGATAACTGTTCAATTCATTCGATTAATGAGAAAGTGCTGTATGAAATTGTGCTTGAAGAAATCCGCAGAGTTACAGAATTCGCAAGAGAGCGAACAGAGGATTTCGCTGAGTATATCAACAAGAACTCTGAAACGCAACTGAAAAAGGAACTCAAGGATAAGCAGAAGCTACTGGATAAGCACAAGAAAAGACTAACTGAGGTGAGTACGATATTCCGAAAACTTTATGAGGATAATGCTCTTGGCAGAATAACAGATGAGCAGTTTCAAATGCTGTCACAAGGCTATGTCGAAGAAAAGAAGCAGCTTGAGACGGATATATCTGAACTTGAAACAATAGTAGCTGAGATGAAAACCAAATCAGGAAGCTCTAAAACATTCATTGAACTCGTTAAGAGGTTCACAGATATTCAGGAGCTTACTCCAGAAATTCTGCATACTTTTATTTCCAAAATTGAAATCCACGAAAAAGTCAAGGATGAAACTACGGGCAAGAAAACACAAGATATCGACATCTTCTTTACCCATGTAGGTAAGATGTCTTAAACAAAATAAATACGGAGAGCTGAAAA
>JAFWWU010000144.1 GCA_017523285.1 Ruminococcus sp.
ACTGTCACAGGACAGGGCAATTTTGTTTCAATACCTGCCCACACTCTCATTGCGGTTGGCATTGCAAGAAACATTCCGCTGTTCCTCTCTTTTAAAGATATTCCCACATTTTCGGGAGTATCATCGCATATAATTCGTCCTTTTTCCATTACTACAATTCTTGTGGCAAAGGGAAACGCTTCTTCAAGACGATGCTCGGTGAGGATTATCGTTATGCCGAGTTCACGGTTTATTCTGCCAAGCAGATTAAGAAATTCTGTTGCGGCAATCGGATCAAGCTGTGCGGTAGGTTCGTCAAGAATGAGAATATCAGGTTCCATTGCCACCACAGAAGCAAGACTGAGCATCTGTTTCTGTCCTCCTGAAAGTTCAGCTGTGTTTTTGTAAAATAATGCTTCAATCCCGAAAAAAGCAGATATTTCAGCAACACGCCGCCTGATGACGGGTGTATCATATCCAAGACTTTCCAATCCGAATACAAGCTCGTGCCATACCTTATCCGTGACTGTCTGATTTTCGGGAGATTGCAGAACGAATCCAATTTCCTGTGACTGTATTCGTTCGTCAATATCTTTCAGCAGTTTATCGTTGAAAAATACTTCACCACTGAATTTACCGTGAGGAGTCAGACAGGATTTCATATGCCTCAGAAGCGTGGATTTTCCGCATCCTGAGGAACCGCATATTATGATAAATTCTCCCTGTCTGATTTCAAGGGAAATATTGTTCAGTGCATTATTCTTTTCCTGCGGATAAGCGAAGCTTACATTTTTGAATACAAGGCTTTCCATTTCAGCTCCTCCTTTGCGTTGATTATAAACGGTGTGATACACATTCCAAGATAGATGCAGTAAAACGGTATCGTTGTGATGTCAAAGGCAGCATATCGTATATTCGGGAAATACCGGAATCCGAATGCTGATACGATATTTCCTGCAAGAAGAAACAATCCGCAGAACCCGAACCAGATTACAGCATACACATCACGTTCTTCAAAGCGGTATATAGAAAATGCAGTCCGCCCTTTCAGTCCGTATCCACGACTTTTCATGCTGTCGGCTGTTTCAATTGCGTTTTCAAGCGCCCATGTTACAGATGCCGAAAGAATTGTAATCGCAGTTTTCGTGCGTGAAATAAGGCTACCGCTTGATACATCCCTGCCAATACACCGCTGTGTTTCCGCAACGGAGAACATATGTGCTTTAAATCTCGGTACAAACCGCAGGGACATACTAAGTACAAGTGATAGTGAGGGGATTATTTTTCCGAAAAGGTATATGAACTTATCAGATGTCATCACACGATTGAGGGATACAAACCACAAAAGTATTGTCACAAGCATTACTCCCGATGAAATGCCATACAAAATACTTTCAAGGGTAAGAGGATTACCGTTGCTGAAATATATCAGAATAGTTTGTCCCTCATGGTTGAATGCAGGATTGATAAAGGATGTAACAAGAATGGACGGCAGACAGAATTTTAGTATGAACATAATACTTTTTCTGCCCTCCGTGCTGATACAATACATAGCTGCACATATCAGCGATATTGCCTGTGCAATGGGATGTGTAAGGCAGAATGAAAAGGATATGACAAGCAAAAAGTACAGAAAATTCACAAAAGGGTGAAAATCACGAAAGGTATCACGCATAGTTATCCCATCCAATCACAGCTGACATCTTTGCCGAGGTCACAAGTGTATCTGAATTCAACTGTTTCACCGTCTTTCAGCTGATATCTTGAACAGCCGTAGTTGGGGTACCAGCCGTCCACACAGTACATCCAGCCCGAAAGATTTCCGCAGTCAAATTCGTAAAGATTGTTGATTCCCTCAACATAGGCACTATTGTATACAGGTGTCCACGAAGCCTCCATATGAATATTATTTTTCTTGCAGACACGCTGAAGCACATCGAATACAGACTCGCCCTCGTAGAATGTAACAACTGTCGGGGAAAGTATAATGCCATTTGAGGGGACAATTTCTCTTTTGTCAGCTTCAAGGTCATTGAGATTATTCAGTATTGTTGAACACTCAATGGAGAATGTACAAGTGAACGCTTTGTCGTCGTTGATTTCCTGATTTTCAGGTTCAACTGGCATAGGCTTACCTTCGGGAACAGGGTCAGTTTTGTATTTATCCTGATCTGTTGCATTTCCGTCGGAATATATGCGGTTGTCGCTGTTATTAACTCCCGAAAGGTACTCGTCACGTTCAGCTGATGTTACAGTTTCAGTTTGTATAATATCTTCTTCGGTATAAACCTTTTCTGTTTGCGGCTGACTATCGCTGTATGAATCTGTGACAGGTGCAATCGTAAATTCGCTTACTACTTTATCAATCGGAATATTCAGTATAGTGGTTTTACTTCCTGTAACAGAAACAGAGTATACAGCTTTGCCGTCATTATATGCGGAGGCATTCTGCTCTGTCCACTTTTCATTGAGATGAATCGAGAGAAGAAGCGGAAAGCCGAAATCCGAACTTTCGTTCATAACTGTTTTAATTCCGTTATCGGTTTCTGTAAGTTCAATGGATAAATTTATATCTCTTGTATTCTTTATATCGCTGCCGAAAATTGTCCATTCGTAATGAATAGAGTTTGAATTTCCCTCAAAGACAGCAATGGCATTTTCTTTTTTTATCTCATCAAGAATTTTCTTTTCTATGATTCCGCTTTCGGGGATTGTCATAGGCTTTTTAAGATCTGTTTGTGCATAATTTCCCTTACAGGAAGTAAAACAGAACGCAAGAGCAATTGTTAAAATAAGGCTGAAAATTCGTTTCATATTCATCATCCCACAACTATTTTACTGTTTCTGACTTTCAATGTATCACGAGCCATTGCAAGACTTTCGTTTTCATCAGATGCCGCAAAAACAGCGTCCTCAAATATAAGGTCGTATACATCGCCTTCTGAAGCACTTCCACGCAGTCTGAATTTTAACCGCAGTACAACATTGTCTTTATCTTTCAGCAATGTCTTGGTAAAAGCGTTTTTGCCTGCCGTTGTATCAAGATACATAATATTGATTTTTCCCGATTTATTGCATTGGGACGGATTACAGCCCCACTCCGGAAGTTTTTTTGTGACGTTTTCATCTTCATTAAGTACAAATACATTCCCTTCTCCAAGACCGATAAATTCAAGATACGCAGGGTCAAAGGCTATACTCATACTTGCCGCAGGATAAAGTGCGTCACCGAAATCTGAAATTGTTACATCAAGGGAGATTTCTTCCGTGTCTGTACTGATTTTCTGGGGAGTTTCTATTGTAAGCGTCGGGATTTTAGTTATGCTTTGATTACAGCGTGTGAAAAGCAGTAAAATTATGATAAGCAATATAATTCCCAATATAATTATAATCCATTTCCTTGACTTTGATTTTTTCTTTTCTTCACTCATAAATGCTCCTTTATAAAGGGAATGGGAGCGATAAATCACCCCCACCCTTATAATGTAACCTCTATATTACTTGTTCGTGCTTAAAGCAGATGCCTTTGTGATAATCATATATTCGCTGTCATTTACATAAGCTTCAACAATACCAAGTGCATCAAATGTATTAATTCGACTGTCGCTGTTTACGTTAAGTGCAAGGATTTCATCGTCCTCAGGTGCATCTGTCTTGCGGAGCCATGTATCAACAGCACCGAGAGCATCCTGTGCGTTGATAATACCGTCGTTGTTTACATCACCAAAAGTAATATCAGCAGGTGTTTCTGTTGTGTATGTAAAGTTTGTGCTGTCTGCAAATTCTGTCATATCAATTCCTGCGTCAACAAGGCATACATATGTCATAATTCCTGTTTTCTCAGAAATTTCGGAACTGTATCTGAACTCATACTTGTTAGTGCCGTCATTGTATGCAAGCTTTCCGATTTTGTCATAGCCTACTGCTGCAACGGCAACAGCTTTCTTTGTTGAGGGGATAAGGTCAATATCATCACCGATGTAAAGACATACTGCACTGTATGATACACCCTTTACAACATCAATTACGCCTGCTGCCTCTGTTGTATCTACGATAATCATTGATTTTTCATCAGCAGAATCAGAATTGAGCTTGATTGACATTCCACCCACAGATACATCAAGCTTGTCGCCTGCATTTACCTTATCAACGGTGAATTCGATTGTGAAAAGCTGTGCAGGGAACTCTGTTCCGCTTACAGTAATATCGCTGTTGTTATTAGCATCAAAATATACAACACGAAGCTTTCCTGTTTCTGCTTCAAGGTGATAGCTTACCTCACCGCCGTCAAGGCGATTTCCAGCTGTTACGGAAGATACGCTTAAACCTGCGGGAACATTCATAACAAAGTCAACAAGCTTATAGCCTGCTGTATTGTCCCACTGATCAATGCTTATAGTTGCATTGAAACTTTCACCTGACTTGTCAGAAATCTCTGACGGAACGCCAAGAATAGCGACAGGCTTTCCTGCAACTACTTCGCTTTCAGCAGCGTCAAATTCAACGTCAGACATATCATAAAGGGCTGTTTTGCCATTCATAAAGCGGTTATATGCTGCAAGAGCATAACAAGCCTGATCGGTTGCCATACCGTTTGCACTGCCTGCCGCAACGTGCTTGAATGCGGCTTCATCTTCGATATAATAAGTAAGCAAAGCATCTACAACGGATTTGTTGTTCTTCACAAATCTGCTGTCTGTATCGGGATTAATTCCCCATGTTGTTGCCGCAACAATAACCTGTGCAGAACTTTCGCAGTTTGCATCTCCGAAAGAAGAATATCCGCCGTCATCATTCTGAACATCAGAAAGGCAAGTTAATGCCTTTTCAGCTGCCGCTGATACTTCAGCCTGTTCTCTGTAAGGATAAAGAGCCTGAAGTGCCATTGATGTTACATCGGGATCGGAAACACTTCCGCTTAATGCCCATCCACCGTCAGAAAACTGTCTGCTCAGGATGTCGTCAATACACTGCTGACGGATTGTTGTGTCAGCTGTCTGGTAGTTGTTTGTATCAAGCGCAATAAGTGCGAAAACAGTACCGTTAAGTCCCTGCTTTTTAATCCAGCCGAAATCTTCGTAAGGTGTAATGAGATTCCAGTCGCCTACCGATGTTGCGTCCTTACCGATAGAAGAAAGTGCGATGATAAGACGTGAGTTATCTGTGGACTTTGATTTGTGAAGTGCACCGTTTGCAAGTGAAACTGATGCGGCTTTTTCATTTACTGTTGCTA
>JAFWWU010000145.1 GCA_017523285.1 Ruminococcus sp.
AATGCATTGATTGAGAAATTAGAAGAAAAGAAGATAGTTTGTGGTGTTACTGTTGTATATTCAAATGACCGTACACAATATGATTCTTTTGTTACTAATGAACGACCAAATTTTGAACATCTAACCTACAAATTACGTGGACACGTAAGAATAGGAGAAAATTATGAAATTGAATTTGAAGAATGGAGATGATTAATAATCTCGATATTTTTCAAGTAGGGGCGGATATTATCCGCCCTATGTTATATAAAAATTTAGGGCGGATTTTCAAATCCGCCCTTTGTATTATATAAATATCCCCGTAATCAACGCCGCCGCCGATGCCGATAATGCCACAACTATAAGCGGCAGATTGAGATATGCAAGTATTACCGCAATTATTGTACCGACTATGGCTGTTATCATATTTCCTGTGCTGTAAAAAATAGCAGGTATAGTCATCGCACTCAATACTGCGTATGGTATGTAGTAAAGAAAGCTTCTGAAAAATCTTGATTTTATTTTCTTTCTGAAAAATGAAAACGGAATCATTCTTATCAGATATGTTACGCCTGCCATTACTATTATATATAATGCGAGTGTCATTCTTTCTCCTCCTCATCTTTAATCGGGAAGAGGATTGCTCCTGCAACCGAGGCTGCAACTGCGCATATTATTACTGCAAATCCTGCCGACATTGACGGTATCATATATCTGAAAAATATACTTATCATAGCCGAAATAATAACAACTATCAGTACGCTGAGCTGTTTTCTTGCAGGCGGAATTATTATCGCAAGGAACATTCCATAGAGGACTATTCCCATTGCATTTGTTATTGCTGCGGGGAGAAGCTTTCCTGCCGATGCTCCGAGAAATGTGCCGCCTGTCCAGCCGAGGAATGATATGAAAATCAGCCCTGCCATATATGACGGAGTGACTTTTTTCGGACGTGATACAGCTACGGCGAATATTTCATCTGTTATGCCGAATGAGAGCAGCGCTCTTTTCGGGAAATTGAATGAATCAGATAAATTCTGCGATAATGAAATCGCCATTAACGCATATCGCAGATTGATTGTAAGCTGTGCGAGAGCCATTTCGAGCAGTCCGCCGCCCTCTGCAATAATTGCAATTCCGGCCGCCTGTCCAGCCGATGTCAGATTTGTAGCTGAAATAATCGTTGCGGCTGTTATGGATAATCCTGATTTAACAGCGAGAATTCCAAATCCGAATGATACGGAAAGATATCCGAGAGCAATAGGAATTGCGTTGGAAATACCTTTCAGAAAATTGTTTTTCAAGTTTTTTCGCCTCGATATATTGATTTTAACACATCAATAATTCTATCACATATTAAGATTTATTGCAAGCTTTTGAGTGACCTTAGATTTACAGAAAGTAATATTTTTGGAAATTATAAAACTTCAACAAAAAATGTAAAAATTTTGAAAACATTATTGACGTTTACGATATTATGTGTTACAATAAGAATAGATAATTATATTTTGGATACAAAGTACAATGATTTATAACAATGCTGAAATGAAGGAGAATTTTAGTATGAGTAATTATAATGGAGTAAATACAAGTCACAGTAATGATTTTGATTCGCTTACGGGGCTTATCAGTTATGACTGCTTTATGGAAAGAGTTGACGATATAGTTAGAGCTGACCTCAGCGGCGTTGCTGCGGGGAAATATGCCTTTTTATATCTTGATGTACTTAGATTCAAGGTAATCAACGATATTTTCAATGTTGAGGAGGGCGACAGGCTTCTTATATTTATCGCAAGTCATCTTATGAGCCTTTTTTCAGAAGATTCGATTGTAACAAGAGTAAGCTCTGACAGATTTGCTATCTTTACAAAAACAGAGAATGAACAGCTTGAAGAAAACCTCAACAGATATCTTTTTGAATTGTCTGAATATGAGCTTCCTTATGAAATTGTAAGTAATATCGGAATTTATATTACTTCAAGAACAGACCTGCCTGCACAGGCTATGCTTGACAGAGCTATTCTTGCACATTCAACTGTAAAGGGCGATTATATCAGGAGATATGCTTATTATACATCAGAGGTGCGTGACGCTATCCTCGGTGAGCATGAAATCACAGGTATTATGAACCTTGCTCTTGAAACAAATCAGTTCGTAATCTATTATCAGCCTCAGTTCAATCATATTGATAAGACTATGGTAGGCGCAGAGGCTCTTGTGCGTTGGATTCATCCGCAGAGAGGGGTAATCTCTCCCGGAAAATTCATTCCTATTTTTGAAAAGAACGGATTTATCACAAAGGTAGACCTTTACATTTTTGAACAGGTATGCAGATTTATCAAGAAATGTCTGGAAAAGAAGATTGAAATAATACCTATTTCCGTTAATATAAGCCGACGTGATATCTATCATCCTGGACTTGCCAAAAAGCTTGAAGAGATAAGAATAAAATATGATGTTCCCGTAAAGCTTATACGTCTTGAGGTTACAGAATCGGCTACAATTGACGGTATACAGCGTATTTCCGATTTCATCAGCGAGGTTCACCGCTATGGATATGTCGTTGAAATGGACGATTTCGGAAGTGCATATTCCTCACTCAATTCACTCAAGAGTATCGACCTTGATATTTTAAAGCTTGATATGAAATTCCTCTCTGATGAGGGTAATACAAATAACGGCTCTATCATTTTAAGCTCTGTTGTAAGAATGGCAAAGTGGCTCGGCTTTCCTATTATTGCAGAGGGTGTTGAAAATAAGGAACAGGCTGATTTTCTGCTAAGTATCGGAAGCTGTTACGTTCAGGGATATCTCTATTCAAAGCCTGTCCCCGAAGATGAATTTATGCAGATGATGATAGATTCTGGCATACAGCCGCTTAAACCTGCGATGAATCTTATAAACAAGATGAATGCAAATAACTTCTGGGATCCGAAATCGCTTGAAACTATGATATTCAGTAATTATGTCGGCGGTGCGGCGATTTATGAGTATAAAAACGGAAATCTTGAAATCCTGCGTGTAAACAGGAAATATATTCAGGAAATCGGAAACCATATCAGCGAAACAGAAATGTGGAAGCATAATTTCCTTAGCTTCTTCGACGATGAAAACAGAGAGAAATATATCGCAATGCTCGAAAGGGCAATTGAATCCGAGGACGAGGAAGAATGTGAAACATGGCGCAATTATACTGATAATCCTGAAAATAAGATATGCATAAGAGATAGCGTAAGAGTTATCGGCAAGAGTATCGACAGCGTTATGTTCTATAATATGATAAGAAATGTCACAGCTGAAAAGCGTGCGCTTGAAGAGATACAGCGTAAGATAACTAACTCGGTTTGACGAGAATGGCAATCCGATAAAGGCATACGGTTCTGCAACAAGATTATAATCAAACGGGCGGATTAATCCGCCCGTCTTTGTAACATGGTAATTTATGTGCAGTTATACAATAAATTTGTCATTCTTTACAATGATGTTAGCAAAATAATGACATATACAACAAAATCTTAATTAAAATTATAAGTAATATACATTTTATCCACCAAATAATCAAAAAATGAGTTGAAGCGGAAATAATGAATTGATATAATTAAGACATAAAAAGGAAAGAATCTGCCTTGATATAGGGATTATTGGGGAATATGTATATTCTTTCACGAATCTACACACATACTGCAAAAATGCCGATTGGGGTTCGGCAGTGTTTTAAGTGGTGAAATTAAATAAGAGGAGGATTTTCTGAATGGTAAAGAATTTTAATCTCAGAAAGCACCTGAAATCAGTAGTTTCAGGTATCACAGCAGCGGCAATGCTGTTTACGATTACTGCAATTTCTACAAAGGAAGAAAAATTTGTAATCAATGCCGCACAGACAGTAGTTGTAAATCCTGATGTTGAGTATCAGAACATACAGGGTTTTGGCGGTATCAATCACCCTGAATGGACAGGTTCAGACCTTTCATCAGGTCAAAGACAGACTGCATTCGGAAACGGCAGCAACCAGCTTGGAATGACCGTTCTCCGTGTGTTTATCAATCCTGATAAGAATCAGTGGTATAAAGCAGTTGAAACTGCAAAGTATGCACAGTCACAGGGCGCTGTAATTTTCGCTTCCCCATGGGAGCCACCGGCAAACCTTGCTGAAAAAGGCTCAGGCGGTATCAGAGGCGGTAAGCTTCATCTTCCTAAGTCAAACTATGCGGCATACGCACAGCACCTCAATGACTTCGGTAACTATATGAAGCAGAACGGCGTTAATCTCTACGCAATTTCAATTCAGAACGAGCCTGACTATGCAGGCGAGTGGACAGCATGGTCATCAGATGAAACAACTGATTTCCTTGCAAATTATGCGGATAAAATTACAAGTGCCCGTGTAATGTCGCCTGAAACTTTCCAGTATACAAACAAGGATTATTATACAAAAATCCTTAACAACAGCAAAGCATTTGCTAATACAGACCTTTTTGGTACTCACTTCTACGGCACACAGAGAAGCCAGATGGATTTTGCTGCACTTGAAAACTGCGGTAAGGAAATCTGGATGACAGAAGTTTATGTTCCGAACAGTGAAGCAAATTCAAACAACCGCTGGCCAGAAGCTTTACAGGTTTCTGAAAATATCCATAATGGTCTTGTAGTAGGTAATATGAGCGCTTATGTATGGTGGTACATCCGCCGTAACTATGGTCCGATGAGCGAAGATGGTTCAATCAGTAAGCGTGGTTACTGTATGGCACAGTATTCAAAGTTTGTACGTCCTGGCGCAAAGAGAATCAGCTGTACAGAACAGCCTGAGTCAAATGTTCTTGTTTCAGCATACAAGAGCGAAGAAGACGACCAGATTACAATTGTTGCTATCAACAAGGGTTCAACAGAATACAATCAGGTATTCTCAGTAAGCAATGCAAACATTTCAAACATTGACAGATACAGAACATCAGCAAACGAAAATCTTGCTAAGACAGAAAGCATGGCATTCAGCGGTAACGGCTTCAATGCACAGCTTCCTGCAAACAGCGTATCAACATTCGTAATTGACTGTTCAACAGGTACACCTGATCCTAACGGATACTTCTTCCACGATACATTCGAAGATACAGGTTACGACTGGACAGCTCGTGGTACAGCTACACTCGGCCTCAGTGGTAAAATGCCATTTGAAGGTTCAAACGCACTCCTTATCTCTGAAAGAGAAAA
>JAFWWU010000146.1 GCA_017523285.1 Ruminococcus sp.
CAATTTCATCTGCACCCTGCTTGTTGTACTCTGCTGCACATTCCACAGGATCTCCTACATCTCGTATTCCTTCAAAATTTACTCCCTTTACAACCTTACCGTTTCGCACGTCAAGACAGGGAATTATTCTTTTAGCAAGCATATTTTAGCTCCTTATTATTCTTTACTTTAATAATAAATATCAAGGTCCGCCGACACGAATAAATATTTCATCCGGATTTTCTACTGGTTGAATTTGTTGAGTACCAGTATTATCAACAGAAATGCATTCGCCATTGAATTTCATAGTTTTATTTTTAGTATCTACTTCAATATCAAGTTCAAAATCAAGTTTGTTCCACCAATTAGATTGAAAACAACTTATGTTTATTGGTTTAGCTTCAGCATATATATCGCTCAAATCAAGATAAATATTATATTCGCCATATTTACCAGCTTTTACTGATACTTTTGCTTCGTTATCTTTTATCTTGATTTTGTCTGTTCCTGAAAATTGTGTTTCTTTTAATGTATAATTCCCATTATTTACAGTAACACTTATATCACCTTTAATTCTATGTCCTAAGTATAATCTGTAAAATATAGGTTTGCAAAATAAAAACAATAATAAATAGCATATTAGTAAAACAAGAATTACTATTAGTGGTTTTTTAAGTTTTGACATAGCTTTTTGCATATATTAACTCCTTGAATATTCTATGGCTTCTTTAAGATTTAATGTTCCTTTATATATTGATTTTCCGCAAATTGTGCCGTAAAGTCCCATTTCCTTGCAGGCTATGATATCAGCCATTGTATGAACTCCGCCGCTTGCTACGATATTTGCACGTCCCTCTGTAGCATCAGCGAGAGCCTTTAACTGCTCCACATTTACGCCGCTGAGTGTACCGTCTTTGGAAATATCAGTGAAAATAAAGTATTTCACACCAACTTCAATCATCTTGTTTGCAAGGTCGATATAGTTTACATCTGAGCTTTCAAGCCAACCCTCAGTTGCAACCATACCATTCATTGCGTCAATCCCAACAACGATTTTTTCGCTGCCGAATTTCTCCACGGCATCGCTTACAAGCTTAGGATTTTTCAAAGCCACAGAGCCGAGAATTACCCTTGTTATACCCATTTTAAGATATTCATCAATTGTTTCAAGAGAGCGAATACCGCCGCCAAGCTCTACTTTAAGATTTGTTTTTTCGGCTACATCTGTGTAAATCTTTGTGTTTACAGGTCTGCCCTCTTTCGCTCCGTCAAGGTCAACCATATGTATCCACTCCGAACCAGCCGATTCAAATCCTTTTGCTGTTTCAAGGTAGTCACTTGCTACTTTTTCAACTGTGGAAAAATCGCCTTTAAATAAGCGTACACAGTTGCCGTCTTTTATATCAATCGCAGGTAAAATTATCATTATTATTCTCCTTTCAGACCGAGATCTTTAACTATCAAGCTTTACCTCATCATTTTATTTAGTATCATTTCAGCGTTTTCTGCTGAAAGTCCGATATACTCAAAAAAGCTTTCCACATTTCCGAACCGCTCTGTGAAAAGTTCAATAAAGCCGTTCATGCTCTTTTCGTTTGCAAGAACTATATTTCTGTCAACCTCGGGGTGAGCCGCCAGAAAGGCTTCAAGCCTTTTGTGGTTGTACTCACGGCTTACGACATAATTGCTGACGATATCCTCTCGATCAGCTCCGCACAGCATGAGTATTATGGCGCTCACTACACCTGTTCTGTCTTTGCCTGCAGTGCAGTGAAAAAGCACACCGCTGTCAGATTCTGCAATTGTTTTCATCACATATGGCATATTCTTAGCAAGAGCTATATCCATATAGGAACGCGGAACAGCTTCAAGGCTTTCGGGAACACCACTTCCCTCGGTTATGGGGAAATGATGATACTCAAATTCAGCCATACCTGCAAGTCCGTTTGGAGTCTTCTGCACTTCCTCATCTGTACGCATATCGATTATTGTGGTAATATTAGTTGATAGAAGCTTTTCAATATCCTCCTCAGTTGGAACAGAAGTAACATCACTACGCCAAAATATGTTGTTCTTCGTAATTCCGCCGTCAGAAGTCTTTATACTGCCAAGCTCTCGGGTATTGTACGAGCACGAAAGTAAGCTCCTATATATCATATAAGTCCTCCGAAGCTTCTGAGTATTTTCAGACCAGTCTCACCACTTTTTTCTGGATGGAACTGAGCACCGTATACGAATTTGCCATCAAATACAAGTGCAGGAACTTTTCCACCGTATTCGCTGTATGCGGCAATATTTTTATTTGCACATTCAGCTTTATATGAGTGAACGAAGTATACATACTCATTATCTCCGATATTTTCAAGAAGCGGACATTCATTAAGCTTTTCAAGCTTATTCCAACCCATGTGAGGAATAATAAGATCAGGTTCATCCATATAACGAACACTTCCCTTTATAAGTCCAAGACCATTACATTCTTCAAATTCATAGCCTTTTTCAAAGAGCATCTGCATACCAAGACATATTCCAAGTAATGGTTTTTTTTTTGCTTCTTCTTTGATTGTATCGATAAGTCCGCTTTTTTCAAGCATATTCATTGCGGCAGGAAAAGCACCTACTCCGGGGAGAATTAATGCATCTGCAGCTTTGATTTCGTATATATCCGAAGTAAGCTTACATTCAAGCCCGAGGTAATCAAGAGCGTTTTTTACACTGAAAATATTACCTGCACCGTAATCAATTATTGCAATCATTACAGTACCCCCTTGGTTGAAAGAGTTTTTCCGTCTTCTGTAAGTTCGGTTGCAATTTTAAGTGCATGAGCAACTGATTTATATATTGCTTCGCATTTATGGTGGTCGTTACTACCGTAAAGAAGGTTGATATGTAAAGTTATGCCTGCATTAAATGCAAATGAACGGAAAAATTCTTCTGTAAGACAAGCATCATATTCACCGATTTTTTCGTTTTTTAAATCAGCATTAAATACAAGGAAGGGTCTGTTGCTTATATCAAGACTTGTCACTGCGAGTGATTCGTCCATAGGAATGTATGCTGAAGCATATCTCTTAATACCGCTTTTATCTCCGAGTGCTTCTGCAAAGGCTTTTCCAAGTACTATACCTGTGTCTTCTACTGTATGATGTCCGTCAACATATAAATCGCCTTTTACCTTGATATCCATGCTTATTCCGCTATGTACCGAAAGAGCAGTTAGCATGTGGTCAAAAAAGCCGATTCCTGTTGAAATATCAGCTTTTCCATTGCCATCAAATACAACAGAAACTTTTATATCTGTTTCTTTTGTTGTGCGGATTATTTTTGATTTTCTCACAGTCATTCTCCTTTCATTTATAATTCAGAATTTCCTTTAATGTTGATATAAGTTTATCCATTTCACTATCAGTTCCTATCGAAATTCTCAGATAGTTATTTATTCTTGGTTTATTCCAATAGCGTACAAAAATTTTTCTTTCTTTAAGCTGGGTAAATATTGTTTCAGCATCTATATCCTTATGCTTAGCAAAGATGAAGTTGCTCATTGAATCAGGAAATTCAAAGCCAAGTTCTTTTAATGCTGTTTTTGTTTTTTCTCTTGTATTTATAATTCTTTTTACGGTTTCTGAAAAATATGCTTCATCTTCAACAGATTTTGCACCGCATATCTGTGTTACAGGATTCATTGTATATGAGTTAATCGAGAATTTTACGTCATTCATATATTTAATAAGCTTTTCATTACCAATTGCGAATCCAATTCTCATACCTGCCATTGAACGTGACTTTGAAAATGTCTGAACTACAAGCAGATTCTCATACTTATCAATTAATGAAAGACAGCTTTTTCCTCCAAAATCAATATATGCTTCATCAATAATAATTACTGAATCAGGATTTGCTTTAATGATTTCTTCAATCATTTCTACGCTTTCAAGAACACCTGTCGGTGCATTTGGATTCGGGAAGATTATACCGCCGTTTTCCTGCATATAATCTTCTTTAACAATTCTGAAATCATCATCAAGAGGCATAGTTTTATATGGTACTTTGTAAACATCTGCCCAGACATCATAAAAGGAATATGTAATATCAGGAAAAAGAATAGGCTTATCAGAATTGAAAAAGGTAAGGAATGCCATAGATATTACATCATCAGAGCCAACGCCTACAAATACCTGAGATGGCTTTACTTTGTATCTTTCAGCGAGGCTGTTGACAAGAATATCCGCATTGGGTGCAGGATAAAGCTTCATTGTATCACAATTGAAATTCATATAAGCTTCAACTACCTTCGGTGATGGCGGATATGGATTTTCATTTGTGTTCAGTTTAATAATATCTGTTACCTTTGGCTGTTCACCTGGAACATAGGGAATTACCTGACGAACATTGGATTCCCAGCCTGATAATATATTGCTCATTTAAATGCTCCTTAATATTATTCAAATCTTACCTTGATAGCATTTGCGTGTGCAGTAAGACCTTCTTTTTCAGCAATAAGAATTATATCGTCTTTTGCTTCTCTGAGAGCTTCTTCTGTATAATAAATATAACTTGAACGCTTTGTAAAGCTTGATACTCCGAGTGGTGAGAAAAATCTTGCTGTTCCGCTTGTAGGAAGAACATGGTTAGGGCCTGCGTAATAGTCACCGAGTGGCTCAGATGAATAATTACCGAGGAAAATAGAACCTGCATTGTCAAGTGCACCAAGAAGTTCCATAGGATTTTCCATAAGTACTTCAAGGTGTTCAGGAGCTATTTCATTTGCAAGTTCTACTGCGCAGTGACGACAGTTTGTAACAATAATCGCACCGAAATCATCGAGAGATTTTTCAATAATTTCCTGTCTTGAAAGAGTTTCAACCTGACGCTGAATTTCTCTTATAGTTTCATCTGCAATTGCTTCGCTTGTTGTTACAAGGATTGATGAAGCAAGAACATCGTGTTCAGCCTGTGACATAAGGTCTGCGGCAATAAATTTAGGATTTGCAGTTTCATCTGCAAGAATAAGTATTTCACTTGGTCCTGCAATCATATCGATGTCTACAACACCGTAAAGAAGCTTCTTTGCAGTTGCAACATAAATATTACCAGGGCCTACAATTTTATCTACTTTTGGGATTTCCTCTGTGCCGTATGCAAGAGCAGCGATAGCCTGTGCACCACCTGCAAGGAATACTCTGTCAACACCACAGATTGCAGCTGCAACAAGTATATCCTTATTCGGACAACCGTCCTTACCGGGAGGAGTTACCATTATAATTTCCTTAACGCCTGCGATTTTCGCAGGAATAGCGTTCATAAGTACGCTTGATGGGTATGCTGCCGTACCTCCGGGAACATAAAGACCTACTTTTTCAAGGCCTCTGATTTTCTGTCCAAGTATTACACCGTTTTCCTTTGGATTTATAAAGCCCTGTTCTCTCTGTCTGTTGTGAAAATCAGCAATATTTTCCATTGCGTTAAGAAGTGCATCAACAAATTTTTCGTCAGCTTCATCAAGAGCTTCATTGATGATATCTCTTGGAACTTCATAGTAATAAGGAAGACTTCCGTCAAATTTCAATGTATATTCTTTAACAGCCTTATCACCATTGAATCTTACATTTTCAATGATTTCAGATACTGCTTCTTCAACTTTTTTGCTTGTTTCACCACTTCTTTTCTTTAAATCACAAAGAAACTGTATTTCATTAATGCCGTTTGCCATTATTTTTTTAATCATTTTCAATGCACTCCTTTACAAGCTTTATTAGGTTTTCTATTTCTTCATGTCTGAGCTTTATGCTTACTGTATTAACAATCATTCTTGCTGAAATAGAACTGATATATTCAATTACTTCAAGACCGTTTTCTTTAAGAGTAGTTCCTGTTTCTACTATATCAACAATTCCGTCTGCAAGTTCAAGAAGAGGTGCAAGCTCTACTGAACCTTCGATTTTTACTATTTCAACATCCATTCCCTTTGATTCAAAAAATGTTCTTGCAACATTAGGATATTTTGTAGCTATTGTTTTTACACCATGTCCGCTGTAAAAATCATAGTCTTTCTTTGTTGCAAGCGCAAATCTGCATTTTCCGAATCCGAGGTCAAGAAATTCAAAGAACTTTCCGTTCATTTCCATTATTGTATCCTTGCCGACAACACCCATATCACATACACCATGTTCAACGTATGTGATAACATCGTTTGCTTTTGCAAGAACTACCTCAAGATTTGCATCAGGAATAGGAAGAATAAGTTTTCTTCCTTTTTCTCTGACTGCTGTACAATCATATCCGAGCTTTTCAAACAATGCTATAGTATCTTTTTCAAGTCGGCCCTTGGTAAGAGCTATTCTAAGCGGTTTATTCATTGAAGAACCTCCGTTCTGTTATTTTCATCAACGATTATTATTTTAGAAATATTCTTTTCCTTTGCATATTCCCTTACAAGCTTAATATCGTCAAATAAAGCATTTTCTACAATTTCACCTTTATCTCTGAGCTCCTGTGCAATTAAAAGTGCCTGTGCTTCAAAGCCTTGCTGTGCATATACAATTGCATCTGAAACTGGTAAAATGTTTTCCATTGATTTTTTTGCTGCAACCTTTGCAACTGCATCAACATTAATTGCAAAACCGATAGCAGGAATATCATATCCGAATTCTGATATAAGCTTGTTGTATCGTCCTCCTGATAAAACTTCATCACCATGTCCCTGCAAATATCCCTTTATAATAATACCTGTATAGTAGTCAGTCTTGTTTACAAGTCCGAAATCAACAGTGATTTTACCGTCTTTGCCGCAAATCTCAGAAATATCAGTATATAATTCCTTAAGCTCGTCAAGTATTCTGCCGATATTTTCATCAGGCATTACTTTCTTTGCTTTTTCAAAGACTTCTTCACCGCCGAATAATGCAGGAAGCTTTTTAAGAGCTGTTGTTATATTGTTATTACCTATTGAATCAAGTAAATCATTAAGTGCAGGGAAATTCTTTGTTTCTATAAGCTGCCTTATCTGTTCCTTCACATCATCTGATACATTAAGCTGGCTTACAAGTTCTTTGAAAATTCCTATATGTCCGATTTCAAGTGAGAAGTTTTCTTCACATGCTTTAAGTGCAGTAACAGCAGTTGAAATAACTTCGAGGTCAGCCATTTTAAGCTGTGAGCCGATAAGTTCAATACCCATCTGAACTATTTCATCACTTCTTCCCTTTAATGCAGG
>JAFWWU010000147.1 GCA_017523285.1 Ruminococcus sp.
AATCATGCCCCTCTACTTATAGGGAACTGGGAGAGGCGATTTGAGAGGGGTGTTTCAAAAATTTCTTTAAAAGTTTGTATGGATGCACAATTTACTGCTTTCAGGCTGTACAGGTTGATGAATTATGTGGCTTAGTGAATTATCTCTCTAATCTTCTATGGGCAAAAAAATTACGAGTTCACAAAAGAAAGTTTTCCAAAACAGAGAATTTTGTAGCACTGCCTAATTTCAGAAATCATTCTTTGTGAATACTGCACTTCACTTTTCTCTGGTAACTTTTTGGGAAAGTACAACTAAAAATACGGAAGTTTGTATGATTGCATAAGTTGATAATATATTTCTTGTACAGATTGCTAACATTATACCCCTCTACTGTAAGAGCGTGGAAATACACTTTAGAGCCCCTTTTTTTAAAAAAGTTTGTTTTGAGGCACAGTAAAGCAGTCTGAATTAACTCTTCCCCTGTGCTATGCGCATAAACAAAAACCACACCGTACAGAATTAACTGTACGGCGTGGTTGGGGTGATATTCAGTTGGTCATATTGTGATATGGCTTTACGTTTCTTGTGGTAGGTGTATAAGTTCAGTATGTAAAGATCAATTCATTCTCACAACTTGTCCCTCGTACAACTCCTTATTCGTGTAAATTACAATCTTATCCTCACTGGTTAGTCCTGAATCCTGCACAGCAGCATAGCTGTCGTTTTGCTCCGTAACAACTACATTACGGACGGAGATATGATATTCAGTTCCAAGAAAGCCTTCCGATTCCTCTACAAGATAGACATAGCGCTGATCACCGTTTTCATGAACTGCCTCCAGCGGAATACAGTCATATCGTTCATCGGACATCACCTTTACAGACATCTGACCGATTTCACCAATCGTTACTTCTGAGGGAGCAAGCGGTATTTCCACCATATAAACTCCATCGCTGACTTTATTCACAGATTGTATTTCACAGTCCGATAGCAGGATACTTCCGCCACGAAAACTAAGATTGACCAAATCACCCGCAAACAGCAGTTCACTTTCTTCCTCCGTAATTTCAGCTGTATAATACAGATCCTGTGACAAGTCCGCAATCAGAAAGCCAGCTGTTTCTCCTGTGAAATTACCAGCGGTCACATTCACACTGCAAATCATACCGTTTGCAGTGCTTGTCATGACTGCACCGTCATCCAGCACTTTCTGATAAGTTTCAAGCTTCTTTTGTTCATCTTCAATCTGAAAGGTGAGGATTTTTGCACTGTTCCAAGCCTGTGCAGTATAATAATCAGATCTTGTCAGAGTGAGGGTTTCGATCTGTCTTGACAACTTTGCTATGTAGTCCTCCAGATACGCTGTATCATATTTCAAAAGCACATCTCCCTCAGCAACGGTATCACCATTTTTGACGCAAACTTCAGCAATTCTCAGCTCAGGAACTGCATACAAAGGAAGTTCATTGGTTGTTTGAACCGTACCATTGGATTTGATCTGATAATTCAGAGTTGTATGTTTCATACTTGTGACCAATACTCTTGGCAACTGATACGCATAAATTGCTCTGGATGCAAAAGTCAGCACCAACATTACCGCAAGGAATCTCAAAAAATATTTGAGGGCTTTTGTCTTTAGTGTAATTTGTTTCTCATCCATATTACTACTCCTTTAGTGCAGAAGATATAATGCCCTGCTCAAGATAATCCTGTCCGATGATATACACAAATACCGCAGGAACAAGTGTTACAACTGACGCTGCAAGCATCATTTCCTTGTTGCTCAAATCCATCATCGGCAGATACAGCGATAACGGAAACTTGCCCTTATCCTTGATGAACGCAAGCGGCTGCTCTACCATATTCCAGTAATCGAGAAAACTGAGTACCAGACAGGACAGGATACCATGCTTTCCGAGCGGCAGACCGATATACCGCAGAACCTGCCATTCATTTGCTCCGTCAATTCGTGCAGAATCCGCTACATCATTCGGAATATCCGCAAATCCACGATAGATTAGAAACACAGCGAAGGTCGAGAATATCGCAGGCAGGATGACTGCCCATCTTGTATCCATCAGCTGAAAACGATCCAGCACAATGTACTGTGAAAGCATCGTCACCTGAAAGGGCATCAGCATGAAAATGACATACAAGTTGAACAGCAGTTTCTTACCTTTGAAACGAAATCTTGCAAACGCCCATGCAGACGGTACTGACACTACAAGCTGAAATAGCAGAATGATTCCTACCATCAGCAGCGAATTCCAGAATACTGTATAAAACTCCGGTGTAAAAATCAGCAGATCCGTGAAATGCCCAAGAGTTGGATACTGCGGAAGATAGTGAACATCCGCATATTCACCTGTAAATTGTAGCAGCGGTGAAATAGTTCCTGCCAGTTCATCCGAATCCTGCACAGACAAGAGAATGACAAGCACGACAGGATACAGAATAGCAAGAGAAAGCAATGCAAAGAGTATGTAAAGGATAACCGTCCTTACTTTTTTCATGCTCAGCCCTCCTTATCCCATACACGCTGTAAGAGTACGATAGCAAGAAAAATCACACTGAATACGCATACAGCCGCTGCTGCCATTTTGTCCAGCTCCATGTTGACAAACCAGTTATTGAACAAGTGCTGTAAAAGGTACATACTGTCATGGGGATAGGAGCCTGCAACAAGGTAAGCCTCACGGAATACCTTGAACGAATTCATGAATGAAATAATCGTAATGGTATACAGCGTTGGTTTCAGATTCGGCAGAATAATATGGAACAGGCATTGCCGCTCATTCGCTCCGTCAACCCTTGCGGCATCTGTCAGGGAGGTGGAAATGCTCATCATTCCCGTCACCCACAACAGTACCGTATATCCAAGATTTTTCCAGACATAGCTGCCCACAAGTACCCAGAATGCGGCAGAACTGTGCAGAAATCGTATTTCCGTACCGCCAAGCTCAGTGATAATGGAATTGATATAGCCTGCATCATCAAAGAGAACCTGCCACACAAGCACAAGTGTTGCGGTCGGTACTGCAAGGGGAAACAGGAGTGCTGACTTAATAAGCCGAATGTATCTCAGCTTGCACAAAGCATAGGAAATAAAGAATGACAGGACGATCAATATCGGCAGACAGACGGCTGTAAACAGTGCGGTATTTTTCACAGCCAATGCAAAGGCTTCATTTTCAGAAATGACTTTGAAATTCTGCACTCCCACAAACTCTCCCGTAACTGCGGCATAAAAGGAACGTCTGACGGAATCCACAAAGGGTATCAGCACAAAGACCATAACACCAATAAAGCTTGGAAGAAGAAAAGGTATGTGCCGCAGATTTTGTTTACGCAATGTTAACCGTTTCATTGTGCTATTCCTTCATTCGCAGGTCAAGCTGTCTTGTGATTTCAGTAACAGCTTCTTCCGGAGTGAGATGACCTTCAAGGCACTGTGTTCCAACGTCAATGATAATCTGCCTTGTCATTGTATCAATATGAATCGGTGTATCAAGGCTGTCAAGTAGTTGTTTAAATTCACTGACCTCGCTGTTATTCATCCATTCACTATAGAATATCGGAGTCTGTGTAGTATTCCAAGAACCGGAAAATGCAGTAACTCTATCATTTAGGTCTTTATTTTTATCATAAAAGCTCTGAAGGGTATTCTGATTGACTGGAAAGCCGTCGCCCATTTCCGCTTTTTGAACATCATCGGATACTGCACACGCAAGAAAGTTAACTGCACCTTCCTTATTTTCAGTCGCAGCGGTAATGCCAAGATTACACACAGGTACAAATGCAGTACTTCCTTTTTTTATGCCAAATCGAAATTCGGTTGAATTTGGCTGTTGATAAGTATCAAATGAAGTGAGTATATTCAAATCGTTATAAAATCCGTTTACTGTACCAAGAGACATACTAATTGAAGGATCATACAACGTTAATGTTGCATTACTTGCTAATTCAGAAGAACATTTAATTAATTCGATTCTAAATTTATCTTCAACATCAGGGTAGTCATTTTCATAAATGCGGCGGCAGGCTTCCAAAAGTTCAGTAAGATATTCCGTGTTAATTTCGTTATCCGTAAAGATACGTCCGCTTTCCCCGATTAAGGCTGTATCCAGAATTTTCTCTGCAGTAATGAGCATGAGAATTGGATATTGCTCACCTTGCTCTTGTCGGACACTTTCGGTAAAGTCCGCAACATCTGCTACACTGTCCATATCTGCAAGCACCTCGCTGTCACCGACAATTCCAAATAATTGAAATTTGGCAGCAACGGAATATAGTCCGCCGTCATTGTTCCATTTGGCAACATTGTCAAGCAGAACTTTATCAGGATTCCACTGGCTTTCACTGTCGCTTAAATCAAGAAGCATATTTTTCTCAATATAATTATCAATATCAAGCCCGTCCAGCATCATAACATCGGGAGCATCTCCTGAAAGAATCGCTGTTGTGAGATTCTTAATAGCATCGTAATAAGTGATACCGCCCCTCATACCGACTTCGTAATCCACACGCACAGTCGGATTCTGCATTCTGTATTCTACGATAATCTGCGACAGAGTATCATTTTCAGTAAGACTGTATACATTGAGTGTCGAGGTAATTTCATTGACAGCATCGGGGTCATAGCGATAACGCATAATTGTGCCGTCATCGTAGGAAATCAGAAAGCTCTCATCCGTACTGCAAATGACCGAGCAAGCTGTATATGCAGGATTTCCAATTCTACAGGAATAACCATCAATGAGCTGTTCGACCATATTGCCGCCCATAACATAACGATACAATCCTTTGTCAGAAAGAATATAGAATGAACCGTCCTCTCCGCTGCAAATATCCCTAACGCTTTCTGCATAGCCCTGCTCAT
>JAFWWU010000148.1 GCA_017523285.1 Ruminococcus sp.
CTCCTTGCTGTAATCCATTTCTTCATTGCATCCGAATCTGATAGGTCCGTCTGGGTTGTCTTCTGATGGGCCAGATGAGTATCCTGTATTTGTTATGAAAAATTTGTCTTCATCTTGTGTAAAATATGACATTGAGGTGAATTTATTATTTTCATACTGATTAAAAATAATTTCTCCGTCTGCTTTGATTTTTGTTTCATCAGGAGCAAAATCGTAAAGCTCAATTGAATAACAATCATATTCTTCATATACAGATAAATTGTTTATACAAGATATTGACTTGTTCTGTTCACTTACCATAAACTCTTTACCTGAACATATAAAATACATTTTATAGAAATATCCATTGAATTCTCCATAATGTAATTCATAATTATCACTATTTTCAGATTTAATTGAAACAAAAAGTTCAGGTGTTGAATCGCCTGTAAAATCCATAAGCGAATAACTATATTCATCATAACTCAAGCCGATATTATTTATAATCGCAGATGCAATTGCTTCTTTGTATGTTTTTGTTTCTGCTTCGACTGTATATTTATCGATTTTAAGTTCTGTCCAGCCATAAGCGTCATATCTGTCCATTATCTGATTGTACTCTTCTTCGCTTATTTCTTTTTCACATATGATTGGTTCTTCGATATATCTAAAATAATACTCTTCGCTTGATTCTTCATTATACTGACCTGACAAATAGCTACCTTTACAAGTAGTTTTTTCATATATTCTGTATGATGTGTATTCACGTCTTACATTAAATATATCTGAGTTATCTTCTGAAGCTGATAAAACTTTTTCCTTATCAGGCTCAAAATCGTAGAGAACTATGTCGTAACCGCCTTCTTCCGAAATAAGTGCAAGAGAGTTATTATCATTACTTATCATTAAACGCTGATAGAAGCCTTTATTTATTTCATCAAATTCTTTTCCATTGTATTCATATATTGCACAATAATCAAAGATATTTTTAGTATTATAACTTACAAACAATTCAGGAGTAGCGTCACCTGTAATATCAATATAATCATATTTCAGTTCGGTCAACTGATTTGACTGGAATATTTGCTTAAATACATCCTGTGCAGCTGCTTCATAATTATCAGAATCTACTGAATCAATATTTGAAGAAGACTTTGCGATATCTTCAGGTTTAATCTTATTGTTTCTTATAAGTGCCGCACCGCCTGCAACAATTCCGAATACTGCTGCAACACTTACTACTGCAGAGATTATTTTTGTAATCTTTCTTTCCTTGTAGATTTCTACATGAGATACTGTGTTTTCATCATTTGTATTTCTTATAAAGTTCTTGTTATTCATAATTATTTCCCCCTTTGCTTCCATGCATTTTTTATCTATAATATTTTTGATTCTTTTTTTTGTTTCATCATCAAGCATATTGCTATCCATAGCGAACTCCTCTATCTGATTGAGGTCTGCGTTGTCGAGTATATCAAATCCGATTTCTCTTTTATCTCTCATTAATATCCCTCCTTTAAGGTTATTCCCTGTGCTTCAAGAAGCTTTTTCATCTTCTTTATTGCACGTCCGCAGCGTACTCTTACTGCTGCTGAGGTCATTGAAAGCTTCTCTGCGATTTTTGCTGAGCTTTCATTAAAATAGAATTTCTGTAAAACAATAGTTGAATCAGGTTCACCAAGACTTTTGATTATATCAAGAAGTGTCTTTCTCAGCTCTGATTTTTCTGCATTTTCTTCAATATTTTCATTATCTGCAATTTCTAAAACTTCATCTTCCATTGAAGTTGTACGACCGCTATGCAGTGTAATTGAATGAAATTTGTTGATAGCTTTTCTTGCGGCGATTGTCCCTATAAATCCTTTTAAATCCCCGTCAAAGCTTTCGCTTTTTTCGTAGTTCTGATATACCGAGAAGAATACATCTCCGACGCATTCTTCAATATCCTCATGCCCTGCACAGCTTCTTAGCTTATTATAGACTATCGAATATACATATCCGACATATTCTTCAAAAAGCATATTTTGCGCTGTTGTAGGGGAGTTTCGGTATAATTCAAGATATTCCTTATCTGTCATATTTCTACCCCTTATTAAATTTTTGATTGCTCAGGTGAATAAATGAATTCATTTTTTTGCCTTTCATAATATATACTCAAGCAAAAAAACAAAAGTGTAACACTTTTTTCTAAAAAATTTTTGAAAAATATTAATTTATACTTTCTTCCGTATTAACAAAAGAAATATCACCTTGAAGAAACAAGGTGATATAAATTGAATCTTTACATTTGTTGTATGTTAATTCTTATTACAAGAATATCATAGATGTCGGTTGTTGTCAATACACATATTCATACAGCTGCTTGTCCAGATATGCGGATGTTCTCAGAAGCAACAATGCTTGGAAGCATAGAAGAAAATGTATTTACTCTTATTTGCAGGATAAAATCAGAATATCCGCATATAAGAATTCTTTTTCTTACTGCTTTTTATGATGATAAGAATATTGCTCAGGCAATTTCGGGCGGAGCTGACGGATATTTGCTTAAAGACAGCGGAAAAGACGCAATTCTTGGTGGAATAGACAGGTATCCACGACAGAGCAAAGCTTATTGTTGCAATAAAAGGATAGATTACCTTATATGACCGCGGTCATACTCAAAAAAGTGACTGCGGTTACTTTTATTGTTTAGTAATATATGGTATAATTAATTCAGTTATTAAGAATACGGAGGAGATGTAATGAAACAAAATACGAAAGAACAGAAAATCTCGCCGATGCGATATGTACGCAATAATAAACGCAGAGTATCTGTACTTATTGTTAGCCTTTGCCTATGCTTTGCAATTATTTATGTAGCGAATTTTCTTATTATGTCAACAGATGTGACAGCGAGAAAGTTATGGGTTGATAGTATGGAGAATTCATGCGATATCGGTTTTTCACTTGATAATCTTGGTATTACCGATGAGGATTTTGATACTATGGAAACATCTGAGCTGATTGAAAAAATGAATTCAAAATACAAGGAATATGAAAAAAAACTTGAAGAAGATGAAAATATAATAAAAGCTATACCTTTTGCATCACTTAATCTTACGATAAAGCCTCCTATAGGTATGTTAGTATATAATATACCCATGATTGACCCTGAAAATGCCGATATATTGATGAAACATAATGGTGCAAAACTTATAGAAGGTAAACTTCCTGAAAAGCCGTATGAAATCATTATCGATAAAGCAACAATGCTTAATAATAATTTCAAAGTCGGTGATAAATATAATGATAAATTTACAATAACGGGTATGCTTGAATGTGATATATATTTTGGCTATGGAATTATTCCTGATACCCGATATGTAGGCTTAAATGTACTGACAAAAAAACGTATTGATGATGCCAAAGTGCTTTTTTCAACACTTGGCCTTGAATATGTAGAGGGCAGCGATTTTGTTAATGATTATAATACATTCTATAAAGATTATGAGATTTATGTAGTAGATGAAATGCAGCAATCCACCAAATACATATATATCGGAATATTTGTAGTGCTTTTTGTTTCACTATTTGTAGTATATACAACATATCTTCGTGATCGTCATAATGAATGGTGCCTTTACTGTTCAATCGGATATTCAAGACGTTCAATATATCTTTCGATTATGGGAGAATTATTATTTACATTTATCACAGCAATTCTTTCGGGAGTAATAATTACAGCTGTAATGGTAATTGCTCTTGATATGATAATTATGAAACCAAAGGGGATAACCTGTCAGTATTTCTATCCCGATAAAATTACAGAGATACTTTGTGCATTTGTATTATTTATCGGATTATTACAGATTCCGATAAAATATGCATTATACAAAATACGCACCATTGACGCAATGGAAGACGACCTGTATTGATAGGAGGAAACAAAAATGTTTGAAATAAAGAATATAACAATGATATATGATATGGAGAAAACAGAAAAGGTGTATGCTCTCGGTGGTTTTGACCTTAATCTTCCCGATAAAGGACTTATAGGGATCATCGGACCTTCAGGTTCGGGGAAATCTACTTTAATGTATTGTCTTTCAACGCTGAAAAGTCCTACTGACGGCAGTATTTTATATAACGGAAAAGAGCTTACAAAGCTTAAAAACAGCGAAAGGGAAAACATCAGACGTAATGAATTCGGTTTTGTTTTTCAAAGGCATTTTCTTGTTCCATATATGAGTGCTGTCGATAATGTAACTGTTGCAGCTGCAACAAAGGGCGCAGAAGTTATTGAGCAGGCAAAAAAGCTTCTGTCAGGCTTCGGTCTGACTGAAAAGGAATTCAATAAACGTCCTGCGAAGCTTTCAGGCGGTCAGCGTCAGAGAGCCGCAATAGCAAGAGCTATGATAAATAATCCTAAGGTGCTTTTTGCTGATGAACCGACTGCCGCACTCGACCATGAAAACGCTTTTGCAGTTATGAAAATACTCAAGGAATACTCCAAAAACAATCTTGTACTTGTAATTACTCATGATCGTTCTATTCTTAGTGATGCAGACAGTATTATTGAGATGTGGGATGGCAAAATAAGCGCAATCAAAGGCGGTGAGGAGATATGAAGCCGTTTTCTCCGCTGTATTTCATAAAGCAGAACAAATCACGCTGTATACTTCTTATGTTTATGATTTTTCTGAGCTTTGGAGCATATCTTGGAGGCTTATACATATATACTCCGCAGGAAAACTGGGAATACAGCCATAATATTGATGAAAATCATATCGAGGTCTACTCTCCGAATAATAAAGAAAAACGTGCAGATTTTAAAGCATTCTGTGAAGAAATAAAAAAACGAGATGATATTACAATACTTGAATTAGGATTTCCTAATGAATTGACCAGAAAAACTGTTATGGGATTTACCGACGGAACTCTTACATATACATTCCGAACAGTAGAAGATTTCAAGCTTTTCTGTAACTATCATAATATTGATTGTGATTTTTCTAAGATTGAAAGCAAAACAGTTGTAATGAGCAGATATATGGCTGATAATGGTGGATATAAAACAGGAGATATTATTTCGCCTGATGAGAAAAATTATCTTTTTCATGATTTTAAAGTTGCAGCATTAACAGAAGAAAACGGCTATACACAATATTTTATTGGTACTGAAGAAGACGTGGATTACACAGCAATAATTTTCGGAAATGGTATTTCACTTGAAGAAACAAGAAGGCAAGTTAACGAAATTGCCAAAACTTATCCTATTAGTTACAGTATACCAATAAGAGTAGATACAGAAGAAATGTATTCAATTTTCAATACAATATTTTTTGTTGTTGTAATTTTTCTTGCTATTATTCTTTCTGTAACAGTAAATGCGGCATTTGTCGGGATGTATCAGCGCCGTGAATTTGAATTTGCAGTTTACAGAGCGATAGGTATATCGAAAAAGAAAATAATTAGAAAAATCGCAGGGGAGATTCTTTTTATGGATGTAATTGTTCTCATTGTGGGGGGCGGAATTTTCTTCCTTGCATTATATCTGTTTAATGAACTCGTGCTTGCTTCGTCAGGTGTATATCTTGTATATACTGCTCCGATAGCTGTTATAGTACTTGTGCTGTGCAATCTTATGACAGTAATACCTCTTATTCTTACAAGAAGCAGGGTATTGCTTAAAGCGGATATATGTAATTATTGATTATAACAGATAGCATTAATTTGTCTTATAAATATATCAGCCCTCAGAATAAAACTGAGGGCTGATTTTTATAAATATGAAATAAAATTATCGAGGTGCTTATTTTGAAGCTATATAATTCTGAATTGAAGCTGTACCACCTGTTGAGATATAAGAGTAGTAACTAAGAACAAGACTTGCATCAGATGAGTTTATCAAATTGTCTTTGTTTACATCAGCCACTTTTTCCTGTTCATTTGAAAATCCCATTGAACCACCTGTTGACTCTCTTGCATAAGCGGCAAGAATAATACTTGCGTCAATTGCATTTATTGATAGATTTCCGTCTACGTCACCAAATGAAAGCGATGAAGCAGAATTAAGAGTTATAGTCTTATACTGTAAAGCTGCTGTCTGGTCAACATTAAATGAAACAGTTCCGGGATTAATATATCCCTCAGGAACTCGTGTGAATTCAAGAGTATATTTTCCTGATGGCACGTCGAAAATTGTTTCGCCTGTTTTGGGAATGCTCGGAGTTCCGACAAATATTGTGTTTTCATTTCCTGCAATAAGATCATTACTTTCAATATTTGAATATTGTCTTGCATTGCTGTTTTTTACTTTACAAACTACTTGTATTTCTGCATCAAATTTACGGTTTTCTTTTTCGACGTAGAAATCTATATTGCCATTATCATCAGGGATTGCTACTGTAACACATGCACCGCTTGTGACAGTGATGATACATGTTGAGTTCTTTTGCGACTTTCGTAAATCACAGGTTCTATCACACCATGAAAATGTTCCGTTACTATTGAATACAGGATGATCTGAATCGGTAAAGATTTTCGATAAATTCATTGACCACTTTACATATTCGGTTGTTTTATTCTGATATTCAGGCGGATTTTCAAAGCAGTTGTCATAGTCTAATGTATCATCTACACCAAGACGAAAATCGCTGATCGGATATTTAGGAGAAATAACCTTAAGTTTTCCGATCATATCTTTTTCAGAAAAATATTTTTTGCTGCCTTCGCCAACATAATAATATCCTTCACCACCACGAGATGCCCATTTTGCATCTACATAAACTCCTGCTTTATTTGCCGGAATAGTAAATGCAGTTGTTTCAGTGGAAGATGTTGATAAAATTTTCATTTCCTTAGCTTGTGTTGAATCATAATTACACTCAACAAGAACATCAGTATTTTTATTATATTTATGATATACAGCATAAGACGCAGATGAAGTCGGACCTGTAGAAGCGGTATAGTCTTTTGCAAACAATGGCTTATCGGGTGCAATGAGATCGCCGAATGTCTTCATTTTTACTGTCCATTCAATATTATTATCTATACCTAATGTGTTATTATCTGTATAATAGTAATCATCCGATATAGAACCTGCATTTTGTCCTGCTGAATTACGAATAGTCACACGGTAATCATCTATCAGATTACCTTTAGCGTCCTTGACAGCAAAATTTACTATATTTCCACGTGAAAGCACTATTGTTTTGCTTTTAGAAAGTGCCTCCTCAATCAGACCGCCAAGTTCAAATGCCGAAGCTGTTTGTTCTGTATGATATGCAGTGCAATTGAGGGCAAGAATTGCTGATGTAATTATCGATGAAACAGCTGAAACTATTTTTTTATACATAAATATTCCTCCTGTTAAACTATCAATTATTATAACATATCTGATTTACGTTTTCAAGAGAAAAACGGGTAAATAATTATTATGTATAAAGCCTGCATAAGTGTGTTGTTTATTGAATTCTTGCAATGCTGCTCTTGTTTTTTTACTGTAATTTTTCTTTTAACGCAAGTATCTGCTCCTCAATCCTTTTTATAACATCAACAAAAAACTCATCGCTTTCACCCGTAGGGTCAGTAAGTCCCCAGTTATCATCAAAATCTCTGCCGATACACGGACAACTTACATTACACCCCGTTTCCATAGGAATAATTCCTTTCTTAAATAGATATATCTAAACATAGGAATGTATCTATTTTTAACTTCTTAAGCAACCCGTGCGTATACACGGGTTATTTATAATCAGCTAAAATACTTTCAAGCACCTCTACAGCACTTTTTATCATTTCGGGACATACTGTTCTGAACAGATTTTTCTCCTTGATATAAGCAGAATCCTCAGGCTTTGTAAGGTCGTATCCAAGTAAATCACGGCAGACAATAGAGCCATTCAGTTCCTTGAATCGATTTGTATATTCAACTGCAATTGCGTATGCACGGGATTTCTGTTCATTGTTTTCCGATTCATAATGTCCGTATTTAAGTCCCAGAACCATTAACGCTCCCGATACAGCACCGCACATTTCAGCATTTCTTGCACCGCCGCCGAACTGTGTTCCAAGCATTAACGCAAGCTTTTCATCAAGTCCGAAATCAGGTGCGAATGCTGTAAGTACAGCCTGTGAGCAATTGAAATTGTTTGCAAATAACTCTGATGCTTTCTCTGCTTTTGTCATAATTAAACCTCACCTTTCAGATAATCAAGATATTTCTGTGCTTTTTCCAAGCCTTCTTTTGAAATAGAATAATGCATCCATTTACCTTCTTTGCGACCTTCGACGATACCGCTATCGAGGAGTGTTTTCATATGATGTGAAAGCGTAGGCTGTGTGATGTTCATTTCCTCAAGAAGCTTGCAGGCACATTTTTCGCCATCAATCAAAAGCTGTAAAATCTTAATGCGATTTTCATCACAGAATGCCTTGAAGATAACAGCTGTCTTTTTAGGATTAAGTTCCATTTGCTCACCTCACATTGATGTTTATCTATGTGTTATTATAAATCATAGATAGAGATTTGTCAATATGTTTTTGAAAATTTTTTCAAAAAACGTACCCGCTAATACGAATACGGTTATTGATATTATTTATACAGTTTCTTCAAATCCTCTTCATCGTTGAAATGATATCTGTATTTAATAGGTAAGTTGCATTTTTAAGGGGGTAAGTTGCATTGACACAGGATTTGAATGTGTGTTATTATGTATATTGTAAAGAAAAACTATGTATTTTTGATTGAATGAAGATTAATTATATGAGAGGTTATTATGAAAAAAATATCAGTTTTATTATTGTCACTTGCGATGCTTGATAAAAGTGGTCAACCTTCGGCATTAACTTACAAAACAGATGGTAATACTATGATTATGACAGACGATAATGGTGTGAAAACGAAATTAACACGAATAGAATAATGTCTATGGATAAAAAAATAAAAATTACATGGTATGCTACCGCATCTGTACGGATTACAGCAGGGAATTCACAACTACTGATAGATCCGTTTTTTCCGTTTTCGGATAGCAGTATAAAAATCAAATCAAATGCTTATGATGGGTGCAGTCACATTCTCGTTTCACACGGTCATTTTGACCATATCAGCAGTATCAGCGAAATTGTGCGTGATAATACCATTGTTTACTGCACAAAAACACCATACAGGAGTTTACGCAGAGATGGTGTCAAAAAGAATAATCTGCGAATGATTGAAGCAGGAAGTTCTTTTTCAATCGGTGATTTTAAAATCACTGCTTATAAAGGCAGCCATATTAAAATAAGTGCATGGGATTGCATAAAAGCAGTATGCAGTAAACGTGTTATTCATAATCGCAAAGGTATTATAGGAAAACTTGCAAAAATCGCTGCTTTCCCGGAACATAAAGAATCATTATGTTTTCTTGTGGAAGTATATGGCAGAAGAATTCTGATAATCGGCAGTCTTGCTATTTCATATGATGTGGATTATCCTATGGATACCGATCTTGCTCTGTTTCCATATCAAGGCTCAGACGAATTATTTAAAATTGCTGCAGGAATATATAATCGTCTAAAACCAAAAGCAGTTTTGCTGACGCATTTTGATAACACATTCCCGCCATTCAGCGCAGAAATTGATACAACAGATATTGAAGATTATCTGAAAAAACAAGCGGTTGTATATAAGCTGAATCATGGTGAATCGCTTGAAATATAAAATCGGAGGACAAAAATGAGGATAATAATAGAATCTCCTGAGCCTGATGATGAAGACGTTATAATTGTCAGATGTGCTACACCTGATCAACGTCTGCTCTCTATGCTTTTGGCATTTCAAAATGCCAATACAGAACTCACAGGGTATACGGATGATAAAATAGTACGTCTTAATTATCAGGATGTATACTATTTTGAAGCAAATGAGAATCGCGTATTTGCATACTATCATTCAGAAGTGTATGAAGTAAGATATAAGCTATATGAGCTTGAAGAAATGTTTATCCCACTTGATTTTGTACGATGTTCAAAATCTATGATTGTAAATATGGAAAAAATAGAATACCTATCACCGCTTTTCAGCGGAAAGATGGAGGCACATTTAAAAAACGGCGAAAAAATAGTTATTTCACGCCAATATGTACGCGGCTTGAAGAATAAGCTTGGCGTTGAGGAGGTATAAAAATGATAAAGGAATTTATAGTTTCACTACTTCATTACTTTGTGAATATTACAACTGCTGCATTGATTGTAACAGCAGTATATATGACATTCTCAGGGCAGCAGATGGAAAGTGTTGTATTATGGGAAATACTTTTAAGTGGTTTAATTACTGCTCTGCCGTCTGCATCACTTGTTTGTTTTGATGCCAAAAACGGTAGAATTCTGCTTGTATTATGGATGATTCATTTTATATTGATATTCTTCATTACGCTGATACTTCTTAATGTGTTTGGCTGGTGCAGCTTAACTCCGATGTCTGTACTTCTGATTTTTTTAGCAGTTGTATTCATCTATGGATTTACATGTCTTGTGCATTATATTGTAGACAGAAAACATGTGGATTTAATGAATCAACAGCTAAAAAAGCGTTATATGAAAAAAACGTCAGGGGATAATAACAGAATATGAATTAATTATAAAACGGGAGCATTTCAAACTTTGCTCCCGTTAATTTATTGCATATAATGAGATAAATGTTGGAGAATAGATGGCGTGTATAGTACAGATGAGGGCACAGAGCATGCAAAAAATATCGAAATAAGTATTGACATATCTGCAACAAAATCTCCACTTAATATGTAATTTGTGAGTTGTAATTATATATTGAATAATATATTATTAGAGTATAAATATAGAGGACGATATTAATATCGTTATTATTAAGGGGGATTTATATGAAAAAAAGACTAAGAAAAAGAATCACCGCAGCACTTTCAGCCATAACTGTATTTTGCAGTACACTTTGTATTCCAAATGCAGATATGACAAAGGTTGCAGCACAAGCAGCAGATATTAAGGATTTCAAAATATCTGATGTGGTTATGACCGATGATTACTGTACAAATGCATTCAGCAAAGAAATGAAATATCTGCTTGCATTTGATACAGAAAGACTCCTTGCAGGATTCAGGGATAATGCAGGACTCAGCACTAACGGTGCAAAACGCTATGGCGGCTGGGAAAACACCAACATCGCCGGCCACAGCGTAGGTCATTATCTGACAGCTATTGCTCAGGCTTATCAGAATCCGTCTATTTCTGCCGAAGAAAAGAGTGCACTTTACGGCAGAATGAAAACACTTATTGATGGTATGCAGCAATGTCAGAAAAATTCAAAGGGTAAAGCAGGTTTTCTATGGGCTGCCCCGATTCATTCCGACGGAAATGTTGAACGTCAGTTTGACCGTGTAGAAATAGGAAAAGCAAATATTTTTGATGACGCATGGGTTCCGTGGTACACTATGCACAAGCTTATTGCAGGTATTGTTGATGTATACAACGCAACAGGCTATGCACCAGCTAAGGAAACAGCATCAAATCTTGGTGACTGGGTTTATAATCGTTGTAAAAACTGGAGCGACCAGACTCACAGAACTGTTTTATCAATTGAATACGGCGGTATGAATGATTGTTTGTATGACCTTTATGCTATTACAGGCAAAGCATCTCATGCTGAGGCTGCACATTATTTTGATGAAACAGCTTTATTTGATAAAGTTCTTAACGGCGGAAAAAACGTTCTCACAAATCGTCACGCAAATACTACCATTCCGAAATTCATCGGTGCATTAAAACGCTATACCGTACTTCACGGCGAAACTGTCAACGGTCAGAAGATTGATGCATCAATATATCTGAAATATGCAGAAACTTTCTGGGATATGGTTACTACTAATCATACCTATATAACAGGCGGCAACAGTGAATGGGAACACTTTGGCGAGGATAACATTCTTGACGCAGAACGTACAAATTGTAACTGTGAAACATGTAATTCATATAATATGCTTAAGCTTTCAAGAGAACTTTTCAAGATTACTCACGATAGCAAATATATGGATTTTTATGAAAACACCTATTACAATTCAATACTTTCATCACAAAATCCTGAAACAGGTATGACAACATATTTCCAGCCAATGGCTACAGGTTATTTTAAAGTATACAGCACAGAGTGGGATAAATTCTGGTGCTGTACAGGAAGTGGAATGGAAAGCTTCACAAAACTCGGCGATACTATTTATATGCACGATGAAAATTCACTCTATGTAAATTTTTATCAGAGTTCTGTTCTCAACTGGGATGAAAAAAATGTTACAATAACACAGGAAAGCAATATTCCTGATGGTAAAACAGCAAAATTTACATTCAAGGGCAGTACTGATTCAGATATTTATTTCCGTATTCCTGACTGGATTGCAGGAACAATGCAGATAACTGTAAATGGTGCAAAATACACATATCAGACAGTAAACGGATATGCAAAAGTTTCTGGAAACCGTTCAAACGGTGATGTGATTGAGCTTACAATTCCTTCAAAAGTAAGAGCATACTCTCTTCCTGATGCTTCAAATGTATATGGCTTTAAATATGGTCCATTAGTTCTCAGTGCTGAATTAGGAAAAGAAAATATGGCTACAAGCAGCACAGGAATGTGGGTAACTATTCCTAAGGATAAGGTTGTTTCAAATGAAACTATCAAGCTTTCTCAGGAAGGAAAATCAATAGCAGCATTTATGGCAGAAATTGATGAACATCTTGTAAGAGAAAGCGGCACAATGCGTTTTACACTCAATGATACCAATACAAAGCTTGTGTTTACACCACATTATAAACAGTATCAGCAGAGATATGGTATTTATTGGAAATTTATTCCTAACGGAACAGTTGTTGATGAAAAACTCCCAAGAGCAAAGACAACAGTTACAGATACTGTTCAGCCTGGATATGGACAGTATGAAAGCGATAACCTTCACAAAATGGTTGAGTTTGCCTCTGTTGGTGTAACAAACGACAGTACATATCGCTATGTTGAAAACGGCGGCTGGTTTACATATAGAATGGCTGTTGATGATACAGCATCTATACTCAGACTCAGAATAAAACTCCGCAAAACAGACAACGGAATGACACTCCGTGTAAGAGTCGGTGATTCTGTTCTCTGGTCAGGTGAGCTAAGTTATGACGGAGATAAAAACGTTTATGATGTGCCTATTATTATTCCGGAGGATGTAAGGAATAGATGTATTTATGATGTCAACGCAGACGGAAAGGATTATAAAGTTCTTGATGTAACATTCTCATCCGATATTGATGGCGACCAATCAGCAAAGGTATGTGATTTTATTTATATGGAGGCTGTTACTCCGCTTTATGAATATGATAATGGTATCGCTTATTATGTAGATTGCGGTGACCATAATACAAGCACAATTTCAAGCAGTGATAAACTTGGAATGTATAATTGTCTGACAGAACAGATATACTCATATGATGAAGTAACAGGCAAAAGATGGGGATTAATAGACTCTGCGGAAGATAAATACAATGGTTCAGGAAAAAGCAGCGGAATCTATACATCAAACACATGGCCTGATGAAAGCAGCACTGCTGATGGTGCTAATAAGGCAAATAGTTTCCGTTATACAAAAAATCAGTATGAAAACAATATAAGCAGACATATTGATTATAGCTTTGAACTACCAAATGGCAAATATTCTGTTGAACTTTCATTCAGCGATCCATGGGGATGCTCAAAAAATCCTACCGCTTATGCGAATTTAGGAAAATCCGACGAAACTATAATCGTAAGCAACGCTCCTGTAAACGGAACTGAAATCAAAGGTAATGTAAATGTCAGCGACGGAGAACTTACTATTAATCTACGTTCTGATGATAAGGCAATAAATATAGGATATATAATTATCAGACCTATTGATGTTGAAGATGCTTCTGTTAAAGGAAAAAAAGGCGATATCAATCTTGACAGCAAAGTAGATATTGCAGACGCAGTTTTATTGCAGAAATCTATTTTCGGCAATGAAAATCTCAGTGGCGAACAGTTCTATGCTGCTGATATTTTATCAGATGCAGGTGCTGATATATTTGATATGATTATGATGAGAAAAAATATAACAGGTAATATGTAAATTTAATATATGTGTTTCACGTTTGTTATATGAAACGTGTGCTTACAAAAATATCTGATAGAAAATAACAAGTCACAGGATCAATTGCAGAACCTGTGACTTGTTTTTATGTAATATAATATAGCAAACATATCGAATGTGTAACAAAATGAGGGATATACATGGAATGTGTATTCTCATCTTACAGAAAATATGAAAAATGAAGCCACAGCAATTATAAAGAATTTATTCACATCAGAGTGATATTATATTTGGTGGGCAATTGGTGGACAAAAGACTGAAATTGCAGATAAAACAAAAACAGCTCCTATGATTTTTCATAGGAGCTGAATTTAAAAATAACGATATATAGCCGTTTAAGATTACTTCATAGCCTCTTCAACCGCAACGGCACAAGCAACAGTAGCACCAACCATTGGGTTGTTACCCATACCGATAAGACCCATCATTTCAACGTGAGCAGGAACAGATGAAGAACCTGCAAACTGAGCGTCTGAGTGCATTCTGCCGAGAGTGTCAGTCATACCATAAGAAGCAGGACCTGCTGCCATGTTGTCTGGGTGGAGTGTACGTCCTGTACCGCCGCCTGAAGCAACTGAGAAGTAGTTCTTGCCCTTTTCGATACATTCCTTCTTATAAGTACCTGCAACAGGGTGCTGGAAACGTGTTGGGTTTGTTGAGTTACCTGTGATAGAAACGTCAACGCCTTCCTTCCACATGATAGCAACGCCTTCTGTTACGTCATTAGCACCGTAGCAGTTAACCTTTGAACGAAGACCTGTTGAGTATGCCTTGCGGAATACTTCCTTAACTTCGCCTGTGTAGTAATCCATTTCTGTTTCAACGTATGTAAAGCCGTTGATTCTTGCAATGATCTGAGCAGCATCTTTGCCAAGACCGTTGAGGATAACTCTGAGTGGGTTCTTACGAACCTTGTTTGCCTTTTCAGCAATACCGATAGCACCTTCAGCAGCTGCAAATGATTCGTGACCTGCGAGGAATGCGAAACATTCTGTTTCTTCTTCGAGGAGCATCTTGCCGAGGTTACCGTGGCCAAGACCAACTTTTCTCTGGTCAGCAACTGAGCCAGGGATACAGAAAGCCTGGAGACCTTCACCGATAGCAGCAGCAGCGTCAGCAGCTCTTGTGCAGCCCTTCTTGATAGCGATAGCACAGCCTACTGTGTAAGCCCACTTAGCGTTTTCAAAGCAGATTGGCTGAATGCCTTCAACGAGCTTGTAGATGTCAAGACCATTAGCCTTACAAACATCAGCACATTCTTCGATTGAGTTGATACCGTATTCCTTTATAACAGCGAGAATCTGTTTTTCTCTTCTTTCGTATGATTCAAATAAAGCCATTTTACAAATCCTCCTTATTCTTTTCTTGGGTCGATGATCTTAACAGCGTCGTCAACTCTGCCGTACTGACCCTGAGCCTTTTCAAAAGCAGTATTTGCGTCGTCGCCAGCCTTGATGAAGTCCATCATCTTGCCGAAGTTTACAAACTTATAGCCGATGATTTCGTCGTCTTCGTTAAGAGCAATACCTGTAACGTAACCGTCTGTCATTTCGAGGTAACGTGGACCCTTAGCAAGTGTACCGTACATTGTACCAACCTGTGAACGAAGTCCCTTACCGAGGTCTTCAAGACCTGCACCGATTACAAGACCGCCTTCAGAGAAAGCACTCTGTGAACGTCCGTAAACGATCTGGAGGAAGAGTTCTCTCATAGCTGTGTTGATAGCGTCACAAACGAGGTCTGTGTTGAGAGCTTCGAGAATTGTTCTGCCAGGGAGGATTTCAGAAGCCATAGCAGCTGAATGAGTCATACCTGAGCAGCCGATTGTTTCAACGAGAGCTTCCTGAATAACACCGTCTTTAACGTTAAGTGAGAGCTTACATGTACCCTGCTGTGGAGCACACCAGCCTACACCGTGTGTAAAGCCTGAAATATCAGTAATCTGTGTTGCCTTAACCCACTTAGCTTCTTCCGGAATTGGAGCAGCACCATGAGCAACGCCCTGTCTTACAGGACACATGTTTTCTACTTCATGAGAATAAATCATAGTAATTTAATACTCCTTTCATAATAAAGAAATAAAATGCAATATGCACATACATTCATTATATAACATTTCGCAACTAAAATCAAGCATTTTTTTCATTTATTTCAGCTTTAACAATAATTTATATAAAATAAAGGATAAATATCTGTTATTTGACATCTTATACGTTATTATAATATAAGGGGATTGTCTGTATATTTTTTTGTTCAAGTGTGGATGATTTATCGTTTTTACGCAAAAAAAACTCATATTTTTATCTCAATGGATAAAAATATGAGTTTGTGTCTGTCTTGCTCAAAATAGATGACATTAAAATCGGCTGTATAAAATAATAGTGAAATGAAGTTCTTTATCCAATTGGACCTACATACACATGAGAGTACCAGTTATCAGTAAATGGTATTTTAGTTGTATTATCGCTCTGATCGGAATACTCGTCATCAATATATTCAAGAAATAAGATACGGTAATCGCCTTGTTCGTTGTGTAAATCCGTTTCGCTGATTCTTATTAACAATTTCATTCTGCCGCATTCATCGTAATATACACACGTCCAAAGTCCATCATGATATTCTTTTATATCTTCCGTAGCGCCCATTTTATACTTCTCAGCGTAATATGTAGCAAAAGCATCATATTTCTCGGTATGCATATAATACTCTATTCCAGCATGTATTGTTGTTTTGAAGAAAAACACGAGAATTGCAAATATCGTCATGACGAGAATAGCAATTGTAATTGTCATCTTATTGATTAATTTCTTTTTCATAACTGTTTACAACTCCTGATTTATTAGTCTGTCCGACCACCTATATTATA
>JAFWWU010000149.1 GCA_017523285.1 Ruminococcus sp.
CGTCATTGCACAGTTAGGCATTGATTCAAAGACAACACCGCATTTCACACGTCACACCTGTGTAAGTATGCTTGCAGACGCTGGAGTTACTCCTACAATCATCAAGAAAATTGTAGGTCACAGCGGAGCAATGTCTGTAACTGAAAGCGTTTATACGCATCTTGATATAAAGGTTCTTGTAGATGCTGTAAACAAAATAACGCCATAAATGAGTATGGGGAGACTTAGTCTCCCCAACTTGAATCTGCTATACAGTTACTAATACTCAATTTTGTTGACATTTGCGTTATATGATGATACAATGATATACAGAAACGCAAAATGCATACGTTTTTGCGTTTCGCACTATGCTTTTTTATTTTTTTACGCAATGAATACTCGAATTTGCGTTTCGCATAATAATATTATCAGGATAGGAGATGAGATATATGTCAAGGAAAACATTAAAAGCTCTTTTTCATATGGGTGTGAAAGACTATAAGGAAGAATATGAGTATCGTTACAATGATGAAAACACCATCCATCTTCCTGTAAATATCGGAGATAATACTGCTTTTATATGTCAGACTCCGGAAATATATAAACGTATAATTTCTATAGAGCGTCTTGATAAGAACGTTTCGGAACTTTACTCTTCATTCCCTGACATAGCAATAGAACAATTCACCACACGCTGTCTGATAGATGAGATACTGCTGACCAATGATATTGAAGGCGTTCACAGTACCCGTAAGGAAATCGGAGAGATATTGCAGGATCTCTCAACTCATAATAAGCGTAACCGTTTTGTCGGGCTTATAGCGAAATACGTAATGCTTGAGCGCCGCCAGCCAATGTCATTCAAAACTTGCCAGGATATCAGGAAAGTGTATGATGATATTTTTTACGAAGAAATAAAAGCAAACGATCCTGAAAATCTGCCTGATGGTGAAATATTCCGCCGTTCCGGTGTTGAAGTACAATCTGCTGCACAGAGGGTCATTCACAAAGGTCTGATGCCTGAAAGCAGGATAATCGAAACGTTTGAACAAAGTCTTTCTGTGCTTAACGATAATGATATTGATATATTCATAAGGATAGCTGTATTTCACTACCTATTCGGATACATTCACCCATTCTATGACGGTAACGGCAGAACAAGCCGTTTCATAAGCAGTTATCTTCTTTCAAGAGAATTAACACCTTTGATAGGATTCAGATTGTCTTATACTATAAAAGAAAATATTTCAAAGTATTATAAGGCATTTGAAGTCTGCAACGATCCGCACAATAAAGGTGAGCTTACACCTTTTGTCGATATGTTCCTCAGTATTGTTGAAATATCTATGCAGCAGCTTCTTGAGACTCTTGAAGAAAAGAAACAGAAGTGGGATTACTACTGGAAACGTATCAAGTTATTGCCTTCAGCTGATAAAGCGAATATGTTCAAACTCTATGATGTGCTGATACAGGCATCACTCTTTTCAAATATCGGCATAGGTCGTGATGAGCTTATCAAGCATATGGGCTTATCCGAAAACACAGTAAGAAACAGACTAAAACTTATTCCCGATATAATGCTCATTGAGAACAGGCAGAAAGGCAAGAAATACTATCTGCTCAACCTTGAAGAAGCAGATAAGCTGTTTGAATAATAATGAAGTCCCTGCAAGCGCAGGGACTTATTATTTGATATGCTTTTATCTATTAGCTTTGAATAATATGAGTTATTCTGTCATTAAAAATACTATCAGGAACATAATACAATGGACCGGGGAATGAAAAAACTACATTGTCAATGTCCACGATGTCCATGATGATTTCTGTGCAATCATCTGTTATGAGGGTTTTCCAGTCACCCGGAACAATATATCCACCGCTGACCTTTTCAATCTGCGGATGGAACTGATACAGCGTATAATAGCAGCTTTCAAGATTAGTATCTCCGCTTATTATTTTGTCATGATCAAAAAACTTTCCATCTCCTTTACCAAGTGGTATTACGTATTTTCCGCCTTTTTTTATTGATACAATTGAATCAAGAATAAAGTGGTAGTCCTCTATTGTAATTATATCTCCGACCGAGAAATCGCCACTTAACACTCTGTCGATTTTTATTTTATAAGCAACAGTAGATGGCTTATGGTAAATTTGTCCGTCAGGTTCAAATTTATCGCTTGCTGTTGCATACTCATACTGATTCACCCACAAGTCAATGATTTCACCCTCAATAACACCTGCCGAATCGTTGAGCATAGATTCATCAAAGGCTGCAATGTCTAACGAAACAGATATATCATATCCGTTAAGCTCGGGAATATCGGTGTTTTTTACAAGCTTGCTGTAATATAAAGGTTCATTTATAATAGGATTTTCATTGACTGATGGCTGTTCTGTATCTATAACAGCGGCGACAGTTGATGAAACAGGAACTGATATATTTGATTCGTCGGAGCTTATAATGCCGATGTCTTTCTCAGTCGTCTGTAAATCTTTTTTCAATAGACCGCTTTTTGCAGTTCCAATTACGCCAATGCCAACAAATGCAAGGCAAAGGGTTGAGATAACAATGCGGTTCTTCCTGCTTTTTACCTTTCTGAAATCCGCTGAAACAGCCTTGAAATCATCTGATTCTGCTATAAAATCTTTATTAATTCCTGATAATGCATCATGTAAATCATTCTTCTTCATGAAATCATCCTCTCAAGATATTTTTTGAATTTCTTGCGTGTTCGCATAAGAACGGTTCTGACATTGCTTTCTGTAATGTTGTAGTTTTCAGCAATCGTGTTAATATCCTCAAGGTAATAATATCGCCTGATAAATACGCTTCTGTCACGACCATTAAGTGTTGACAAAAAATCATTCAGGTCTTTCAGGAGATCATCACTGTCAGTATCTGATAAAAAGCTGTACAATTCATTGAGGACAGCATCATTTCTGCTCATTATCTCATCAGGAGAAACCGACAATATTTCTGCAATTTTTAAAATCATATTATAATCGGGCAGACAAATTCCTCTTTCCCATTTGGATACCATTGCTCTTGTTACATAAAGCTTTTCAGCAAGCTGTTCCTGCGATAAGTCCATATTTGCTCTTAATTCTGCAATCTTCTGACCGGTCAGCATTTTTATCACCGCCTCTCCTTGCTTTCATTATACCCCCGCTGCTTAAAAAAGTAAAGAAACCATTTGTGACACTGTGACGGAAAAGATATTGCTATCAGACATACGAAGGTGTTTATTCGTACTTGCTCCTACGAGTACAGCTTTTTTCATGTCTGCTCTTATTGACAAGAACAAGATTTAATTTTTTAAAAATGTGTAAAATACAGTTTCTATATTTCAAAAATGTGTAAATACCACTTGTATTTTTCTTAAAAAAGTGGTATGCTACTATCGGTAAGAAGCGTGATAATGTGAAACGCAACGCAATAGAACAACTTTTAGCTGGGATATGAAATCAATGACAACTTTGTTAATCTGCCGCTGTATCTTGCGAATAAAATGCATGAATTAATATAAAATGAGAAGAACTATGACAGCACCGCACAAATCCCGATTTCTTATATCACAAAAAATATGATAAAATTTCAGAAAAGCTCTTGACATTCACGTAACGTCATAGTGTACAATCATAATCAGGGAGGCGATGTAATGAAAATGCATATCAAAGAATTTGCAGAACTTACAGGTGTCAGTGTGCGCACACTGCACTATTATGATGAAATCGAACTGTTAAACCCCTCTTTTGTTGACGAACAAAACGGCTATCGCTTTTATGATGAACACTCTTTGGAGCGAATGCAGGAGATTTTGTTTTATCGTGAGTTAGATTTTTCGCTTAAGGATATTCATGCAATTCTGTCCTCTCATAATTACGATAAGCAAAAGGCACTGATAGAGCAGAAACACCTGCTGACACTGAAAAAAGAGCGTCTTGATC